>NZ_JABFFO010000020.1:0-634 GCF_016124155.1 Acinetobacter sp. AC1-2
ACAGCAGATGGCGGTTTGACCTGGACAGCGACCTTCACCCAAGATGGCAGTGCAACAGCACCGAGCATCAGTGTGGCGGATAACACCTATACTGACCTTGCAGGTAACTTAGGTACAGGCGCAAGCTTGGCTGGCCTGACTTCAGATGTAGTGGCACCGACGCTTGCGATCAGTGCAACTGACCTGAATCTTGGTCTCGGTGAAAGCACCACAGTAACCTTCACCTTCAGTGAAGCAGTGACTGGCTTTGATGCAACAGATGTGACCTTGGCAGGCGGTACTTTAGCTGGCTTGAGCACAGCAGATGGCGGTTTGACCTGGACAGCGACCTTCACCCAAGATGGCAGTGCAACAGCACCGAGCATCAGTGTGGCGGATAACACTTATACTGACCTTGCAGGTAACTTAGGTACAGGCGCAAGCTTGGCTGGCCTGACTTCAGATGTAGTGGCACCGACGCTTGCGATCAGTGCAACTGACCTGAATCTTGGTCTTGGTGAAAGCACCACAGTAACCTTCACCTTCAGTGAAGCAGTAACTGGCTTTGATGCAACAGATGTGACCTTGGCAGGCGGTACTTTAGCTGGCTTGAGCACAGCAGATGGCGGTTTGACCTGGACAGCGACCTTCACCC
>NZ_JABFFO010000021.1:0-504 GCF_016124155.1 Acinetobacter sp. AC1-2
TACCGTCACCATTGTTGGTCGCTGGGTAATCCACACCATCAACCGTCACCACCACAGTCGCAGCAGGATCATCGATCGTACCGGTCAACGCAGGGGTTGTGTCATTGGTAGAAGCATCTGTGAAGCCTATTACTGGTGCAGTGGTATCTACTGTTACCACAGCCGTGTCTGTACCGACATTACCTGCTGCATCTGTTGCAGTCACAGTAATGGTGTGTGGACCATCGGTCAGTACAGGCAAGCTATTGTCTGCAAGACTCCAGGTGCCGTCACCATTGTTTACTGCCGGGTAGTCAGTGCCATCTACATTCACCACCACTGTCGCAGTCGGATCATTGACTGTACCGGTGAGTGCAGGTGTGCTGTCATTGGTTAATACATCATCAAGCGCAACCACTGGTGGCGTGATGTCCGCAGACACCACCCCTGAACCTGGCAATGAAGTATTGCCTGCAGGGTCAGTCGCTGTTGCTGTTACGGTTTGACCGTCAGTCAAGTCACCTG
>NZ_JABFFO010000022.1:0-422 GCF_016124155.1 Acinetobacter sp. AC1-2
GTCTACGGGCAGGCCAAGCCTCCGTTCACGCGCCGCTACAGCGCCAGCGAGAACGTCGGCAACACGGCGGTCTACCTCCAGGATCAGATCGCGCTCAGCCCGGAATGGAAGCTGCTGCTGGGCAACCGCACCGACTTCTACAACCAGACCTTCCGGGACAAGGTCGCGAACGAACGGACCGAGCAGGACCGCACCGGCTTCTCGCCGCGTGCCGGCCTCGTCTACCAGCCGCTGTCGTTCCTGGCCCTCTACGGCAACGTCGCCGCCTCGTTCCGCCCGAACACCGGCTTCGACAGCGCGTCGCGGCCCTTCGCGCCCGAGACCGGGTTCGCCTACGAGGTCGGGACCAAGCTCGACCTGTTCGACGGCCTCAGCGTGACGGCCGCCGCCTTCCACATCGAGAAGGAGAACGTGCTCACCAC
>NZ_JABFFO010000023.1:0-415 GCF_016124155.1 Acinetobacter sp. AC1-2
CACCGAGCGCCTTGAACTTTTTGACGGTCTCCGGGACCGCGGCCACCCGCGGCTCCGCAGAGTCCGTCTCGGACAGCACAGCGATGCGCATGCGAGGCTTCCCCTGGATAAGCTTGGCCTCCCGAATGCGCGAACCGGCACGGCTTTTCGAGACGCGAATGAAGATTGCGCTGATGGAATAAGTGGGAATGTAACCCGCGGGCTGCCGACAGGACAGCCGCGCTTCAACGCGTCATCGAACCGCTCGTCCAATCGGGCGCGCGGTTATCTTCGCGCGATCAGGCGAAGGCCAGGTAGAGGAACAGGAGAATCGCCACCACGAGGGGGCCGCGCCAGCCGATCGCGGGGGCAAGCGCCCCGACGGCGCCGGCGGCACCCGATACGATCACGCTGAGGATCGCCAGCAGCCAGGCTT
>NZ_JABFFO010000024.1:0-410 GCF_016124155.1 Acinetobacter sp. AC1-2
AACCGCAGGTGCTCTACGCAATCGACGTCGCAGCTTTCGGCGGACCGACGTCCGAAGCGGCGATCGACTACGCCGCCCAGCGCGGTTCCTGCGCCCGAACGCTCCAGCTCTCCGCACTCGCCGTTGCCGGGGTGTCCGCCTTGTGCTTGGCCATTTTGGGGACACTGTATGGAGTCAGCCGCTCGATCCGGGCACGTATAAGGCGAATCCATGCATTTGTCCGCATCCGGACGAAGGAGCGGGTGTGAAAGAAGAGACTGCCAGACCTATCCGCTTCGCGCCGATTGCAAAGGACCCTTCCGACGACCGCGACCTGACCTCAGCCATAGAGCGGCTGGTGCAGAGGGAAGCTCGTCTCCTGCGGCGCACTGAGCACGTCGGCGTTTTACTGAGCCTATTGGTTGTGGTCG
>NZ_JABFFO010000025.1:0-378 GCF_016124155.1 Acinetobacter sp. AC1-2
GGTCAGTACCAAACCCAGGTGACTTGACTGACGGTCAAACCGTAACAGCAACAGCGACTGACCCTGCAGGCAATACCTCATTGCCAGGCACAGGTACGGTGTCTGCGGACATCACGCCACCAGTGGTTGCGCTTGATGATGTACTCACCAATGACAGCACCCCAGCGCTCACCGGTACAGTCAATGATCCAACAGCAACTGTGGTTGTGAATGTGGATGGCACTGACTACCCGGCAGTAAACAATGGTGACGGCACCTGGACGCTTGCAGACAATACCTTGCCTGCACTCACCGACGGTCCACACACCATTACCGTGACTGCAACAGATGCAGCAGGTAATGTCGGTACAGACACCGCTGTGGTAACAGTAGATACCA
>NZ_JABFFO010000026.1:0-323 GCF_016124155.1 Acinetobacter sp. AC1-2
ATGTACCACCAACTAAAGTGATATCACTGGCATCAAAGCCTGTAACCGCTTCACTGAACGTGAAGGTGATGTTCGCTGTTTCGCCTGCTGCAAGTTCAAGGTCATCTGTCGTAATCGCAAGCGTTGGCGGAACAATGTCAACGATAAAGCCGTCTGTACCATCAAGTACATCGCCTGTACCCGGGTTACCCAATACATCAGTGTAGCTACCATCAGCCACTGCAATGCTTGGTGCTGTGCCTGTGCCATCTGGCGTGAACACTGCTGTCCAGGTGATGTTATCAGTTGTCGTCAAGGCAGTCAATGTACCGCCAACCACGGTG
>NZ_JABFFO010000027.1:0-309 GCF_016124155.1 Acinetobacter sp. AC1-2
ATGTACCACCAACTAAAGTGATATCACTGGCATCAAAGCCTGTAACCGCTTCACTGAACGTGAAGGTGATGTTCGCTGTTTCGCCTGCTGCAAGTTCAAGGTCATCTGTCGTAATCGCAAGCGTTGGTGGAACAATGTCCACAACGAAACCATCAGTACCATCCAGTACATCACCTGTACCTAGGTTACCTGCAATATCTGTGTAAGTATTATCAGCCACAGTAATGCTTGGTGCTGTGCCTGTGCCATCTGGCGTAAACACTGCTGTCCAAGTGATGTTGTCCGTTGTCGTCAACGCACCTAATGTAC
>NZ_JABFFO010000028.1:0-309 GCF_016124155.1 Acinetobacter sp. AC1-2
TACCGTCGCCATTGTTGGTCGCTGGGTAATCCACACCATCAACCGTCACCACCACAGTCGCAGCAGGATCATCGATCGTACCGGTCAACGCAGGGGTTGTGTCATTGGTAGAAGCATCTGTGAAGCCCACTACCGGTGCAATCAAGTCAACGATGAAGCCGTCTGTACCATCAAGTACATCACCTATACCAGGGTTACCCAAGGTATCAGTGTAGCTACCATCAGCCACTGCAATGCTTGGTGCTGTGCCTGTGCCATCTGGCGTAAACACTGCTGTCCAGGTGATGTTGTCCGTTGTCGTCAAGCCAG
>NZ_JABFFO010000029.1:0-307 GCF_016124155.1 Acinetobacter sp. AC1-2
GTACCGCCTGCCAAGGTCACATCTGTTGCATCAAAGCCAGTTACTGCTTCACTGAAGGTGAAGGTTACTGTGGTGCTTTCACCAAGACCAAGATTCAGGTCAGTTGCACTGATCGCAAGCGTCGGTGGAACAATATCTACAACGAAACCATCAGTACCATCAAGTACATCACCTGTACCCAGGTTACCTGCAATATCTGTGTAAGTATTATCAGCCACAGTAATGCTTGGTGCTGTGCCTGTGCCATCTGGCGTAAACACTGCTGTCCAAGTGATGTTGTCCGTTGTCGTCAACGCACCTAATGTAC
>NZ_JABFFO010000002.1:0-371616 GCF_016124155.1 Acinetobacter sp. AC1-2
TTTCTAAAGAAGAAGGTGGTCGTCATACTCCATTCCTTAACGGCTACCGTCCACAGTTCTACTTCCGTACAACTGACGTAACTGGCGCAATCCAATTACAAGACGGCGTTGAAATGGTTATGCCAGGTGACAACGTTGAAATGTCAGTAGAATTAATCCACCCAATCGCAATGGACCCAGGTCTACGTTTTGCGATCCGTGAAGGTGGTCGTACTGTAGGTGCTGGTGTTGTTGCGAAAGTAACTGCATAAGCATAATATAGTGACGGATTTCGTCTCAGGTTGAGGGCTTTGGCTCTCAACTTGCATTATAGGTCAGTAGTTCAATTGGTAGAGCGTCGGTCTCCAAAACCGAATGTTGGGGGTTCGAGTCCCTCCTGGCCTGCCATATTTTCAAATAAAAAGCTTGATGCTGGCTTAGTTGTTCATATAATAAGTCGCGAGTTCTACGACGAGTACAAAAATGTCGAATGATAAATCGCGTGACGCATTGAGCGACGCGCCAATTCCTCAAAGAAATAATTCTGCTGAAGTTGTTCGTTCTGGTTCGCCTCTAGATATTGTTCTATGGGTGATTGCGATTGCATTATTGGTTTTAGCTGTTATGGCGAATCAGTATTTACCAGCGCATTGGGCACCTGCAAACAATATTTGGGTGCGCGTTGGGGCAATTTTTGCTTGTATCGTTGTGGCTTTAGGTTTATTATACGCCACCCATCAAGGTAAAGGCTTCGTTCGTTTGCTAAAAGATGCACGAGTCGAATTGCGTCGAGTAACTTGGCCAACAAAACAAGAAACAGTCACCACATCGTGGCAGGTTCTATTGGTTGTAGTTGTTGCATCATTGGTTTTATGGTGCTTTGACTATGGTTTGGGTTGGTTAATTAAGTTGATTATCGGGTAAAAGAGCTATGAAACGTTGGTACATTATTCATGCCTACTCTGGCTATGAAAAACAAGTGTTACGTTCACTTACAGAACGAATCCAGCGTAGCGCTGTTGCTGATAGCTTTGGTGATGTCCTTGTTCCTACCGAAGAAGTGGTAGAAATGAAGGATGGTAAGAAACGTAAATCTGAGCGCAAATTCTTTCCTGGCTATGTGTTAGTCGAAATGGAAATGAATGATGATACTTGGCATATCGTTAAAGAATGTCCAAAGGTTCTAGGTTTTATCGGTGGTACACCTGAAAAACCAGCACCAATCACTCAGCGTGAAGCGGATGCGATTCTTGCGCGTGTACGTAATACAGGTGAAGCACCACGTCCTAAGACGATGTTTGAGCCAGGCGAAGAATTACTTGTTATTGACGGTCCATTCACAGACTTTAAAGGTGTTGTGGAAGAAGTTCAATATGAGAAGTCACGTTTAACGTTGACGATTAACGTATTTAATCGACCAACTCAGGTTGAACTCGAGTTTCGCCAAGTCGAAAAAACGATTTAATCTTAATTGGTTGAAAAACGCCCGATTTTATCGGGCATTGTTGTTGTAATAAAAGTGTAGCGTAAACATTGGGGAGCCTAGCGGCGTTTGTACCCAGAGGTATTTTAAAATGGCTAAGAAGATTGACGGCTATATCAAGCTGCAAGTTCCAGCTGGTAAAGCAAATCCATCTCCACCAATTGGTCCTGCATTAGGTCAACGTGGTGTAAACATCATGGCATTCTGTAAAGAATTCAATGCTGCTACACAAAAAGTTGAACAAGGTCTTCCAATTCCTGTAGTGATTACTGTGTATAACGACAAGTCGTTCACATTCATCATGAAAACTCCACCAGCTTCTATTCTTCTTAAGAAAGCTGCTGGTATCCAAAAAGGTTCACCTGTACCAAACAAAACTAAAGTTGGTAAGTTGACTCGTGCTCAGTTAGAAGAAATTGCGACTACTAAAGAACCAGATTTAACTGGTGCTGATTTAGACGCACGTGTACGTACCATCGCTGGTTCTGCACGTTCTATGGGCTTGGAAGTGGAGCTATAAGACATGGCAAAGTTAACTAAACGTCAAAAAGCCATTGCTGCTGCTGTTGAAGCAAACAAAGTTTACACTTTGGAAGAAGCGGTTCAAGTTCTTAACAGCTTACCTGCTGCGAAGTTCAAAGAATCTTTAGATGTAGCTGTAAACCTTGGTGTAGATCCGCGTAAATCTGATCAGGTTGTTCGTGGTGCGACTACATTACCTGCTGGTACTGGTAAAACTGTACGTGTAGCGGTATTTGCTCAAGGCGCGCAAGCAGAAGCTGCTAAAGAAGCTGGTGCGGACATCGTAGGTTTTGATGACCTTGCAGAAAGCATCCAAGGTGGAAACCTTAACTTTGATGTTGTAATCGCTGCTCCTGACGCTATGCGTGTTGTTGGTAAGCTCGGTACAATTCTTGGTCCACGTGGTTTAATGCCAAACCCTAAAGTTGGTACTGTAACTCCTGATGTAGCGAATGCTGTTAAAAACGCTAAATCTGGTCAGGCTCGTTACCGTGTAGACAAAGCGGGTATTATCCATGCTGCGATCGGTCAGTTAGGCTTTGAGGCTGCTGCTATCCGTCAAAACGTTGAAACCTTAGTTGCTGACTTGAAAAAGTTAAAACCTGCAACTTCTAAAGGTGTTTACATCAAAAAGATCACTTTGAGCTCAACTATGGGTCCTGGTCTTACTGTTGATGTAAGCAACGTTTCTAACTAAGTTTAAAACTTAGTCAAGAATTTTAAAGTCCTGATTGAGGGCAGAGTATAAAAAATCATAGATTTTTTATACTCATTCAAAGTAATGCTTTGTTTCCTCACTCATCAGGCGGACTTTGAATTGATAAATGTAAATTTATCAGCGTCAAAGACCACAGGCGAAGAGACTTCTTTTGAATATCTTCTTAATAGCCCAGCCTGCGTAGACGCGGTGGTGTGATTTATTCCTCCTCCGCGTGTAAGTCAAATCTTTGTTGACTTGCGAATTGGGAGTGTACTTTTTTGAGTACATAAATCACCGTTAGGAGGTTTTACAATGGCTCTTCTTATTGAAAGCAAAAAACAGATCGTTGCTGAAGTGGCTCAAACTGCTTCTACAGCGTTCGCTGCCGTTGTTGCTGACTATCAAGGTTTAACTGTTGAGCAATTAACTGCTCTTCGTGTTGAAGCTCGTAAACTAGGTGTTGCTACACGTGTTGTACGTAATACTTTGGCTAAACGTGCTCTTCAAGATACGCAATTTGCAATCTTGAATGACAACCTTGTTGGCCCAACAATCTTAGCATTCTCAACTTCTGAAGACGATATGGGTGCAGCTGCACGCTTGTTTGAAGAATTTGCTAAAACTAACAAAGCATTTGAATTAAAAGCTGCTGCATTTGACGGCAAACTTTATCAAGGTGCTGAAGTTAGCGTTATCGCAAACCTTCCAAACCAAGAAAAAGCGCTTACTATGCTCGCATCTGTTCTTCAAGCTCCTATTTCGAAATTGGGTCGCTTACTTACAGCGCTTCAAGAGAAAAACGAGTCAGAAGCTGCTTAAGCTTAAATCTACTTCCACACCATTCAATACCCATTTGGAGTTAATCTCATGGCTTTAACAAACGAAGAAATCCTAAACGCAGTTGCTGAAAAAACTGTTCTTGAACTTGTTGAACTTATTTCTGCTTTTGAAGAAAAATTCAACGTATCTGCTGCTGCTGTAGCTGTAGCTGCTGCTCCTGCTGCTGCTGCTGCTGAAGAACAATCTGAATTCAACGTTGAGTTGACTTCTTTTGGTGCTAACAAAGTAGCTGTAATTAAAGCAGTTCGTGAAGCAACTGGCCTTGGTCTTAAAGAAGCTAAAGACCTAGTTGAAGGTGCTCCTCAAGTTCTTAAAGAAGGCGTTTCTAAAGAAGAAGGCGAAGAACTTAAGAAGAAACTTGAAGAAGCTGGTGCTACAGTTACACTTAAGTAATTGTAAAAGGAGTCGGTTTTTAAATCGGCTCCATAAAATGGCTGATGGCTCTTGGGTCATCAGCCTTTTTGCGTTACAATAATCGGCTCGATTTTTGTTTGTTCTGTACAATAATTGTCGTGTTTTAGAATAATCAGAGTAATTTCAAATGTTTACCAATATTTTTCTTTTTAAAAAATATTGTTAAGCGTTTTAATACCACTAAAAATTGCAGCATTTGTAAACAGTGGTGGCCATATCGGCCTGTGTAATTCCTTCTGAGCCCGTTCTGCAGGCGGGCTTGGTTTACTTTCCGAGGACTCCAGATGGCATACTCATATACCGAAAAGAAACGGATCCGTAAGAATTTTGGTAAATTGCCCCAAGTAATGGAAGCACCGTACTTACTTTCGATCCAGGTCGATTCGTATAGAACGTTCTTGCAAGGTGGCAAATCTCCAAAAAACCGCGAAGATATCGGTCTCCAAGCCGCATTTCGTTCAGTTTTCCCTATAGAAAGTTATTCTGGCAATGCTGCTTTAGAATTTGTTGAGTATAGCCTTGGTAAGCCTGAGTTTGATGTGCGTGAATGTATTTTACGTGGTTCGACTTATGCGGCACCAATGCGCGTAAAAATTCGTTTGATTATTAAAGATCGCGAAACTAAATCTATTAAAGACGTACGTGAACAAGAAGTCTACATGGGTGAAATGCCACTCATGACAGACAATGGTACCTTTGTGATCAATGGTACTGAGCGTGTAATCGTATCTCAATTACACCGTTCACCTGGTGTGTTCTTTGATCACGATAAAGGCAAAACACATTCAAGTGGTAAAGTACTTTATTCTGCACGTATTATTCCTTACCGTGGTTCATGGTTAGATTTCGAATTTGATGCAAAAGATTTAGTTTATGTACGTATTGACCGTCGTCGTAAATTATTAGCAACTGTTGTGTTGCGTGCATTGGGTTATAACAATGAACAAATTTTGAATTTGTTCTATGAAAAAGTGCCTGTATATCTTGATATGGGTAGCTATCAAATTGACCTCGTTCCAGATCGTCTGCGTGGCGAAATGGCGCAATTTGATATTGCAGACAATGATGGCAAAATCATTGTTGAGCAAGGTAAACGTATTAATGCACGTCACGTACGTCAAATGGAAGCTTCTGGTTTAGCTAAGCTATCAGTTCCTGATGAGTACTTGTATGAGCGTATCACTGCCGAAGATATTACTTTACGTAATGGTGATGTGATTGCTGCAAATACATTGTTAAGCCATGAAGTTATGGTGAAACTGGCAGAAGGCGGTGTTAAACAGTTCAATATCTTATTTACGAACGATATTGACCGTGGTTCATTTGTTGCTGACTCATTACGTGCTGACACAACATCTGGTCGTGAAGAAGCATTAGTTGAAATCTATAAAGTAATGCGTCCAGGCGAGCCACCAACAAAAGAAGCTGCTGAAAACTTATTTAATAACTTATTCTTCTCTTCTGAACGTTATGACTTATCTCCAGTAGGTCGTATGAAATTCAACCGTCGTTTGGGTCGCCCATACGAAGTTGGTACTGACCAGAAGTCACGTGAAGTAGAAGGTATTTTATCGCACGAAGATATCATCGATGTATTACGTACATTAGTTGAAATCCGTAACGGTAAAGGTGAAGTCGATGATATCGATCACTTGGGTAACCGTCGTGTACGTTCTGTTGGTGAAATGACTGAAAACCAATTCCGTGTTGGTTTGGTTCGTGTTGAACGTGCTGTTAAAGAGCGTTTAAGCCAAGCAGAAACAGATAATTTATCTCCGCAAGATCTCATTAACGCAAAACCAGTTGCAGCTGCAATCAAAGAATTCTTTGGTTCAAGCCAATTGTCTCAGTTTATGGATCAAAACAACCCATTATCTGAGATTACACATAAACGTCGTGTTTCAGCGCTTGGGCCTGGTGGTTTAACGCGTGAACGTGCGGGCTTTGAAGTACGTGACGTACATCAAACTCACTATGGTCGTGTATGTCCAATTGAAACGCCGGAAGGTCCAAACATTGGTTTGATCAACTCGCTTTCTGTTTATGCAAAAGCGAATGATTTTGGTTTCTTGGAAACACCTTACCGTAAAGTGGTAGATGGCCGAGTAACTGATGCTGTTGAATACCTTTCTGCTATTGAAGAAGTAGGTACTGTTATTGCACAGGCCGATTCTGCGATAGATAAAGATGGTAACTTAACAGAAGATTTTGTTTCTGTTCGTCACCAAGGTGACTTTGTACGTATGCCACCTGAAAAAGTGACGCATATGGATGTATCTGCACAGCAGGTTGTATCTGTAGCTGCATCACTTATTCCATTCCTTGAACACGATGACGCGAACCGTGCATTGATGGGTTCAAACATGCAACGTCAGGCGGTTCCTACTCTACGTGCGGATAAACCGCTTGTAGGTACAGGTATGGAAGCGAACGTTGCACGTGACTCAGGCGTATGTGTGATCGCAAACCGTGGTGGTGCGATTGAATATGTAGATGCTTCTCGTATCGTTATTCGTGTAAACGAAGATGAAATGATTGCAGGTGAGGCTGGTGTAGATATTTACAACCTCATTAAATATACACGTTCTAACCAAAACACTTGTATCAACCAAAATATTATCGTGAATTTAGGCGACAAAGTTGCTCGCGGTGACATTCTGGCAGACGGTCCGTCAACAGATATGGGTGAGCTTGCGCTTGGTCAAAACATGCGTGTAGCGTTCATGACGTGGAATGGTTACAACTACGAAGACTCGATCTTATTATCTGAGCGTGTACTTCAAGAAGACCGTTTAACTTCTATTCATATTCAAGAATTATCATGTGTAGCGCGTGATACTAAGTTAGGTGCAGAAGAAATTACTGCCGATATTCCTAACGTAGGTGAAGCTGCACTTTCTAAACTTGATGAATCGGGTATCGTTTATATCGGTGCGGAAGTTACTGCTGGTGACATCCTTGTTGGTAAAGTAACGCCTAAAGGTGAAACTCAGTTAACTCCTGAAGAAAAATTGCTTCGTGCAATCTTTGGTGAGAAAGCAGCTGACGTTAAAGACTCATCTTTACGTGTTCCATCTGGTACTAAAGGTACAGTTATCGATGTTCAAGTCTTCACTCGTGATGGCTTAGAGAAAGATGACCGTGCGATGGCAATTGAAAAAGCACAGCTTGACGCTTACCGTAAAGACTTGAAAGAAGAATACAAGATCTTTGAAGAAGCAGCTCGTGAGCGTGTAATTCGTTTGCTTAATGGTCAAGAGTCTAACGGTGGTGGTTCGACTAAACGTGGCGACAAGCTCGTTGAAGATATGTTGTCTGGTTTAGAACTTGTTGACTTACTTGAAATCCAACCTACAGACGAAGCAATTGCTGAACGTTTATCTCAAATTCAAGTGTTCTTGAAAGAGAAGAGCGCAGAAATTGATGAGAAGTTTGCAGAGAAGAAACGTAAGCTTTCGACTGGTGATGAGTTAACAACTGGTGTTCTGAAAGTTGTTAAAGTTTACCTGGCAGTTAAACGTCGTATTCAGCCTGGTGATAAAATGGCTGGTCGTCACGGTAACAAAGGTGTTGTATCTAACATTTTACCTGTTGAAGACATGCCACACGATGCTAACGGTGTGCCGGTAGATATCGTATTGAACCCATTGGGTGTACCATCTCGTATGAACGTGGGTCAGATTCTTGAGACTCACTTGGGTATGGCAGCTAAAGGGCTTGGTGATAAAATCGAAAAAATGTTGAAAGAACAGCGCACAGTTTTAGAACTTCGCGAATTCTTAGACAAGATTTATAACAAAGTCGGCGGCGAGCAAGAAGATCTTGATAGCTTAACTGATGCTGAAGTCTTAGCACTTTCAGGCAACTTACGTGCTGGTGTGCCTTTAGCTACTCCTGTATTTGATGGTGCTGAAGAAAGTCAAATTAAAGACTTACTTGAATTAGCTGATATTTCGCGTACTGGTCAAACAGTATTGTTTGATGGTCGTACGGGTGAACAGTTTGATCGTCCTGTAACTGTAGGTTACATGTACATGCTCAAATTGAACCACTTGGTTGATGACAAAATGCATGCGCGTTCAACTGGTTCTTACTCACTTGTTACACAGCAACCGCTTGGTGGTAAAGCACAGTTCGGTGGTCAGCGTTTCGGTGAGATGGAGGTCTGGGCACTCGAAGCTTACGGCGCAGCATATACACTTCAAGAGATGTTAACTGTTAAGTCGGATGACGTTGAAGGTCGTACACGCATCTATAAGAATATTGTAGATGGTAACCATTATATGGATCCGGGTATGCCTGAATCGTTCAACGTATTGACCAAAGAGATCCGTTCTTTAGGTATCAACATTGAACTGAAAAATGGTGACTAAGTCGTAAGACTCACGATTTTTTAGGAAAAAACAATATTTGTGACCCAGTCGGGTAAGCGTTGCTTCCCGACACACGGAGAAAAAAATTGAAAGACTTGCTCGATATCATGCGTAAGAAAACGGACTCAGATGGTCATGCACCAATTGAGTTTGACCGTATCCGTATTGGTCTTGCGTCACCAGAAATGATTAAGTCATGGTCTCATGGTGAAGTTAAAAAACCTGAGACAATTAACTACCGTACTTTCAAACCAGAACGTGACGGTTTGTTCTGTGCCAAAATTTTTGGTCCAGTAAAAGATTACGAATGCTTGTGTGGTAAATACAAGCGTATGAAATACAAAGGCGTCATTTGTGAAAAATGTGGCGTTGAAGTAACTACAGCGAAAGTTCGTCGTGAACGTATGGGTCACATTGAACTCGCTTCTCCAGTTGCACATATCTGGTTCTTAAAATCGTTACCATCTCGTATCGGTTTATTACTTGATATGACACTTCGTGATATCGAACGTGTATTGTATTTCGAATCATACGTTGTAACTGACCCAGGTATGACTCCGTTTGAAAAGTATCAACTTTTAACAGACGAAGAATACTTCAATGCACTTGAAGAGCACGGTGATGAATTCACTGCGAAAATGGGTGCAGAAGCGATTCAGGACTTATTAAAAGATATCGATCTTGAAGCTGAAATCGCACGTTTACGTGAAGAAATTCCTCAAACAACTTCTGAAACGAAGTTGAAAAAAGCGTCTAAACGCTTGAAATTGATGGAAGCATTCAACGATTCAAACAATAAGCCAGAATGGATGGTGATGAATGTACTTCCGGTACTTCCACCTGATTTACGTCCATTAGTTCCACTTGAAGGTGGTCGTTTCGCGACTTCTGACTTGAACGATTTATATCGTCGTGTCATTAACCGTAACAACCGTTTGAAGCGTCTTCTTGATCTTGCAGCACCAGACATTATCGTACGTAACGAAAAACGTATGTTACAAGAGTCTGTAGATGCATTGCTTGATAACGGTCGTCGTGGTCGTGCAATTACTGGTTCTAACAAACGTCCGTTAAAATCTTTGGCAGATATGATCAAAGGTAAACAAGGTCGTTTCCGTCAGAACTTACTTGGTAAGCGTGTTGACTATTCTGGTCGTTCGGTAATTACTGTAGGTCCTACTTTACGCCTTCACCAATGTGGTCTTCCGAAGAAAATGGCACTTGAATTATTCAAGCCATTCATTTTCGCGAAACTACAAGCTTCAGGTCAGGCAACAACCATTAAAGCTGCGAAGAAAATGGTTGAGCGTGAGACCCCAGAAGTTTGGGACGTTCTTGCTTCTGTAATTCGTCAACATCCAGTAATGTTGAACCGTGCGCCAACACTTCACCGTTTAGGTCTTCAAGCATTTGAACCTATTCTTATTGAAGGTAAGGCAATCCGTCTTCACCCACTCGTTTGTGCTGCGTTTAACGCCGACTTCGACGGTGACCAAATGGCGGTACACGTTCCATTGACACTTGAAGCACAGTTAGAAGCTCGTGCATTGATGATGTCAACAAACAACATCTTGTCACCAGCAAATGGTGAGCCGATCATCGTTCCTTCTCAGGACGTTGTCTTGGGTCTTTATTACATCACACGTGATGCGATAAATGCTAAAGGCGAAGGCATGGTGTTTGCTGATACTCACGAAGTAAACCGTGCACTTGCAACTGGTCAGGTTGCGATTCATGCTCGTGTTAAAGTACGTGTGCATCAAACTGTTATCAATGAAGATGGTGAACGTGAACACGGAACTATTATTGTTGAGACAACACCAGGTCGCTGTTTGCTTTGGGAAGTTGTTCCACAAGGCTTAAGCTTTGACATGATCAACCTTGAGATGACTAAAAAGAATATCTCAAAGTTAATCAACTCTTGTTACCGTAAACTTGGTTTGAAAGATACAGTTATCTTTGCTGACCAATTAATGTACTTGGGCTTCCGTCAAGCGACTCGTTCAGGTGTATCTGTAGGTATGGAAGACATGTTAATTCCACCTACTAAGCACACAATTATTGATAAAGCAGAAACAGAAGTTCGTGAAATCGAACAACAGTTCGAACAAGGTTTCGTAACTGCTGGTGAGCGTTATAACAAAGTTGTCGATATCTGGGCGCGTACAAACGACCAAGTTGCTAAAGCAATGATGGATAACTTGTCTTATACCGTTGTGAAAAACAAACAAGGTGAAGACGAGAAGCAAAAATCATTCAACAGCATCTATATGATGTCTGACTCTGGTGCCCGTGGTAGTGCGGCACAGATTCGTCAGCTTGCTGGTATGCGTGGCTTGATGGCAAAACCAGACGGTTCGATTATCGAAACGCCGATTAAAGCGAACTTCCGTGAAGGTTTGACAGTACTTCAGTACTTCATTTCAACACACGGTGCGCGTAAAGGTTTGGCCGATACAGCATTAAAAACTGCGAACTCTGGTTACTTGACACGTCGTCTTGTAGACGTAGCACAAGATTTGGTAATTACTGAGCCTGACTGTGGTACAGCGGGTGGTTTAGTGATGACTCCATTCATTCAAGGTGGCGATGTTATCGAGCCATTACGTGACCGTGTATTAGGTCGTGTAACTGCTGAAGATGTACGTCGTGCGTCTGATGATGAAGTTGTATTACCTCGCGGTACGTTAATTGACGAAAAAATCGCAGCTCATCTTGAAGAAGCGGGTGTGGATGAAGTCAAAGTACGTTCAGTAATTGCTTGTGAATCTGCTTTTGGTGTATGTGCTAGATGTTATGGCCGTGACCTTGCACGTGGTCACTTGGTTAACCCAGGTGAATCAGTAGGTGTAATGGCAGCACAGTCTATTGGTGAACCAGGTACACAGTTAACGATGCGTACGTTCCACGTTGGTGGTGCTGCGAGCCGAACTTCTGCTGCAAACAGTGTTCAAGTACGTAACAAAGGTACTGTACGTTTCCATAACGTGAAAACTGTACAACATGCAAAAGGTCACTTGGTTTCAGTTTCTCGTTCAGGTGAAATTGGTATTGCCGATGATTTAGGTCGTGAACGCGAGCGCTATAAACTTCCTTACGGTGCAAGCATCTTGTTGAAAGATGGTGAATCTGTAGAAGCTGGCGGTATTGTGGCGACTTGGGATCCGCATACGCATCCACTTGTTACAGAAGTTGCTGGTAAAGCACGTTTCAGCCAAATCGCTGATGGTGTAACTGCAACATCAAAAACTGATGATGCAACTGGTATGACTACCGTTGAAATCTTGCCTGTAACAGCTCGTCCTGCTTCTGGTAAAGATTTACGTCCTGCAATCGTGTTGGATACAACAGATGGCGGCGAACAGTTCTACTTCTTGCCACAAAACACAATCGTAACTGTTCGCGATGGCGAAACGATTGGTGTGGGTGACGTTATTGGTCGTGTACCACAAGAAACATCACGTACTCGTGATATTACCGGTGGTCTTCCGCGTGTAGCTGACTTGTTCGAAGCACGTAAGCCGAAAGAACATGCAATTCTTGCTGAAGTTTCAGGTGTTGTAAGCTTCGGTAAAGAGACTAAGGGTAAAAACCGTTTGGTAATTAGCCCTGATGATGGTTCTGAGATCTACGAAGAGTTGATTCCAAAATGGCGTCAAATCAACGTGTTTGAAGGCGAGCATGTGAACCGTGGTGAAACTGTTTCTGATGGTCCACAAAACCCGCATGACATCTTACGTTTGAAAGGCGAAGTTGCATTAACTAACTACATCGTGAACGAAGTTCAAGACGTATACCGTCTCCAAGGTGTAAAAATCAACGACAAACATATTGAAGTTATCGTACGTCAAATGTTGCGTAAAGTTGATATCACCGATGGTGGCGATACAAGCTTCATCAAAGGCGAGCAAGTGGATTACATCCGCATGGTACAAGAGAACCAAGCTGTCTTGGCTCAGAACAAGTTCCCTGCGAAGTTCGAACGTCTATTGATGGGTATCACTAAAGCATCGCTTTCTACTGACTCGTTCATCTCTGCTGCATCGTTCCAGGAAACAACTCGTGTGTTAACTGAAGCGGCTGTAACAGGTAAAGAAGATGATTTACGTGGCTTGAAAGAAAACGTTGTAGTGGGTCGCTTGATTCCAGCTGGTACTGGTCTTGCATATCACCTAGAACGTCGTCGTCAAGAAGCAGAAGCTGCTGAACATGAGCTTCACAATGACTTCAGCGAAGTAGACCAAGCATTCAGCCAAGCATTAAACTCAGAACAATTCTAAGTTTGGACTGGCACTAAAAAAGGCACCTAAGGGTGCCTTTTTTATTTATAACAATTAAAAGTGGTAATTACAAAAACATATTGAAGAGCCATTATTTTATTACTTAAGCGGGATAAACCCTCCACAAAAACATATTAGGCTACCTGCTTATGAAGACTGGAGTAAATCTAATGAAAAAAATGATGATGATTGTTAGTGTTGGGTTGATGTCAACAACTTTATTTGTTGGTTGCCAGAATGCAAGCCCAGAAAGTAAACGTATTGGTTCAGCTGCGATTGGTGGTGGTGCAGGTGGTGCCGTCGGTAAACATGTGGGCGGTAATATTGGTGCAGGTTTAGGAGCGGCACTCGGTGCAGGTGTTGCAGCTAATGCAAAAGGGTCTAGTAGTAAAACCGTTCGTAATAGCGCAATTGGTGCTGGTGTCGGTGCGGTATTAGGTGGAGCAGTAATTGGTGGCGACACTGGTGCTGCTGCAGGTGGAGCACTAGGTGGTAGTGCAGGCGCAGCCTATGAAGAGAAGAAAGGGAAGTACTAAAAGTACCCTTAATAATGTTTAAACCTTAGAAGTCTTTATCTTATTAGAGACTTCTTTTTTATGCCTTTTTTATAATTAAAATTTCAATGAGTAGGTATAAAAGGAAGAGCTTTACAAAATATCAATCGATTAGGACAGACGAATAACACAATCTGATCAAATTCCTCATAAAAGAGGATTATGCTTTTTATTAGAACAGATAATAGTGAGTATGGTCATGAAAAAAACAATTGGATTAGTTTCT
Organism: Acinetobacter sp. AC1-2; assembly: GCF_016124155.1. NCBI lineage: Bacteria > Pseudomonadati > Pseudomonadota > Gammaproteobacteria > Moraxellales > Moraxellaceae > Acinetobacter > Acinetobacter sp. AC1-2. Next base: position 13,372 of record NZ_JABFFO010000002.1, read on the forward strand.
GCTGTGATGCTGTCTACGCTTATGTTTACAGGTTGTCAAAATATGAGTCCATCTGACCAGCGTATTGGTGCAGCAGCAGCAGGTGGTGCACTAGGTGGTGGTTTAGGTAACCATGTAGGCGGTGGTGTGGGTGCAGGCTTAGGCGCAGCAGTAGGTGCTGGTGTTGGTTCAAATACCCAAGGCGGTAGTAAGCAAACCACGACTAAGAGTGCGATCGGAGCGGGTATCGGTTCTGTGGTAGGTAAAGCAATATTGGGTGGTGACTCTGGTGCTGCAATTGGCGGTGCGATTGGTGGTGGTGCTGGTGCAGCGATTGAAGAGAAAAAATAAAAATTTAGCAAATTAATAAAATAAGCGCTTATTCAGCGCTTATTTTTATTGTTGAAAGGGTTTTGCTTTTTTACGTCTGATATAAAGCGTTTTTTGAACTTCAGCAATTCTTACTCCAGTTTCATCAAAAATGTTTAAATGATAGGTTCTTAAAACAGGTTCGAAGTTGTCGGCAAGTTCACGAATTTGCTCAATTTCAGCCAAGTCGACTCGAATATCTGCATGCACAGTGCTTCGACCAGGGGAAAGAAAATTAATTTCAGCAGCTTTATCCCAAACAATATATTTTGATCCGAGATGATGCAGCAGAATCATCATATAAAATGGATCAACCATTGAATAAATACTGCCCCCGAAATGCGTTCCAACCAAATTTTGGTTTTTCCAAGTCAGAGGCATTTTTACTCGTACATGACAAAGTTCTAAATTCATGATTTCAATATAAATCCCTGCTCCTCGATAAGGAGGGTAGTGATTAAATAGAAATTTTGAAATCGTAGGATTGTTCTGAAGTCTTCTTAAAATAGCCATAATAGTCAATTTTTTTTATTGAAACAGTATTCATACTAGATAAGTATCATCTTTTTTATATTGATGGCAATGCTCTATCCGACTAACGACATGATCGATTGAAAAACAAGATAGGAAATGATTATGCAGCCAAAAGTTCATACAGTAACAACAAGTGACCAACAAACGCTTTGTGCCAAGACATGGGGCGACGAAAAAAATACACCGTTGGTTTTAGTACATGGTTATCCTGACAATCAAGAAGTATGGGAATCAATCATTGAACATTTAATCAATGACTTCTACATTGTCACCTATGATGTACGTGGAGCGGGTTTGTCATCTATACCAAAACGTATTCGTGATTACCGTTTAGAGCGTTTATCTCTAGACTTACAAGAAGTCGTTGATGAATTATTACCAAATCGTCAATTTCATATGGCTGCACACGATTGGGGTTCGATCCAATCTTGGGAGTCGGCAACAGAGCCTAAATTTAAAGGGCGTTTATTGTCATATACAACAATTTCTGGGCCATGTCTTGATCATGCAGCTTTATTCTTACGTGACAAATTTAAATCTGCACCAAGCCATGTTTTAAAAATATTAACTAAATCATGGTATATCGGTGCATTCCATCTTCCATTACTAGCGCCAACAGTGTGGTCTCTTTTTAGCCCTGAAAAATGGGGGAAAGTTCTGACTCAGTTGGAGAGGAAAAGTAATTTACCTTTAAATAATAATATTAATGCTGATGGTAAATATGGCATTAATTTATATCGTGCCAATTTTATTCCTCGTTTAACTGGCCCACGTCAACGTTATGCGCAATGTCCAGTTAAAGCGGTTATTTTAAAATATGATACTTTTGTGAGCCCTGAATATATCACTGAGGCTATGCCAAAGTGGGTAGAAAAATTTGAATATGTAGAGCTTGAAGCAAATCACTGGGCAATTCTGAGTGAGCCTGCGAAAATTGCAGATCATATTCGTCAGTTTATTAAGGCTCAAGCTTAATGATTGAGTGACTGCATAAAACAGTTAATTCGGCGATATTTTCGGCTTCATAGATCTGAATCTGATAGAATATCGCCTTTTGTTTTGCTCTGAATTTATTCATGAATGCTGTCGTTATTGCGATTGCAGTGATGTTTTTATTATCACTGGCACGCGTTTCTGTCGTACTGACTTTAGTGGTTTCTGCCATTGTAGGCGGCCTCGTAGCAGGTTTAAGCCTTTCTCAAACCGTTGATGCCTTTAACGCTGGTCTTGGTGATGGTGCTGAAGTCGCACTTGCCTATGCAGTGCTAGGAGCATTCGCTCTAGCACTTTCAAAATCTGGTTTACCTGATTTACTTGCTCATAAACTTATTGGTTTGTTGGGAATGGAAGCGGGAAAAAGCCGTCAAACTAAAGTGAAATATCTACTATTAGGTATTTTACTTATTTCAGCTATTTTCTCTCAGAACCTTATTCCGGTTCATATTGCCTTTATTCCTGTACTCGTTCCGCCATTATTACGGGTAATGAACCATTTAAAGTTAGACCGTAGAGCAGCAGCCTGTGTGCTTACGCTAGGTTTAGTCGGAACTTATATTTTCCTTCCAGTTGGGTTTGGTGCAATTTTCCTTGAACAAATTTTGATGGGAAATATCAACAAGGTCGGTGCGGCGTACGGCTTGCATGTAGAGCGTGGGATGATGTCAATTGGCATGGCCATTCCAGTTTTAGGAATGGTTTTAGGTACTTTGGTTGCTGTATTTATTAGCTACCGGAAACCAAGGATTTATGCCGATCGCGCTATTACGCCAACCACAACGATTGATTTAGATAAGCCTCTTCGTGCAACTACTCAAGTCGAAACAGCTGACTTAAAAGCAGATGCTGAAGAGTTAAAGCATGAGGCAGAGCAGGCACCAGTGATTGCGAAGAAAACCATTTTTATGGCACTCCTTGCAATCGGTCTGACACTCGCTGCACAGCTCTATTCCGGTTCAATGATTTTGGGCGGTTTAGTCGGTTTTGCTGTTTTATCTACTGCTGGAATTTTTAAGTGGCAAGATGCAGATGATGTCTTTGTACAAGGCATGCGGATGATGGCCCTAGTGGGTTTCATTATGATTTCCGCTGCGGGCTTCGCATCAGTGATGACCCATACGGGAGATATTAATCAGCTAGTGAACGGTGTAGTCGATATTATTGGAGATAATCGTGCACTTGCGGCTTTTTTAATGCTATGCATTGGTTTATTTGTCACAATTGGTATTGGTTCATCTTTCTCAAGTGTACCTGTACTTGCTGTCATTTATGTACCTTTATGCGTACAGTTTGGATTTTCACCATTAGCGACTATTGCCCTTATTGGGACGGCAGCAGCATTAGGTGATGCAGGTTCACCAGCTTCTGATTCAACCTTAGGACCAACAGCTGGTTTAGGTGTAGATGGGCAACATGATCATATTTGGGATACGGTTGTACCTACATTTATTCATTTTAATATTCCGCTATTAATTTTTGGCTGGATTGCTGCAATGGTTTTATAAGTTTTTTATAAAATATTGAATGATTAACCTTCTTAATGATGATCTTTAGATTTAAATTAAGAAGGTTTTTTATTAAATAAATAAAAGATGTATTTAAAATAAATTATATTAAAATACTCAGAATTAAAAAGTATATTAAAATGGTTGGTAATGTAAAATAATCTTGATTAATAAGGTTGGATTTAAAACCAATTAAAATAGTTGGTTAATATATAATTTTATTTAAAACAGTTATTTAAAAATAAACGATAAAATAATTTTATAATGAGTATTGCATGATTTTAAAATACATGTTTATTATAAATATAAATAAGTTTGGAGATATTAAAGTGTTCAAAAAAGCTTTGGTTGTTGCATTAATGGGGATGTCTTCTTTTACTTTTGCTGGTAACTGGCAAGTTAAATTTGGTGGGAGTGTTATTGCTCCATCAGAAGACACAACAACTCCTTTGGGTGTGGTAAAAGCAGATAATGAATATGCATTTACGCCATCAGTAGAATACTTTTTTGGTCAATCTCCATTTTCGGCAGAGTTATTATTAGCAACACCTATTAATCATGATGTTTTGTTAGATGGAAACAAGGTAGCGCGTATTAAACAGTTACCACCGACAATTACAGCAAAGTATCATTTTAAAAACTCGACACGTTTCACACCATATATAGGTGTTGGTGCAACCGCATTTATTCCTTGGGATGAAGAAGGGGTTGCTGACAAAGTTAAAGAAGATTTTGGTGTAGCAGGGCAAGTTGGTTTTAATTTTCAGCCTGCTGATGCTAAAAACTGGGGAGTATTTGTAGATGTTCGTTATATGGATATTAGTCCGGAAGTTACTTTAACAAATGGTGCTAAGTTTGATTTAGATATTAATCCGTTTGTTTACACTTTAGGTTATAGCTATAAATTTTAAGCATAATAATAAATAGAACAATATAATAATAAACCTAGACTCAGGCACCTCACATATATTTTATGTGAGGTTTTTTTATGAGTTTTACTTGCACTAAAAAAAGCATAAAACAGACAGTTTTCTACACATCTTATGCATATTTTTTTCTAAACTAATTTTTATTCATTACAAACATGGGAATAAAATCATGAATAACAAATTAGCGATATGTTTGGCTCTTTTTAGTGGTATTGCTTTTACACAGAGTTTGCAAGCTGCAAGTTTCTCGTGTGATGCTGCAAAAACTAAAACGGAAAAGAGTATTTGTAAAAATCGTTCTTTAAATGATGCAGATGTAAAAATGGCAACGACTTATCAAATTGTTCTGCATGCTTTACCAATGGGCGGGCGGGACAACCAAAAAGATGCTCAGCAGCAATGGCTGAAAAAAAGAAATGCTTGTGCTGCTGGTGTAAGTTGTATTGCTAAAGCTTATCAACAACGTCAAAAGCAGTTAGATACAATATTGCAAAATAGAGTACTAAGCCATGGTCCATTTTAATTAGAGTAAAAATTTTTAATATTCAGGATTGAAAAATTCTAGAAGTACTCCATTCATAAAGCATTCGAGAACAAACAGACTTCAAAATTTAAGGAGTGATTTATGAGTGAACAAGCATCACAAAATTATAGTTTCCAAGCGGAAGTTGCACAGCTTTTACATTTAGTGACGCATTCTCTCTATTCTAACCCTGAGATTTTCTTACGCGAGCTTATCTCTAATGCATCAGATGCATGTGATAAGTTGCGCTTTGAAGGAATTAATCATCCTGAATATTATGAAAATGATCCAGATTTACATGTACGAGTCATTTTAAATAAAGAAGATAAAACTTTAACGATTTCTGATAACGGTATTGGCCTAAACCAGCAAGAAGCGATTGATAACTTAGGTACCATTGCAAAATCGGGTACTAAAGATTTCATGTCAAAATTGACTGGTGATCAAAAAGCAGATGCTCAGTTGATTGGTCAATTTGGTGTTGGTTTTTACTCAGGTTTTATTGTTGCCGATAAAATTACAGTGGAATCACGCCGTGCAGGTCTAGATGCATCTGAAGGGGTGCGTTGGATTAGTGGTGGTACAGGCGAGTTTGAAGTTCAGCAAATTGATAAGGCTTCACGTGGTACTGACATCATTCTTCACTTGCGTGATGACGCGCTTGATTATTTAGAATCTTATAAAGTTAAGCAGATCGTTAATAAATACTCTGACCACATTAGCTTGCCAATTGAAATGCAAAAAGAAGTTTGGCAAGAGGAAGAGGCGGCTGAAGGCGAAGAGTCTAAAGGCGGTCAAATGGTCAAAACTGGCGAGTGGGAAGCGATCAACTCGGCAAGTGCGTTATGGACACGTAACAAGAGTGAAGTGACTGAAGAGCAGTACATTGAGTTCTACAAAAATTTAACTCACGACTTTGAAGCGCCATTGGCTTGGGCGCATAACCGAGTTGAAGGTAGTACCGAATATACACAGTTACTTTATATTCCAAGTAAAGCACCACATGACATTTTTACTCGTGAAGCAAAAGCGGGCATTAAGCTCTATGTAAAACGTGTGTTCATTATGGATGATGCCGATAATTTAATTCCAAATTATCTACGTTTTGTTCAAGGTGTGGTGGATAGTGCTGACTTACCGCTCAATGTAAGCCGTGAGTTGCTACAAGAAAGCCGTGATGTAAAAACGATTCGTGAAGGTAACGCACGCCGTGTATTAACTGTGCTTGATGGTTTGGCTAAATCGGAAGATGAAAAAGACCAAGAAAAATTCAAGACCTTCTACAGTGAGTTTGGCTCAGTCATTAAAGAAGGCTTGGGCGAAGACTTTGGTAACCGTGAACGTATTTTAAAATTATTACGTTATGCGACTTCAACAAATGATGAAGTGACGACTTCTTTCGCTGACTATAAGGCACGTATGAAAGAGGGCCAAAAAGCCATCTATTATGTGACTGCTGACAGTTTAGCGGCGGCGAAAAACTCGCCACAGCTTGAGTTATTCAAGAAAAAAGGCATTGAAGTCTTATTAATGGCAGAGCGTGTTGACGAATGGGCAATGAACTTTGTTCAAGAGTTTGAAGGTACGCCATTAAAGAATGTTTCTAAAGGTGCGGTTGATTTAGGTGACTTGCAAGATGCTGAAGAGAAAAAAGCACTTGAGCAAGCAGCTGAACAGTTCAAACCTGTTATTGATAAGCTAAGTGATTCATTGAAAACGAAAACCAAAGAAGTACGCGTAACTACGCGTCTGGTCGACTCTCCTGCGTGTTTAGTAACAAGCGAAGGTGAGTTATCACCTCAACTTATTCGCATGTTAAAACAAGCGGGGCAAGAAGTTCCTGAAATCAAACCAATTTTAGAAATTAATCCTGAACATCCATTAGTGAAAAAACTTGAAGGTTCAGAACATTTTGATGATTTGGCAAATGTGATTTTCGATCAGGCCGTTATTGCTGAAGGCGGTTTGCCAGAAGATCCAGCAGCTTATGTAAAACGTATTAATAGCTTATTGCTGAAATAATTCAGTATAAAAAAAAGCCTCTGAACCTTCAGGGGCTTTTTTGTGGATAAAGAAAGAGTTATCCACAATTTGATAATTTTTGGCTAAAAATTAGCTTCTAGGTTCATTTGAACGCTGAGTTGATGTTTTGGATCATCATCAATATGGTTAAAAAAGTTAAGGTCATTTTGCATAAAAAGCCAATTTCGCCACACAGGCTGGCGCCACGAAATATAAGGTCCCCAGCTATTTAAACGCATATCATTTTTGGTATATACGCCACCACTATAAACACCGTAAGTCAGACTATTATCTTTTACAAATTCAAATTGTTGAAAAGTCCAATTTCCCCAGTTGTAATCTTCATTTTCGCCCTTGTTTACATTAAATTTATTAGAAAATAATGTGTTATCTTGCATTTTCTGCGTTAGGTTTAAGGTGGTTTCAGTGTAGTGCCGGCTGGTCGAACCGTAACGAAATATCTGTTCTGTATCCAAACTAATGTTATGCCTTAAATTCCATTTTTTTTTGGCCAAAAATTGTACATAGACATCACTTTCTGAGTTTGAACCTAAATCAAGATTATTTTCAAAAGGCATCCAGGTTGAAATGGTGGTCCAGCTTGCAGTGAGTGGATTAGTTGGTTCAATTTGATTTGATGATGCTTTCTTCTTTTTCTTACCTAAGGCTTTATAAGGGTGTTCAGGCTGGGTTGCACGCTTCCATAACGTATCATTTCCGAATACAGCCATAAGTTCTTGAATTAAGGCTCCATCGGGTAAAGCATTATTTGTCTCTATTTCACAAGGAGAGAGTGCAAATGGCAGAGATAGTCTTTTTACTTTGCTGAGTTGGTTCGACGAGTAGGAATGTCGTCTTGAACGTTGGTGCTTTATAGAACTGTAAAAAAATTGAGTATGTGGAAGTAAAGCCAAGACGCCCAGACTATATATACAAACTAAGACAGTTGATCTGTAGTGAAATGAAAAAGGGGAGAATTGATTCATTTTTTAAGAGAAGGAATCAAAAATAAAAATTAGAACAGTACTTTAAAAGGCTAAGCTTAAAATTTTATTTAAAAGTATTTTATTATTCATCACCTTGGATGGATTCCAAGGTGATGTTTGGCAGCTTAAAAAAGAGCTTCTAAGCGCAAGAAGGTGCTGACGAAATGGTTGCGATCTTCACGGTGATCATTAAAGTAATTTACATCTCCTTGAACAAAGAACCATTCACGTAAAACAGGTTGGCGCCATGAAACAAATGGTCCCCAACTATTTAAACGCAAGTCATTGTCGTTGTAATAACCACTGGTATAAATACCATAGTTAAAACGGTTATTTGCAAAGAAATTATGCTCGCGGAAAGTACGGTTTTCCCAAGCTAGATCATCATCTTGATCATCGGCGTAGGTCAGGCTGAACTGATTCGATAAAATCGGTTGATTTGGTCTAGCATGTGTAAGTTCAAGATTAGTACGTAAGTAGTTTTCGCTGTCTATGCCATAACGATAAATTTGCTCTGCATAAAATTTAAAATCATTACGGAGTTGCCAATTTCTTGATGCTTTTAAACGAACATAAATATCGTCTCCAGAACGAATACCTAAGTCAGCATCTGTTTCAAAAGGCAATTTTTTCGAGAAATCTGACCAACGTAAAGCAATAGAACTGTTGTCATCTCGAGTTTGCTTACCGTCTAGTTTCTTATTTGAACCTTGATTTGGGTTCTGGTTAATATTGGCTGGACTGTTATTAAATTCGTTATCTAAAGAGTCATCACCAAACACGACGCTTAGACGTTTTTCTAGAGTAGGTAGCTTAATCCTACCGCGAATTCTGGGCTTAATTTCAAAGTTATCGTATTCATTCCAATAGTTATCGACCATTACGCGAATAGTTGCTGTCGCCGGTTTCTTTGGATCAACTTCACCAAACCAGTTGTCAATTTTTTCAGAAGTACGATCGGCCCAATTACGAATGTTCTTTTGTTTACGGTCAACCCATGTCTGATCTTCTGTTTGTTCGGTAGGTGGAACAATAGGTTGATTAGACTGCTCTGGAAAAATGGTGGGGGTCGCATCTACCCAGCGCGGAATCTGATCTAGAAGATTTTCATCTGTTGTGACTTCGGTTTGGACTCCAGATGACGAACCTCCTACCTGCTGGTTTGAGGAAGAAGAGATGGTCTCTGCATGAGTAATGCATACTGAACCGAATCCAAGCGTTAAAAGTGCAAAAATCTGCCGGTACGGCATTACATGAAATGTTTTCATATCTATCTTTATGTTTTGTTGTTGTTTCCACTTTTGTTGATTTTTCTAATAAAATCAAGAGGGCGACACAAAAGTTAAGTAAATTTAACTTTTCTTACATATTTGAAATAAATTAAAAAGTTTAAGCTAGTAGCGATTATTTTTACATAAAAAAAATCCCCCAGTTAAGGGGGATGATAGATCAAGGAAACTTCAAATTCCGATCATTAAACACATAAAAAACAGAACATTACAGCGCGAATATTCTAAGCGGCAATGATAAACTGATTTTAAACAATTGGATAGTTCTTTTTTTAGAACGCTCTATTGCTAAAATGGTGATAAAACATACGATTTAATCACACTTTTAATTGTGCTGATTTATTTCTGTGGAATATCACATGATTCATCATTACAAACAGCCGCATCATCCTGTTCAACTTCTTCAGCATTTGCTTTGAGCTGTGCTTGCTCTAAAACGTTTAAAAAGACTTCACGTGGTTGAGCACCTGCGAGCGCAATTCTTTGGTCAAATACAAAAAATGGCACGCCAGTAATATTTAGCTGTTCTTTCGCAATTTTTTCATCATGACGAACAAAGTCAGATAGTTCATTTGTATCTAATACAAATTCAACTTCGGCATTATCAAGGCCAATACGAGAAGCGATTTCTTCAACAACCTCACGTTCGCCAATTGCCAGGCCTTCGGTCATATAAGCATGGAAAAAAGCTTCTTTTGCTTGGTTGCCTAAGCCTTTGCTTTGCGCAAGGTGAATAATACGGTGTGCATTGAAACTATTGCCAGAGTTAGCCTTTTGCCATTGGAAATCAATACCTTCAGAGGCAGCCATGGCCGCAATATTGCGCTCCATTTCTTCCATCTCTTCATAGGTACGGCCGTATTTTTTAGCCAAACGTTCTGTATTTGATGTGTCATGTTTTGCTGGCGCATCAGGATCTAATTCAAAACTATGCCAGTGAATTTCAAGCTCAATACCTGCTTCAGCAGCTACATGTTCAAGGCGTTTTTTGCCGATATAACAGAAAGGACAAACTACATCAGACCAGACATCAACACGCATGGGAGAATCTCATAAATTTTAATTACCCATCATAATAGGGATGATGTCCAAGGATTTAAAGCTTTGAATAGCGAATAGAGTGTTGCGTATTGTGAAATAAATGGCATATAAAGAAGATATAAGCTCTATTTCATAACTATAAAGAGCAAAACTATAAGAAGGGAAATAGGAGGTGTGTATGCGCCGAGTTTTGATTGCAATTGCAAGTCTGGTTGTTATCACGAGTATTATTTTTTTCACCTATCAACATATCAAACAGCAACAGGCCAAAGACAGTAGCCAAATGTTTGATGTGGTCATGACTGAAAAAATGAACCAGCTTTATGACCAAGCACAAGACTGGTCTAAACCCATCCAACTGGATATTCACGATAAACGTTTAGCAGGTCACTATAAGCAAATTTCAGAATTTCTCTTAAGTTATTGGATTCAAAATATAAATGCACGTAATGAATATTTAAGAGAATTAAAAGCAGCCAAGTGGGATACTTTTTTAAATGTTGATCGTTTAGATATTGATAAAAAACAGAAGTATGTGGAAACAGAAAAAATGTTAGCCGATGTTCGTACGGCTTCAGATAAATATCAAACTCAATATGAAAAAATTCATAAAACTTTCTTAGCAAAAGTTCAGGAATTATCTGTGGATGCAGAGATGAGACAACTGCTGGAAATGAAATTGGGGTCTCAACAAAAGGCTGATCAAGATCACGCAATTTTTATGATTGAACTGCAAATTTTAGATAAAGCAGAAGAAATGTTTAAACTTCTAAAAAACTATCCATGGCAAAAGAAAGACCAAATGATTCTTTTTCATGAAAATGCCCAAGTCAAAAAATTTAACCAGCTTTACCAAGATGTTTTAAAGCTGAATGCAAAAGTTGAAAAAATTAAGAAAAGGAACGTAGCTGCATTAGAGGGAGATTTAAAAGAATAAATTGAACGTGAGCATCAAAATTTATGGATTGGTGCTCTCAGCTTTCCCTTTACTTAAAAAAGATTGTAATAAACTTTGAGAAGTTTGTAGTTTGATTAACTGCTGGGACACGTGCATGAGCTCAGTTTGCAGCTTTTCTTGAACTACTGAACATAGCGTAAATACGCGTTCATCTAAATCAAAACAAGGTAACAAAGCCTGAATGTCTTTTAGATTCATTCCCGCATCATTTAATATTTTAATTTTCTTAATATTTTCAATATCTTTTTGCGTATAACTTCGATAGTTATTACTCGCCCGATGAGGCTGTATAAGCCCTAAACTCTCATAATAACGCAGCATACGAGGGCTTACTTTTGTGAGTTCGGCAACTTTGGCAAGGTTCATAAAATAGGGTTGACCTTAACAGTGGTGTCATAGTTTAGCATGTTTATATCTTTCAAAATGGTACTTGTTCCATGATTAGAAAACTCATTTTATTGGTGTTATTCGGCTTCATGTCATTTGTTGCAAATGCCAAAATAATTGAACTTCGGGAGAACAACATGCGTCAAATATTTGTACTTCATGGTTATTCTGCTTCTATCGACGATCACTGGTTTTTAGATCTAAAACATCAAATAGAAGATGAACATACAACCGTTACTTTAATTCCATTTCCAGATTCTGAACATCCAGATGTAGATGCGTGGCAGAAGGTTTTAGACCAACATATTCCTATTGTAAATGAAAATACCTATTTTGTTGCACACAGTTTAGGGGTAATTACGTTACTGCACTTTCTGCAAAGACATGATTACCAAAATATTGGAGGAATGATTTTAGTATCCGGATTTTCTGGACCTATTTCAGATTTTTCTCCACTCGATGCTTATATAACAAAAAGCAAAGTCGATACGAGTTACTTTCATCGCATAAAGAAAAAGCTTGTGTATTTGTCTGATAATGATGATTTGGTTCCGCCTAAACTTACGATTCAATTCGCTAAAGAAATTGATGCGCCGTACATTACAGTACCTAATGGCGGGCATTTTTTAGGAAGGGAAGGTTATACGACGTTTCCACAAGTCGTGAATTCTTTAAAAGAGATGTTAGAGAGCAAATAAAATTTATAAGATAAATCGCACTCTATAATCTGAACACTTTTGTCTCAGTTATAGAGTGCATTTATATAATTGGACTCTTCTAATAAATAAAAGAACCTTACTATTACATTAAAATTTTTAATTATATTTACCGTTTATCTGAGCCTTACTGAATCAAATTCGACTTTGTTGTAGCCTATTTATAGATACTTTTAATTTAATCATCATCTTTTAATTTGAATAGGGTGACTGATTTTTGGAGCAAGTTATGAACTTTCTAAAACAATCAGCTTTGATCGCTGCATTTGCTTTTATGGGGTTGCCGACTGTTCAAGCTGAAGAGGTCGCTACTTTACCAACAATTCGCGTTATGGCTGAATCTGAGCTACGTGAAGAAGTGGGGTTTGTACCGTTTCAAGAAGATAAAAAAGTGCGTCAGGCTCTGCAACATCGTGAGTATAAAACTCATTACGATATACAGAATGCTTTAGTCCCTGAAGGCATGACTACGGTAGATTATCAGCCAGTTATGGCACAGCCTGATTTGTCTCAACTTTCTCCATTTTTACAACAATACATTTTAGCGGTAGCGGGTGGAATTCAGTCTTCTGATCCAACCAATGGTATTTTTAAGATGTTAGAGCCTCTGAAAATTTACCGAAGTAATGTCGATGCTTATCGTGAGGGTACGATGAAAGTCAATATTAATGACATTATAGATTTACAGAAGAAAATCGAAAATGGATTAGCTGGTCGTTAAAAAAATCCCCGCATTGAGCGGGGATTTTTATTTAAAAAGAATCTGTTATTTTGATCGAAAAATAAAAGATGCGGTATTATCAGTATAACTATACTTTTTAAAAATAAAGATATGAGCACTCAATTAATCGCACATTTAAAAAAGAAATGTGAAGCTGATGACAACGTAAAAATTTTACTTTCTCAGTGGGAATTTGATCAAAAACTTGTAGGTAAAGCTTTAGAAAATATTGGTGGGTTTTATCCGCACTTCAGTAATCATAATGCCTCACATTCACAGCAGATTTTAGTCAATATTGAACGTATTTTAGGAAATGATATTGATTTATTAACCGCTACAGATACTTGGCTTATTCTTGAAGCAGCATATTGGCACGATGTTGGGATGCTAGTAGATGCTAAATCAGCAAAAGACGTACATGATAATGAAGATTTTAAATTTATGATTAAAACCATTGCCTTAGATAAGGGGCATGATTTACATAAATTTTGCTTAACTTATTTACAGGCTGACTGGACCGGTGCAATAGGTTCAGAAGAACATCCTTTTGATGGTGTTGAAAAATATAGACAATTGATTGCTGAATGGTTTCGAAGAAATCATGATAGACGAATAGGTGGGTTAGTTGAGGATCCATTTAAATTTCTAAATATTACTTCTCCAAGAACAGAATTATTACCTAAACGTATTTATCGCTATTTAGGTCAAATTTGTATGTCACATGGTATGAATTTTGTTGATGTGCTGGAAAAGCTACCCTTCAAACAAACTGGTTTAGGGATTGAAGATTGTCATCCACGATTTATAGGTTGTTTGCTTCGTTTAGGTGATTTATTTGACTTAGACGATAATCGTTTTTGCCCAGTGATGGCTAAGCATATGAGTCATCAACCAAGCTTAAGCAAAGTACATGAAGATAAACATTTATCTTTACGAGAGTTCCAACTTGATAAAAGAACTGTAAAACTTGTTGCAGAGTGCCCAAACGAGATGGCATATGTAGAAACTCAGAATTGGTTTGGTTGGATACGTGAAGAGTTTCAAAATCAAATGTCACAATGGAATTTAATTGTACCTAATGAAAAATTTGGTGCATTACCAACTATTGAACAATTAGATGTAAGAATGGAAATAAAAAATAAAGAGGGAGTAAAAATAGAAAAGGTATTACTAGATAATAAGCCTATGAAATTTAGTGTGGATGAGGAAAAGGTAATAGAATTAATACAAGGTGCTAATTTATATTCAAATGAAATAAGTATAATTAGAGAACTTTTTCAAAATGCTGTGGATGCAACGCTATTAAGAATATGGATTAGTAAAAATAAACTGAATTGGGAAAAAATTAACCCATTTCATGATGATTTTAAGGAAATACTAAAAGATTTTCCAATTGAAATTGATTTGGAAAAAGTGAATGAAGATAATGGTATTAGTTATTGGATATTAAAAATTATTGATCATGGAATTGGAATAAATATAAATGATTTAAAGTATATGCAGAAAATAGCTGGGTCAAGTAAGAATATAGAAAAGAAGAAAATTTTAGATAAAATGCCATTGTGGATGAAACCATCTGGTGAGTTTGGAATAGGATTGCATAGTGCATTTTTACTCATGGATGGACTTGATGATGAATATAAAAAAATTGAAATAATATCTAAAAGTTATTTCTCTAACGAAACGTTAGAGATTGTAATAAACTCTCCTTTAAGTGCGAAAAAAGGATACTGTTTTATTTCTAAAAGAAATAATTTAGATAGAGAAGTTGGAACTACGATTAATATTAGTATTAAAAGTGAGAAATTTTTCAATCATAAGAATCGTGCTTTAAAGCTAGAAAAAAATAATTTTATTTTTAATAAAGATTTTGTTGATTATGCTTGGAGAAAATCGTTTTTAGATAGTATTAATAACGAAGTTTTAAATAATTCTCTCTTTTCAAATAAAGACATGTTATGGGATAAGGAAAAAGGCATAGGTTATAAATTTTATTTTAATGAAACTAAAAGCTCTTTAGATATTTGTTATAAAGGACAACAGGCTATTGCACGGAACTTACATGAATTTGAAACTTATGGATTGGGAGGAGTTCTTGATTATTATAATATTTCAGCAAAAGATTGTTTAAATATAAATAGAGATGTGTGGAAAGAAAAATTCAACTTAAAAATAAAAGATGATTTATTGGAACTCTTAAAAATTTACCTTGATAATAATAAGAGCCCATCGATTTCTATGATAAAAAATATGTTAAGTAAGGAAGTTAGAAAGAAAATAAATGCAGATTTAGATGAGCTATGGTTAGATTATAAGTTTGAATTTAAAAATTTAAATAGAAGATTAAAGTTGGCAAAGTTGTTTGATAATGATCATTTTTATATATTTGATGAAGATATTAAGTATTTTTTTGATTTAGATGAGGACTTGGTTGGTCAAAATGTATATGTGGTTTATAATCGTGGAGGGAATATTTTTAGAAAACTTTTTTCATTAGATTTTTCAATTTTTAAAAATTATAAAATATATAGTCTTATATCATTTGATAATGATGATGAAATATTTATAACGGGATTTTTCCTGTCAAAAAATGGTGAAGAGCCATTAGTTGAAGTTGATGGTTTTAGTCTGGTGTGGCAAGAGATTTTGTTACATGATTATGATTTTGATATGAATAATATAAATCAAAATTTATTGTCTAATATTGATTTTTTAAACAAGAAAATTGACGTGAATTATTCAATTTTTAATTGTGGGGTTTTTGTTGTAAGTGATAGCGATTTTATTAAAGGATATGAGCCATTATTTTCTTGTGATGATTATTTTAGCTATGTAATTAGTCCTTATCAGATTGAGAAGAATAAAATAAAATTGACTGATATTGTAGTGTTATCTAAATTTGTTTGGGAGGAAAGAAGTTTGAGTTTTAAGGAATATACAGAAAATGAATATCTGGAATTATATAGAAGTTTTCTAGATAAATTAGATGCTATTATTGATGATTTAAAGTTAAGAAGTTTTTATAATAGATAAAAAAATCCCCGCATTGAGCGGGGATTTTTTCATCTTGGTGTTAATTAAACACGTTCGATAATCGTTGCAATACCCTGACCAAGGCCGATACACATCGTTGCAAGACCAATTTGAGTATCTTGTTGTTCCATTACGTTCAACAACGTAGTGGTGATACGTGCACCAGAACAGCCTAGTGGGTGACCCAAAGCAATCGCACCACCATTTAAGTTAATGATGTCTTGCTTGTCATAAACACCTAAGCCTTTCATTACTGATAAGCCTTGAGCAGCAAATGCTTCGTTTAACTCGATAGTTTGAATATCAGCCATCGTTAAACCAGCACGTTTAAGCGCTTTTTGAGTTGCCGGAACTGGACCGTAACCCATAATTGCAGCGTCACAACCTGCAACTGCCATAGAGCGAATTACAGCGCGTGGTTTTAAACCTAACGCTTGTGCGCGCTCTGCAGACATAAGCAACATTGCAGAAGCACCGTCAGACAACGCTGAAGATGTAGCCGCAGTTACCGTACCGCCTTTCGGATCGAATACAGGACGTAATGCTTTGAACGATTCAAGGTTTGCATCTGGACGAATCACTTCATCGATGTCACAAAGGATTTTAAAGCCATTTGCATCGTGACCTTCAACACCAACGATTTCGTTTTTAAAACGACCTTCTTGTGTTGCAGCCCAAGCACGGCGATGAGATTCAACACCAAATGCGTCTTGCTCTTCACGGCTAATGCCATTCATACGACCTAACATTTCAGCTGTTAAGCCCATCATGTTAGATGCTTTTGCGTAGTGTTTAGATGCTTCTGGGTTTAGGTCGATGCCGTGCATCATACCTACGTGGCCCATGTGCTCTACACCACCAATAATGAAGATATCACCTTGGTTGGTTGCGATCTGTGCAGCAGCCGTATGAAGCGCTTGCATAGATGAACCACAAAGACGGTTTACCGTTTGACCTGCCACAGTTTTTGGTAGGTCAGCCAATAAGCCGATGTTACGTCCAATGTTCATACCTTGCTCTAGAGTCTGGTTTACACAGCCCCAGATCAAGTCTTCAACTTCATTGGTATCAAACTGGTTACGAGCAACGAGTGCACGAACTAATTCAGCAGATAAGCTGTCAGCACGTACATTGCGGAACATACCGTTTTTGGTTTTACCCATTGCAGAACGTACGCCATCAACGATGACAACGTCACGTGGATTTAAAGTAGCCATTCACGTTGCTCCTTAACCGTAGAATTTTTTGTTGTTAGCAGCCATGTCACGCAACATTTGTGGCGCTTCATAAGCCTTACCTAAGTGTGCATATTTGTTGCAAAGCGCAACGTATTCAGCAACACCTGTTTGGTCGATATAACGACATGGACCACCACGGAATGGAGGGAAACCTACACCCATAATCATTGCCATATCAGCTTCTGCTGCAGTTGCAACGATGTTGTCTTCTAAGCAACGAACTGTTTCGTTACAGAAAGCAAGCATCATGCGGTCAATGATTTCTTGGTTATCAAACTCGCGTTTTTCACCAGTGACGAAAGGAGCAATGATTTCATACGCTGTTGGATCAACAGTTTTTGCTTTCTTGCCTTTCTTGTCGAGTTCGTATTTGTAGAAACCAACGTCATTCTTTTGACCAAGACGTTTAGCTTCGTACATTGCTTGGATTGAACCTTTGTAGTCTGGCTTCATACGGTCTGGGAAACCTTCAGCCATCACTTCTGCACCATGTACACCTGTGTCGATACCTACAACGTCGATGAGGTAAGCAGGACCCATTGGCCAACCAAACTTAGACATTACATTGTCAACTTGCTGGAAGTCTGCGCCGTCTTTTACAAGAAGGTCAAACGCACCAAAGTAAGGGAACAATACACGGTTAACCAAGAACCCTGGGCAGTCGTTTACAACGATTGGTGTTTTACCCATTTTTTGAGCGAGAACAACAGTTGTTGCAATTGCTTCTTCAGAAGTCTTTTCACCACGAATCACTTCTACCAATGGCATCATGTGAACCGGGTTGAAGAAGTGCATACCTACGAAGTTTTCAGGACGTTGTAAAGCTTTCGCTAAACGTGTAATTGAAATTGTAGAGGTGTTAGACGCAATAATCGTATTTTCACGAACATGCTTTTCAGTGTCTGCAAGAACGATTTCTTTAACTTTTGGATTTTCTGTAACTGCTTCGATCACGATGTCGACTTCTTTAAACTCATCGTAGCTTAAAGTAGGACGGATACGTGCAAGCGTTTCACCCATTTGCGCAGGTTTCATTTTCTTACGTTCAACTTGTTTAGTTAACAAGCTGTTCGCTTCTGACATACCTAGTGCAAGTTGTGGGTTACCAATATCTTTCATGATGATTGGTGTGCCTTTGCTTGCCGCTTGGTAAGCAATACCACCACCCATGATACCAGCACCCAGTACAGCTGCTTGGTTTACAGGGTGAGCACCTTTTTCATGTTTCTTAGCAGTTTTCTTAACAACTTGGTCATTGAGGAATAAACCAATCAATGCACCAGCTTGTGGAGTAATTGCTGCTTTAGCAAAACCTTCAGCTTCAGCTTTTAAGGCTTCGTCACGTGCAAGGCTTGCACCTGCTTGTAATGAATCAAGTAATAATTTTGGAGCAGGGTATTGAGCCGGATTCGCTTTAGCAAGTACTGCACCTTTTGCTGTGTTGAACGCCATCATTTGTTCAAGTGGGTTCAATTTCACAGCATCAAGTTTTTCTTGACGTTTTGCTTTCCAGTTTAAACGACCAGAAATTGCTTGCTTAACTAAATCAGTTGCAGCATCAAGTAATTTATCAGCAGCTACAACCGCATCTACAGCACCATCTTTTAATGCAGCAGCCGGTTTTTTCGGAGCAGCCATCGCCATCCATTCAACAGCGTTGTCGATACCGATAACACGGCTTAAACGTACGCTACCGCCAAAACCTGGGTAAATACCAAGTTTAATTTCTGGTAAGCCCACTTGTGCAGCTTCTGACATCACTCGATAGTCACACACTAAACACATTTCAAAACCGCCACCTAACGCCATACCGTTAATAGCAACAACTTTTGGAATGTCTAAATCTTCAAAGCTATTGAAGATTTCATGAACAGGCATAAGCCAGTCAACAATCGCTTTTTCACCTTGAGCGAAATTTTCACCAAACTCGGTAATGTCTGCCCCAACAATAAATGTTGATTTGCCAGAGGTAACAACTAAGCCTTTAATATCATTATTTGCTTTTACCGCAGCAATAGCAGCTTGGAAATCTTCAATTGTTGCACGGTTAAATTTATTGACCGACTCACCTTGTAAGTCAAAGCGGAATTCTGCAATTCCGTCCGAAAGCATTTGGACGGTAATGGCATTGCCAGCGTGGATCATGCCTGATCTCCTTGGTTTTGGAGGACTTCTAAATTGATGTTATGAAGCGTGTGCACAGCTTAGGTACACATTTATGCTTCGCTAATCTTACGATAACTATATCTAAAAAAAACCTGACAAGTTGTATCAAGCCGTGACGCAAGGGTCATCTTATTTTTTATTTAATTCATCTCTAGTAAATGCATAAAAGAAATCATAAAGATAGCTGTAAACCAAAGTCATTTGTTTTAATTTAATTTTTTCTTTATAAAGCATTGGAATTATCAAATTTTTATATAAAAACGATTAAGTTTTAAAGCTTAACTTTTTGTCAAAAATGTCAATTGTTAGTAGGTTAGTCTGTAAATAATATTAGGAACATTCATGAATTTTAACTCTCTTAAAGTTATGGAAAAATAACGTATATTTATTTTTTTTATTTAAAGTATGATCTCTATCATTTGACTTAATTTTTTTACATTGGCTTTTTATAAGTCAATTTTGTTAAAATTTGCGCCAATTAAATAAACCTCCGGTTTCTATTGCCTTAAATATAAGGTGAAGTTGCCCCAATCTTTTAAAAGAGTAGCAATATGATTAAGTGGATCATATTAGCGATTTTTGTGATATCAGCATTGTATATCCAACATCGCGGCAAAGTGCGTCACTCGTTTTATCGTCAATTTTTTGATCATTCAACCTTGCTCGCACCGATTAACTTTTTAATGTACATCTTTTCAAAGGTGCCGAATCAGCCTTATATCGACACTCAGCATTTTAAAGATTTAAAAGTGTTGGACGACAATTGGGAAATGATTCGTGACGAAGCGAAAGCTTTATATGATCAAGGTGGGATTAAAGCATCGAGTACTTATAACGATTTAGGTTTTAACTCGTTCTTTAAAACAGGCTGGAAACGTTTTTATTTAAAATGGTACGAATCAAGTCATCCGTCTGCTGCTGAGCTTTGTCCAAAAACCACAGCTCTTCTTAAAACATTGCCAACGATTAAAGCCGCAATGTTTACTGAGCTTGCACCTGATAGCCGTTTGGTAAGACACCGTGACCCATATGCAGGTTCATTGCGTTATCACTTGGGTTTAATTACACCAAATGATGACCGTTGTTTTATTGATGTCGATGGTGAAAGATACTCTTGGCGTGATGGCCAAAGTGTAGTGTTTGATGAAACTTATATTCACTATGCTGAAAATAAGACAGATCAAAACCGTATCATTTTCTTTGCAGATGTTGAACGTCCAATGAAAGTGAAATGGATGGAACGTTTCAACCATTGGTTCGGTCGTAGTGTGATGACCGCGGCAAGCTCACCGAATGAAACAGGTGACCAAACAGGCGGTTTAAATAAAGCTTTTGGTTATGTTTACCAAATTCGTATTAAAGCTAAAGCTTTAAAAGCTAAAAATCGTAAGTTGTATTACTTCTTAAAATGGTTCTTGATGCTTGGGATTTTCTTCCTGATTTTTGTTCGACCATATGTATTTTAATTAAAGCGCCCGAAAGGGCGTTTTTTATTTTAAGCTAAAAATAGCCTGTTATTAATAAAATATAGGTTAAATCTTTAGTAAATAAGTTCCCCATCTTTGAAAACTTGTATAAGACTCCCTTGCCAACCATAGATGACAACACGATCTATCTCTGACTCAATCATTAAATATCCTTTTTCTATATCGCCTTCAACAATGATCTCCACTTCAGAATTTGATTCAATATTATATTCTTCTGCCCAAGGTTCAAGTACTAATTTGATTTTCTCATTTTTCGAGTTTCTATAAATAAACTTTTGTTTTAATCTCATAATTTTATTTTCCTAATTATAATTCCATATATATTATTGTTGTGATTTGTCTTTATCTTTTATTTTGGTAAGGAATTCATCTTGTAGATCTCCATTTAAAATTACTGTCTTCTCATTTTCTGTATATGTCAGCGTAAAGTCACCAGGGATCTGATTTAAAGTCACAGGACCATCAATAATACCTAGAATTATACTTGTAGTATCAATAGTCGTCTGTTTAATGATTTTAAATAAGGTTTCTTTATCTTTTGGAGATAAAGATTGATAAAAAGTGAGAGCATCAAACCAGTAGGGATCTTTTTTAATTTTACTATCGATTAAGGTGGATGAATAAATTTGTTGATAAGTATCGATATATTCATCTGAAACAGTATTTATAAGTTCTTTGACAAATTCTTTAGTATTCATAGAAACTAACCTTTATTAAATTTTGTGACTCATTTCACAGTGCTGGCAATTTGTTACAACTATTAAAAACCAAAGAGCAATTTTGATTCTACAATGGCGCGGTTTTTTCGAAGACTGGTTAGCGCAAGTAGGTTTTAAAATGGCTCATGCTCATCACGCAGTTCATGCACATGTTCATCATATCGAAGAGAGAAAAGAAGAAAGCTCTCAAGATGATTTAAAAATGAAAGTGATGTTAAGACAAGCAGCTCCGACGTCTGAAAAACATAAAAAATCTGATGCTAAAAGACAGCCATCTGAAGATCAAAATATTAATTTGCACAAGTTCTCAAGTAAGCTTGAAAGTATATCTGCCAACCATAGCAAAGAAAAATGTGCCAAAAATATTCGTATTGCTTTACAAGCGGCAGGAGCAGATGTGTCTAAGCACCCAGTAGCTGCCTCTGATTGGGGGCATACGCTTGAGAAGAATGGCTATAAGAAAATTAAACCTGCTTTTAACCGTCCTCAAGAAGGTGATATCTATATTATTGAGCGGACAAGTGGGCACACATATGGTCATATTGCAGGTTATACAGGCAATGGCTGGTTCTCGGATTTTCGCCAAAAAACCTATGCGGTCTATAAAGAGAAAGACGTGAAATATAGCTACTATCGTCTCGATTCTTAAAATAGTACGACATAGTCTGTCGGGGCCTATCAAAATCTCTTTTCAAATTTGGCTTCTGGCACAGTAAAGCACTTGAAAAGTAGTGGTTAAAACATCACATTAGCTATTCAGTATTAAGCCATGTCTGCCAATAGTGAATCAAAACGCTCGTCCCCACATTGAAAAAATTTTAGCCCACATGACCCAACTTCCAGGCGTTTATAAAATGCTAGGGAAAGAGGGCGAATTGTTATATGTCGGCAAAGCAAAAAACCTAAAAAATCGGGTATCGAGTTATTTTGTTAAAACGATTGAGCATCCTAAAACTCAGGCTTTGGTTGCACGAATTTATAATATTGAAACTTTGGTGACTCGTTCAGAAACCGAAGCATTACTTTTAGAACAAAACCTAATTAAACAACATCGTCCGCCTTATAACATCATGCTGCGGGACGATAAGTCATATGTCTATATTTTTGTTTCGTCAGATAAGCCCTATCCTCGACTTGCGAGCGGTCGTGGCAAAGGGAAGCATCAAATTGGTAAGTTCTTTGGACCTTATCCAAGCGCCTATAGCGCTCGCGATACCTTACTTGTTTTGCAAAAACTTTTTAATGTGCGTCAGTGTGAAAATAGCTACTTCTCACAGCGCAAGCGTCCATGTTTGCAATATCAGATCAAGCGTTGCTCTGCACCTTGTGTAGGTTTGATTTCACCCGAAGATTATAAAGAAGACGTTAATAACAGTATTCGCTTTTTGCAAGGCGACACCAAAGAGTTAAATCAAGAGCTGATTGCCAAAATGGAGCAAGCTGCGGCTGAACTCGAATTTGAAAAAGCTGTTTTTTACCGCGACCGATTGTCTTTGCTTCGTGAAGTACAAGCACAACAGGCTGTTTTTAAGGTTAAGGGTGAAGCGGATATTCTGGCAATTGCATATCAGGCTGGCGTGACATGCGTACAAATTATGTATGTACGAAATGGGCGAATGTTAGGCGGTAAAAGTTATTTCCCTGACATGCTTGGCGATGATCTTGGCCAAATGCTCAGTGACTTTATGGCTAACTTTTACTTTCAGGTTGCAGATGAAGTTCCAAATGAACTTATTGTGAATATTGCATTACCTGATCGTAAGGAGTTAGAAGAGGCATTAGCACAGCAGTTTGGTAAGAAGGTCCAAATTAAGAGTAGTGTGCGAGAAACTCGTGCGGAGTGGCTAGAGCTTGCTGAAATGAACGTTCAACATGCCATTAAGGGGCAGTTGAGTAATCATTTAGAACTCAATGAACGTTTTCATCAGTTAGAACAAGTGATTGGAAGACCAGTCGATCGTATTGAATGCTTTGATATTAGTCACACCATGGGTGAAGCTCCAATTGCATCATGTGTGGTGTTTGACCAAGGTGGTGCTCGTAAGCGTGATTACCGCCAATTTGCCATTCAAGATATTACTGGTGGCGATGATTATGCTGCTATGCGCCAAGCTTTAACACGACGTTATAAAAAAGCCATATTGCCTGATCTGTTGTTGATTGATGGCGGTAAAGGTCAACTTCACATGGCGATGGACGTCATGCAAGAGCTTGGGCTCGATGCTTTTATGGTGGGGGTATCGAAAGGTGAAGGGCGTAAACCAGGACTTGAAACCCTACATTTTACTGATGGCACTAAAATTCAATTACCAGAAGACAATAAAGCATTGCACTTGATTCAACAGGTGCGTGATGAAGCCCATCGCTTTGCAATTACTAAACACCGAGCTAAACGTGATAAACGTCGTAGTACATCAGTTTTAGAGGCAATTCCTGGGTTGGGGCCGAAACGCCGTCGAGATTTATTGACTCATTTTGGTGGGATCCAAGGTGTTTTGAAAGCTTCGGAAAAAGAGCTCACACTTGTGCCTGGTTTTGGTGAGATGATGGCCAGAACAATTTATAAAATTCTGCACGAATAATCATGCGAATAATGTGAGTGACAAAATAATTCGCCAATTACTAAATGATTGACCATTCACATTCCAATCAAAATGATGAAAGATATTTCCTAACAACACTTTCGTTTTAGGGAAAGGAATGTCATTGCTGCGAATATTTGAAGAAATAAAAGAAAAGGAATGGATTGAAATACCTGAAGGATGGTTACAAGGCCGCAC
Organism: Acinetobacter sp. AC1-2; assembly: GCF_016124155.1. Taxonomy (NCBI): domain Bacteria; kingdom Pseudomonadati; phylum Pseudomonadota; class Gammaproteobacteria; order Moraxellales; family Moraxellaceae; genus Acinetobacter; species Acinetobacter sp. AC1-2. The sequence continues at coordinate 37,750 of NZ_JABFFO010000002.1, forward strand.
GGTTTTTGGTGGTTTTGTTGCAGGGTTATTGATGCAAAAAGCATGTTCAAATATTCACGACCCAAATAAAAGATTATTAAGTTGTAGTATTACTTTTGTTGGCCCTGTACAGCAGGGACCTGCCCAATTGACTATTGAAATTTTAAGGGAAGGAAAGTCGGTCACTACGCTTGAAACCCGTTTATGGCAAGATGGCGCGGTACAAACCATTTTGGTTGCAAGCTTTGGTGTGCCTCGTACTTCGAATATTGAAGTACGCCAAGAACCTATGGTTCCAGTTTATGCACCACCAGAAGACTTAAAACCTCTTCCTTTTGCTAGACAAATGCCAGAATGCTATCAACATTTTGATGTATGCTGGGCAGAAGGTCATCATCCTGTTACAGGAAGTCAGTATGCTGACTTTGGAGGATGGTCAAGGTTCTCCCCAGAGAAGCATGAAAATCGTCAAATGACTTTGCCAGATTTAATTGTTCTGATGGATATTTGGCCACCTGGTGTATTACCGATGTTTAAACAAGTTGCTCCTGCAAGTTCTTTAACTTGGCACATCACCTATGTGCATCCAATCCAGCATCAACTATGTGACTGGTTTAAATATAAAGTGGTAACTGAATATGCTGGTGAAGGTTATTCCACAGAATATGCGCATTTATGGGATCAAAATGATCATTTAATTGCAATTTTACGGCAAACTGTTACGGTATTTACCTAAGCAGTCTACTTCCTCGATTCATATATTTCGTATAAAGTGGCTGTTACAGATAGATACAATATTGAAGAAAGTATTTTTGTCTGTTACAAGATGCTTGAAGACTAAATTGGCGGTGTTTATGACCACAGGGCGAATCCTGAATATCCCAAATATCCTAACTTTGGCGCGTATCGCGCTTATTCCTGTATTTTTGGTGATTGCGTATTGGCCGCCTGCAATGGGTATTGGTGAGCAAGAAGGAAGTATGAGTCGTCATATTATCTTGACTGCAATTTTTGTGTTTGCTGCTATTACCGATTGGTTTGATGGCTATTTGGCACGAACTTTAAACCAGACTTCAGCATTTGGCCGTTTTTTAGATCCAGTTGCAGATAAGCTTATGGTGGCAGCAGCACTGATTGTTTTGGTGCAGTGGAATCCCACCATATCAATGGCTTTTGCTGCAATTGTCATTATTTCAAGAGAGATTACAGTTTCTGCTTTGCGTGAGTGGATGGCAGAACTTGGCGCAAGAACGAGTGTGGCTGTATCGACAGTAGGTAAATATAAAACAGCTTTTCAGATGATTGCCATCAGTGTGTTTTTACTTAATTGGCAGCCTTTAGAAATGCTGGCATATGCCTTGTTATATACCGCTGTGATTCTTACTTTATGGTCAATGTTTATTTACCTAAGAGCCGCTTGGCCTTATTTAAAGCAACCTTAATTTAAGATTGAATGATTAAGCCTTTCTATAATGAAAGGCTTTTTTATTTTCGGATAGTGCAAGAATCGGGTCGTCACCGAGCTTTAGCTACTTTAATGTAAGATATAAGTGCTAAGGAGGTGACACATGCAAATGCTTTCTTCTCGGCAATTTGCTGTAATTGCCACTGTAATTGAATATTTATATGAACATCTGGACCAGCAACCCAGTCTGGATGATGTTGCGAGTCATATGAATTTAAGTTCAGGTTATATTCAACGTCAGTTTCAAGAATGGGTGGGTATTAGCCCGAAAAAATTTGTCCAATATATGAGTTTGCAACAGGCTAAATACTATTTGATGCAGCAACGCAGCTTATTAGACACTGCTTTAAACACGGGTTTGTCTGGTACTGGCCGTTTACATGATTTGTTTATTCAACTTGAAGGCATGACGCCTGGTGAATATAAACAGCAAGGTGAAGGGGTTACACTTAATTATTCGATTGAGGCAAGCCCATTTGGTGAGTTGCTGGTTGTAAGTAGTGATAAAGGGATATGTTCTGTTCGCTTTATCGATACTCGTGAGAATATCGAAGAAATAATTAAACAGCAGTTCCCTAAAGCCCAATTAAAAAATCAGGCGCCGATTTGGCATCAACAAATTGCACAGTGGTTTGATCAAGATTTCTCAGAACACTTACAGCGGAAACTTCCGCTTAATTTGGCTGGAACTCCATTTCAATTGCAAGTCTGGGAAGCGTTACTGACCATTCCAGAAGGGCAATTGCGGACCTATCAAGATATTGCCGAACAGATTGGAAAGCCTAAGGCTGTCAGAGCTGTTGCTACAGCAATTGGACAAAACCCGATTGCATATTTAATTCCTTGTCATCGGGTGATACGTGCAACAGGCATGGTTGGAGAATATCATTGGCAAAAGGGGCGTAAATTGGCATTGTTAGCCTGGGAGATGTCAAAGCAACATGGAGAGACCGTATGACCTTGGATTTATTTGCTCCAGAGCCTTGTGAAAATTTATTGCCCTACGATGGTGAAGTTCAGGAATATGGTTGTATTTTAAGCCCAGAAGAAGCTGAACAATATTTTCACTATCTTTACCAACATCTCGCGTGGAAACATGACGAGGCTAAGTTGTATGGTAAGCACTTTATCACCCCTCGAAAAGTGGCATGGTATGGAGATAATTATTATCAATATAAATATTCGGGTGTCATTCGTGATTCTTTGCCTTGGGATCGAGCGCTTGCCAAACTCAAACAATTGGTAGAACAACGACTTTCAGAAAAATTTAACTCCTGCTTAGCAAACCTTTATGAAGATGGAACACAAGGGATGGCTTGGCATAGTGATTCGGATGTTTCTTTAGCAAAGACCACAACGATTGCATCCTTAAGTTTTGGAGCTACCCGTAAATTTTCTTTTAGACACATTCAAAGTAAAGAGAAAGTTGAATTGTGGCTACAACCAGGCCAACTCATCGTGATGCGTGGTGAAACGCAACAACATTGGCAACATCGTTTAAATCGCTCAACAAAGATTTTACAGCCGCGTATTAATCTTACTTTCAGGCAGTTTCAGTTTTCATGACTTTCATTAAAAATTGGGCAAGAAAAAAGCCCATGATGGCAACATGAGCTTATTCCTCTGAGGGGGATGCTTCTATTGATGAGCTGCTGATGAAAAGAATCATCAATAAGAGCTAAAATCATAATATGAGAATATTGTGATCTATTCAATGCATTAAAATGTAAGAAAAGGTTAAATTATCATAAAGTCGGGTTTTAAATTTCACCTTTTTCAGATAACTCCATAAAACGTTGTTCAATAAGTGCTGCATTTTCTTGCAAAATTTCGGTGAGCTTTTCAACATTTAAAAAATCAAAACGATTTTTAGAAGCAACTAAAGTTAAAGCTAAAGGTACCTCTTTGTTCGAAAAACGAACTGGAACGGCAAGGCCAGAAACATTGGGGTCAATCTCACCTTGTGAGAAATAGAACCCTTGTTTTTTAATTTTACGCATACGCTGAATAAAGCTTGGTTCATCTTCAGCAAAACCTGATTGTTTTAATTCTTGCTGGTAACGATGATAGTAGTCTTGCATCCGTTGTTTACTTAAATGCGAAACCATCGTTTTTGGAGATGACCCAACATAAATAGGTCTTGGGCAGCCTCGGCCATATGAGAGTAATTCGGTGTCTTTGAATATTTCATGATGAATGTCAATGCAATAGTCATCATTTAAATAGGTGAGCAAGCAGCACAGTTCGGTACGCTCCACAATGTTTCGCATAAATGGTGTGCTGATTTGAACTAACGGATCAGTGGTTCGGGAAATATAGTCAAGAACTGCAATTTTTGAGCCTAAGGTATAATCGCCAGACGTTCCATTAATGCGTTTTAATAGATCGGTAGACACCAGTTCTTTCAGATAACGGTAACTGGTTGGTTTAGACAAGCCAAGTTCTTCGCAAATAATATCGACATTAATTATTGGACGCGAAACTGAAAATAGGTCCAATACGGTTAAAATTTTGCCAAAACTTGAAATTGCCATAGCGTCTTGTTCGTATCCTTTAACAAAGAGTCATGTTTGAGTTCTTATAACAGAAAAAAAGAAAATTTGTCTCAATTCTAAAATAAATGCCTGATTTGAGTATTTTACTCTGACAAAGAGAAAACTTCTCTTGGCTTATACATCATATATGATTATCAAAAAATATATCAAATTATCAAATAGAGATATTTTAGTTGACTAAATCGCTTTATTTTGAAAAAATTGCCAAACAAAATATCTAATCGAGAAATTGGTCGATTCTAGGCGAATTTCTTGATACCTCTTCTTTCCAAAGTTTGGCCGTTTAAATAACGTCCAAATTGAAATCATCTGGGCCAATCAGGCAGGATGTGGAAAAATCATTGTATTGAAGGATGCTCCTCATCTCATTTGCTTTTAGGCAAATGGCACAGTTTTGTTGTCTCTAGAAAGGCAATTTAACATTGAAGGGCATGCTCATCAGTTCAAATCTGTATTTGAGATGAGTTCATGTTATTAAAGCAAATACTGGCGTTTCGCCCGAGTAGGCTTGATCTGATCTTTGCAACAAAAACATTTATTGCCGGCATGCTGGCGTTATTTGTTTCATTTGAATTAGATCTGATTAACCCGATGTGGTCGATTGGTACGGTCCTGATTATTGCCAATCCTTACTCAGGAATGGTGTCCTCTAAGTGTGTCTACCGTGTGGTAGGGACGATTGGTGGGGCTGTGATTGCCTTAACGCTAACGCCACATCTAATTAATACACCTTGGTTGTTTACTGTGGTGTTGTCGTTGTGGGTGGGTTTTGCGCTTTATGTGTCTTTACTTGACCGGACTCCACGCAGTTATGCTTTTATGCTGGCGGGTTATTCGACAGCCATGATTGTCTTCAATGCGATTACGTATATTGATCAATACAATATTTTTGATATTGCTTTAGCTCGGGTCATAGAGATTTCGATTGGGGTGATTTCAAGCGCTGTGGTTTCTGCCACTATTCTTCCAATGCACATTGGTTCTGCGATTAAGCAACGCGTCATCAAAACGCTGAAAGATACAGAAAATCTGTTTGCTAATTTATTAACTGCTGACCCGCAGCAGAACAATACTCAACTTTTAGCGACCATTACTCGCGACACCACAGATATTCATGCTTTGGCAGTACATTTGAGTTATGAGAAGGGTGAATTGCATGGCATGACCAAACCATTGCAGGAAATGCTTCATCAAATCTCAATGGTGGTCGCTAATCTGGTCGCTTTATCTGAGCGTATTAAGCAGCTTCAAGAACTGCATTTTATCGAGACTCATGCAGAAAAACTGCAACAGCTCTCAGCCCATGTTGTACATTTTCTGGAGCAAAAAGATCTAATTGTTGATGAAAATATTTTGCAGTTACCAGATGAATTTGAAAGTGATTTTGCAAGTTTGATGGAATCGGCTTCTACACATCAGCAAGTTTTGGTCGCAGCTATGAAAATGGATGTACGTCATTTCATTAGCAATGTTTTAGCGGTTAAAGTCTTGTGGCAACGAATTCAGCAAGGTAATAAAGAAATTCCTGACAACATTACTCCAATGACCACCAAATATCCGAGTTTACACCGTGATCATGGTGTGGCGATACGAGGCGGCATTAGTGCAGTCCTTATTACATTTATTGTGACTGGGGTCTGGATTATTTCGGGGTGGAAAGCTGGATTTATGATGGCGCAAATGGGCGCAGTAACGGCCTGTATTTTAACGGCCTTAGATAACCCCGTTCCAGTTTTGCGTATTTTTATCTGGGGCAGTATCGCTTCAGCAGTTTTAGTCTTCGTTTACGCGTTTGGTATTTTTCCTCATGTCACCACATTCTGGGAGCTTGGACTGGTTTTATTACCTATGTTCCTGTTTGCAGTTTCTATGATGGCTAACCAGATGCTTATGCCAGTGGGTATGGTTTTGGGTATTAATACCATGATGGGCCTAAACCTGCACAATGCTTATAGCATGGATGCAGTGTCTTATCTTGATGGTTCTTTTGCCATGATCTTGGGTGTCTTAGTGTCTTTAGTTGTCATTGACGTGGTTCGTGCAATGTCTCCAGACACGAGTGCCAGCCGTATTTTGGCCTTGCATTATCGTGCAATGAGACAGGCGATTTATTTGCCATATGGTCTTGATTTTAAAGTTCACTTACGCAGCATGCTAGACCGAATTGGGATTCTAAACAGCAAAATGGTGCAATCTGGCGAGATTAAAACTTCAATTCATCAAGCACTGATTGAGTCGAGCAGTATTGTCGATTTAAGTAGATTACAAGAACTAGCGAATCAGTTCCCTCAAAATTCAGAACTGGCTCATCACATCGGAAATCTGCAACAGAATCTGGATGAACTGTTTAGAGCTAAAGAAAATGATGCAGACAATACTGTGGCTTTAGTGGAAAAAATCCATCGAGCTTTATTTGAACTAAAACAGCTTGCTTCAAATGTTGACGATATGACTATGCGACAAAGATTACTCATTTCACTTAACAATATTGCTTATAGCATGTGTCATGTTTCATCAGATCAAATGAATGAAAACAGTACCTTTAGAGGAGCCACAGCAAATGGGTGAGTTTAATGTTTATGGCATTTACGTGCCTTCTTTGCTCGTTCAAGCCCTCTTGGCATATATATGTTTCCGTGGATTAAGTATTTTAACCAACAAGTGGATTGCACAAGGCTGGATTGCATTACCTAGTATTTTTAATTTGTGTTTTTACCTTTTATTACTCTTGGTGATACATCAAATTTTTGTTGGGGTGGGTGCATAGAGATGATTGCGAAATTAAAGATTGAGTTAGGTGAGTGAAATGAATCAGGTGGATTTGAAAAAAGTCATCCGTCCAGTAATTTTGATTGTCGCATTAATGGTTGCGGTCTATACCATTGTGCATTTGTGGAACTACTACAATGCAGCGCCGTGGACACGAGATGGTCGAGTTCGTGGTGACGTTATTCAAGTATCTTCGGATGTAGCTGGCCTTGTGACAGAAGTTTTGGTTCAAGATAACCAGAGTGTGAAGAAGGGGCAGGTACTCTTTAAAATTGACGTGTCTCGTCGAGCTTTAGATGTCGAGCAAGCAAAATCTGATTTAGCAAAAGCGAAAGCAGCATTTGCTCAATCACAAGCAGGCTTAGCTCAAGCAAAAGCAAACCTGATTAAATCAGATACCAATATTCGTTTAGCTGAAAAAAATGCGAGCCGCTATTCAAACTTAATGGATGGAGCGATTTCAAAACAAGAACAAGATCAGGTTTTTGCAACACGTGATCAATCCCATGCAGAGCATGAGCAATTACAAGCAGCAATTGAGCAAGCAGAAGCAACTGTTAAGCAACAGCAGGCTTTGATTGAGGCAGCAACGAGCAGTTTACATTTGGCTGAGCTTAATATGCATCGTGCCGCAGTGGTTGCACCAGCGGATGGTACTTTATCTAACTTTGATATGAGCCCAGGAAACTATGTTCAAGTAGGCCAAGCGGTTGCTGCATTACTTGACCGTAAACAACTTTATGTTGTGGGTTATTTTGAAGAGACTAAATTAAATCGTATTCATGTCGGTGATCAGGCCACTGTACAGTTAATGGGTGATAACCAAAAAATTAAAGGCCATGTACAAGGTATTGCATCGGGAATTGAAGATCGTGAGCGTTCAAGTAGCTCTAAGCTTCTTGCCAATGTAAACCCAACCTTTAGCTGGGTTCGTTTAGCACAGCGTGTACCCGTGAAGATCGTACTGGATGAAACACCGAAGAATCAGCTTGCTTTTGTCTCTGGACGAACTGCTACCGTACATATTGTTGAGAAGTAAAAAAAAGAAGGAAGGCTTTAGCCTTCCTTCTTTTTTTAAATCTTAGGGTGTTAAACCGACTGGATTTCGATACCAACTCTGAATGAGTAGTGCAGCTGCAAAACTATCTGCTGATAGCTTTTTTGCTCGACCTTGTTCTTGGTAAAAACCTAACTCTTCTCTTGCTTCACGTGTCGTTAAACGCTCATCTACCATTAAGGTTTCTATGTTGGTTTGATGACGTAAACGTCTCGCAAATTTGCGAGCACGTGTAGAGAGTTCTGACTCGCTATCGTCCATATTTAGGGGAAGACCGACCAAAAATAAATCAGGTTGCCATTCTTTCACGATTTTTAAGAGTTGATCCCAATTGGGGATACCATCTTTCATGACAAATAGAGGGAGAGGGTTGGCACTTTCAATCGAAGACTGGCCAATCGCCATTCCCATTTTTTGAGTACCAAAGTCAAAAGCCATAATCGATTTTGATTGTGTTTCGGTCATTAAGCGTGTCCGATTTCAGATGCTAACCACGCACGATCTACACCAATTTTTTTATAAGCTGCATCCCAACGATCGTCATAAGGCAGGTTAAAAATCAGATCCATATCGGCATCACAAATGAGCCAGTCACCACGCGTAATTTCGTCTTCTAACTGATTTTTGCTCCAGCTCGCATAGCCTAATGCAATTTGGTATCGACCGACACCTTCGTTATGAGCAATCGCATCAAGAATATCTTTACTGGTCGTAATACAAACATTTTCACCTACAGCAATAGATGAATGCCATGTTGGTTGCCCCGTATGGAGAACAAATCCAGCTTCAGGACGTAAAGGACCACCTTGTAAAACCGCATGTGGATTTACATTGTCAGCTTCAATGTCGAGATCATTGAGTAATTCTTTAATTTGAATACCAGAAGGACGATTAATAATAATGCCTTGAGCACCTTCTTCATCATGACGAGCAAGATAAATTACAGTGTTTGCGAAAAAGTCATCTGCCATTTCTGGCGGGGCAATCAGACAACGGTGAGTCAGGTATTGTTTGGTCACCTAAGCGGTTCTCCCTCAAAAAATGTCACTAGAGGGCCTCTCGACCCTTTTATCTATATAGGTTCTTTTTATCAACATACAAGAGTTAATCGGATTTCGCCAATCTTTTTCTCTCATTTTCTTTATTAATTTGAAGAAGCCTGAAATTTAAGTTGGCGTAATTGTTTTGCGTGCTGCAAGGTTGTTTCATTAATTTCAACACCACCTGACATGCGAGCTAATTCAAAAATGATTTGATTTTCATCAAGTTCTATAATTGTACTGCTGGCTGGGTCAGTTTGTTGTTTTTTCACTAATAAATGCTGATCAGATTGCGCAGCAACTTGTGCTTGGTGAGTAATACATAAGAGTTGGACATGTTGCGCTAAGTCGGCAAGTAAACGTCCCACAACTTCTGCGGTACCGCCACTAATCCCGACATCAATTTCATCAAACACCAAAACTTCGGATTCGGTTTTCTCAGCATTCATGACTTGCATCACGAGTGCAATACGAGAAAGCTCACCACCAGATGCCACTCGTGCCAGTGGTTGTGGAGGAATACCTTTATTGGCAGTAAATAAAAGTTGAATAAAGCTTAAACCCTCTGCACCTGGTTGTTCTAATGGTTCGAACTTAAACTCGAAGTGTGCTTCTGGTAACGCTAAAGGTTTCACTTGTTCAGTTAATTGTTTAGCAAGCGGAGCGGCAGCTTCACGACGAATATTGTCTAAATGCTGAGCTTTTTCTAAAAACTCCTCATGCGACTTTTCAACTTGCTCTGCCAGTGTTTCTGGGTCTTCAAGTTGATGTAGTTGCTCAAGCTCACGTTGCCAAGCTTCATATTCTTCTTTAAGTGTTTCCGGTTGAGTCCTGTATTTGCGTGCCAGACGATGAAAAACCTCAAGTTTAGAGTTGAGTTCTTCCATTCGCTCTGGATCAAAACTCTGACGATCAATAAATTGGCGCAAGTTCGCCGTTGCATCATCTATTTCACTTTGAGCATTCAGTAAAGAATTATAAATCTCAGAAAGTTGATCACTACGCCCGGCATGAGATTCTAGACGGCGAATAATCGAAGACATTTCTTGAGTAATATTCTGCTCAGCTTCATCTAAAACATTTAAGCTATAGCTACAGTCTTGCATGATATGTTCATGATGGCTAAGACGATCAAATTCTTGCTCAATTTCTTTGTAATCGGTTTGGACAACCTCTTCAAGTTCCTCGATTTGATGCTCTAAAGTGCCAATACGTTGCAAACGTGTTGCTTGTGCATCTAAGGCAGCTTGGTGTAAACGAATCGTGCGTTGCCACATACTATAGGCTTCACGTACATCATTCGCTTCAACATAAAAATTGTTATAACGATCTAGCCAATGCTTTGGATAAGGCGGTTCAAGAAGCTGCTGCTGGCTGTGCTGACTATAGAGTTGAACGAGTAAACGGCCCAATTCTTTGAGTTCAGATAAACTGCTAGGGCGGCCATTGACCCATGCTTTACTACGTCCAGTTGCAAAAATAACGCGACGTAAATGAATTTCCCCAGAATCATCATCTAGCTCGTGTTCTTGTAGCCATTTTTCTTCAGGGCTATTATTTTGATAGGTAAAAACAGCAGTGATATCCGCTTTGTCTGAACCATAACGGACATAATTTGTATCTGTACGTTCCCCTAGACAGGCAGAAAGTGCATCCAGTAATAATGATTTTCCGGCACCTGTTTCGCCTGTTAGAACATTAAATCCTTGTTCTATATCAATAGCTAAATGATCAGCTAATGCAAAATTAATTAAAGTTAAATGTGTGAGCATAAACGCATCCAACGCGCCAAATTATGGGTTAAAGATAGAGAAGTTTTGAATTTGCTACAAGTGATCTATTATTCTAACTGAAATTATAGAACAGCAAGATTGCGGATATTTACAATGAAAAAAACATTAAGCTTACCGAAACCACCGATAGGGATGATTAACCGTCATAAAAAAAACAATCCTGCGGAAATGAATAAAATTTTAAATCAACATTTTAATGCATTTAAACAAGCAGCTGCACAAGGCGATTATGCCAAAGCTTATCAACATGTTAAACAGGCTGTTAATTTAGTTCCCAAGCATCCAGGAGCATTATCCGATTTGGCATATACTGAGCTACGCTTACGCCGTTATAACGATGCCTATCAACACTATTTGCAAGCGATTCAGGCAAGTGGGTCTAACGTAAATACAAACTTATATGATGGATTAACAGAAGTTTGTCATCATTTAAATAAAAAAGAAGAAACAATAAAATTTGGACACTTGGCCATTACAACTAAAAAAGAATTGGCTAAGAACGAACCTGTTTTGCCTATTCCCAATCATGCACCCCCAGAGTTTAGTTCAAACCCTCAAGAAAATATTATTGCTTTTTCATTGTTTGGAGCAAACCCGCGTTATTGTGAAACCTCTATTTTAAATACTGAGTTAGCCAAACAAGTTTATCCAGAATGGACGTGCCGATTTTATGTAGATGATACCGTACCAGTGCTTGTGCAACAGCGTTTAAAAGAGAAGGGTGCGCAAGTCATCCAAGTTACAGACTCCCAAAAACAACTATCAGGGCTGTTTTGGCGTTTTTTTGTGATGGATGATCCAACAATTAAGCGTTTTCTTATACGTGATGCCGACTCGATTGTGTCGTACCGTGAAAGGGCGGCTGTAGATGCGTGGCTCAAGAGCGATAAATGGTTTCATTTAATGCGAGATAACTATTCTCATACCGAACTAATTCTGGCTGGAATGTGGGGCGGATGTACGGGGATTTTTCATAATATTGAAGCACATATCAGAGATTATGTTGCCACCGGGCGTTATCTGGATAATCGGGTAATGGATCAGCATTATTTGCGTTATTGTATTTGGCCGACTTTAAAACAGAGTGTGCTTATACACGATAGCCAGCAATTCGATTCAGATGCTATTGATTTTCCAGCTTATGATCTGGTGTTAATGCAAAATGACAGTGAAAATTTTCATGTAGGAATGAATGACGGTTCACCGGTGGTTGCTACAGCAGTTGCCCATCCAACAGCGCAAAGAGTGTGTTGGGTACTCCTAGATGAAAATCAGGTCGAAGTTTGCAGATACGATGCAATTGTGTCGAATAGTCGAAATATTGAGATTAATTTACCTCATGCTTTTGCCAAAAAAATTCAGGCCGAGCAGTGGAAATTACAAGTCTATCCGTATGAAAACTGATTGATTAGTTATTTAGGCACAATTAAACTACATTCATCATAATTTATATAAATATGGCATTATCTGGAGAATGTGCATGAGTACAAACCAATTTGATCATGTAACGGTCATCAAAAAATCAAACGTTTATTTTGGTGGAGCATGTATCAGCCATACCGTGCAATTTGAAGATGGAACGAAAAAAACACTAGGTGTTATTTTGCCGACTGAGCAAGCCTTAACTTTTGAAACGCATGTCCCTGAGCGTATGGAAATTATTTCAGGTGAATGTCGCGTAACAATTGCGGACAGTAATGAAAGTGAATTGTTCCGTGCAGGCCAATCATTTTACGTGCCTGGAAATAGCGTTTTCAAAATCGAAACTGATGAAGTCCTCGATTACGTGTGCCATTTAGAAGGCTAAGAAATTCCTGTTCAAATCGGGTACACTATGCCCAAAGAAATCCTGTGAAGTTGGCTTTGCAGGATTTTTATTTTTTTGCTCAAACGTTGTTAGAGGTCATGCATGGCAAAACAGGAATATTATTATGGCGTTCATTCAGTGGAGTCATTGCTAGAACTTGAGCCGGAGCGTGTGCTAACCCTGTTTACTTTAAAAGGACGGGATGATCAGCGTTTGCAAAAGATTTTGCAATTGGCAGAGCCTTTTGGAATTAGTGTACAAAAAGCAAGCCGCGATAGTCTTGAAAAACTTGCAGGTCTACCATTTCATCAAGGCGTAGTTGCAGCAGTGCGTCCGCATCCTGTCTTAAATGAGCAAGATCTTGATCAAATCTTAAGTGAAACTCCAGATGCCTTGTTGTTGGCATTGGATCAGGTAACAGACCCACATAACTTAGGGGCTTGTATTCGTACTGCCGCTGCGATGGGTGTACAAGCGGTCATCGTGCCTCGTGATCGTGCGGCAAGTTTAACGCCAACTGCTCGTAAAGTTGCAGCGGGTGGAGCGGAGAAAGTTAAATTCATTCAAGTCACAAATTTAGCTCGTACATTGGCTCATCTTAAAGAAACAACGCATGTGCGTGTGATTGGCACCATGCTTGATGAAAGTGCGTTGCCACTTCAAAAGTGCGATTTTTCTGGCCCAGTTGTGATTGTGATGGGAGCTGAAGATACCGGTTTGCGTCCTATTACACAGGCACAGTGTGATCATAAAGTTTATATTCCTATGTCAGGAAATCTACAAAGTCTAAATGTCAGTGTAGCGACTGGTATGGCTCTTTATGAGGCTTGCCGCCAGCGTTCTGAGGTATAATTTAGCTGCCTTTCTAGTTTTTAAGTCATCTTGATATGTCTCCCCGTAAGCAAGGTTATTTCTTTGTATTGGTGACCATGTGCATTTGGGGCGGGTTTACGCTTTTTGCCCGTTTAAATGCACAGTGGCACATCAGTGCTTGGGATATTGCCGCACTACGCTTCGCTATAGCCTTCTTAATTTTAATGCCTATTCTGATCTATAAAAAAGATCTGGCTTTTTTATGGAGTAAGCATGCGGTTATTTTGGCCTTGATTGGTGGGGTCATTTATTGTCTTACCGTCTATACCGCTTTTCTCTATGCTCCCGCCGCTCACGCTGCAATTTTCTTAAATGGCTGTATCCCAATTTGTACTGCGTTCGCAGCATATATTTTATTTAGACAACCATTTGATAAGCATACATGGGCTAGTCTAGCAATCATGATCGCTGCTTTAGGGCTCATGAGTGTTTTGATGCTGCAAGGTAATGCTTCTGCTTTTGGAATAGGTGATCTACTCCTTTTTATTAGTGCGATTTGGTGGGGTATTTTCACTGTGTTACTTAAACAGTGGAAATTGTCTGCATGGCACTCAATGGCAAGTGTTGCGATTTGGTCTGCAATTATTTATTTGCCCATCTATGTTTTATTTTTGCCTAAGCATTTCATGGAAGTCAGTCCTGTTCATTTAGCCATACAAGGCATCTTCCATGGTGTGTTTGTCGTTATTATTGCAACTTTGACTTATGTGGCAGCGATTCAGCGTTTAGGTGCTTTTAAAACAGGAAGCATTGTCACTTTGGCGCCTTTTATTGCAGCCATATTGGCCGTACCTCTGTTAGGGGAGGCGTTAAGCCCATCGATTGTTGTGGGCTTGGTCGGAATGGGAATCGGTGCTTTACAACCTTGGCGATGGTTCCGACCAGATAGCTTGGCACAAAAAATTAAACAGCAAAATGAGCCAGATTAGTCTGTACGTTTCAAATAACTTTGATGTAAAGGCTCTAATTGTTGATGTAAATGTTCGAGTAATCCGTCATTAAACACAATGTCATTGGCAAGTTCGCGTTTTCGTTCACGTGGCATTTGCGCCGCAATAATTTTCTGGATTTGTTCTTGGTTTTGTCCATCGCGTTGACTTGCACGCTGAATTTGAGTTTGTTCACTCGCATCAACTAATAACGTGTGATTAACCAATTCATGCTGGTTGGTTTCAAAGAGCAATGGTGAAACTAAAATCACATAAGCGCTACGTGGATTTTGTAGTTGTTGAATAATAGATTGGCGGATTGCAGGATGAGTAATTTGCTCAAGTGTATGGCGCGCTTGTGGGTTTTGAAAAATATACTCGCGTAGGGCACGACGATCTAGGCTTCCATCAGGTTGAAGTACCCAGTCTCCAAAAGTTTGTTGAATTTTTTGAAGGGCAGGTTGGCCTTTTTCAACCACTTCGCGAGCAATGATGTCGGCGTCGACAACTTGTATTCCTTGGGATTCAAACCATTGTGTTGCAGCAGATTTCCCGCTACCAATACCACCTGTGACTCCCAGAATAAAAGCCATCTTAACCTCCCAAATAGATTTTCATAATCTGGTCACCCCATAAAAAGGCAACCCAACCCGCAATGGCAATATACGGCCCAAAGGCAAAGGGCTGATTGTCATTGCGTAATTTTAGTAAAATGATGCCAATAATTGCACCTAGTAAAGATGACAATAGCACAATTAATGGCAGCATCAATGGCCCCATCCATGCACCTAATGCCGCAAGCAACTTAAAGTCGCCGTAGCCCATGCCTTCTTTGCCAGTAATTACTTTAAATAGGTAATACACAATCCATAGGCATAAAAAACCAATTAAGTAACCCCAAATAGCTGAAGTGGGTGTGGTGTAGATGCTAAAGGTATTAATACCTAAACCCAGTGCGGCCAAAGGTAAGGTAAAACGGTCGGGTAGCAGCTGAGTATCAAAATCAATAAATGTTAAAGCAATTAAAACCCAAGTCAGGACTAGTCCAAAAAGCATTTGTATGGTTGGGCCAAACACCATGACCACAACCAGTGAACATGCCATTGTTAATAGTTCGATGGCTGGGTAGCGCATGCTAATTGCATGCTCACAATGCCCACATTTACCTTTTAAAACTAACCAACTGACGACAGGAATATTTTGATACCAGCGAATGGGCTGGTGGCATTGGGGGCATGATGAAGCGGGCTTACTTAATGTTAGCTTTTCATGGTCAATGATTGGTTGTTCAGGATTGAGTAACATTTGACATTCTTGCTGCCAATCTTGTTCCATCATTTTGGGGGTGCGATAAATCACCACATTCAAAAAGCTACCAATACACAGGCTCAATAGTGCAACTGCAATATAAAGTGCAGTTAAGTTTTGAATAAAATAAGCAATAATTTCTTGCATTACACGACTGAGCCCATTTGGAAAATTGGAAGATACATAGCAATAACCAGACCGCCTACAAGTACCCCTAAGATTGCCATAATTAAAGGTTCCATCATTGAAGTTAAACCATCAACGGCATTATCAACTTCATTTTCATAGTAGGTGGCAACTTTGTCGAGCATGCTGTCTAGTGCACCAGATTCTTCACCAATTGCGACCATTTGTATAGCCATAGATGGAAAACGATTTGAAACGCGCATCGCAAATTGGAGTTGTTGACCTGTTGCAACATCTTCACGAATTTTCATTACAGCTTGTTCATAAATAACATTATTGGTTGCACCAGCTGTTGATTCAAGTGCATCAATGAGCGGAACACCTGCTGCAAAAGTAGTTGCTAAAGTACGGCTGTAGCGGGCAATAATCGCCTTGTAAACAAGATCACCAAAGATAGGTAACTTAAGCGTGAGTTTGTCTAAACCATCACGGAATTTTTTACTGCGCTTTTTAGCTTCCATAAACGCAGCAATAATTGCACCAATCACAATAATCATAATGAACCAGTATTCCTGCATCCATTTCGACATATTTACGACCATTTGTGTAAATGCAGGCAAATCTGCGCCAAAGGAAGAAAACAGGTCTTGGAAGACGGGAACTACTTTAACCATCAAAATAATGGTAACAACCACAGCAACTACAATAACCGTTGCTGGGTATTTCATGGCTTTCTTGATTTTCTGCTTGAGCAATTCACTTTTTTCTTTGTAAATTGCCACACGATCCAGCATGGTTTCAAGCGCACCGGATTGTTCGCCAGACTCTACAAGAGAACAAAACAATTTGTCGAAGTGCTGAGGATACTTTCTTAAAGCTGAGGCAAAAGTACCGCCACCTTCAACTTCACCTTTAATACCGAGTACTACTTCGCGCATCGCTGGGTTTTCTAGACCTTCTGCCACAATTTCAAAGCCTTGTACCAGTGGGACACCAGCTTTCATCATGGTTGCAAGTTGTCGCGTGAAAATCGTGATATCGAGCGTTGATACTTTTTTCTTAAATAAACCTTCAAGAATATTTTTACGCTTTTCCCGAATATTACGGACAGTTACACCTTGTTTGCGTAGGGTGACTTTAGCTAAAGCCATATTTTTAGCCGGAAGTTCTCCCTTAATTTTTACGCCTTTACGGTCAACCCCTTCATAAGCAAAAGTCGGCATCAATTGTGCCTTTTTGACAGTCATGACATTATCCTTATTTTAAATTGTCTTTTATTCACTGGTTACGCGATTGACTTCTTGTAAAGAAGTAACACCTTGCATAACTTTCTTTAAACCTGAGCGACGCAGATTACTAAACCCCAGTTTTTCAGAAGCGGCAGCGATTTCTAAAGCATTGCCATCTTCCATAATAATCTTGGAAATCTCAGGTGTGACTTTCATTACTTCATAAATACCAACTCGACCTTTGTAACCCTCACGACATTCTGGACAACCGACTGGTTGAAAAACTTGAAAATCGTGGTGTGTTAGATCTTGTTCGGTAAAACCCATTTCTAATAGGCTTTGTTTAGGAATTTCACTAGGCACCTTACATTGAGGGCATAATCGACGTGCCAAACGTTGAGCAATGACCAAATTGACCGATGTCGCAATATTAAAAGATGGAACTCCCATATTGCGTAGACGAGTAAGTGTTTCAGGGGCACTGTTGGTATGTAGTGTGGACATTACCATGTGACCCGTCTGAGCAGCCTTAATCGCGATTTCAGCTGTTTCTAAATCACGAATCTCACCGACCATAATAATGTCAGGGTCCTGACGTAAAAATGATTTAAGCGCAGCTGAAAAAGTGAGACCTACTTTAGGGTTTACGTTAACCTGATTAATACCTTCAAGGTTAATTTCGACTGGATCTTCGGCAGTAGAAATATTGGAACTTTCAGTGTTTAAAATGTTGAGGCCCGTATATAAGGATACTGTTTTACCAGAACCTGTAGGACCAGTAATTAAAAGCATACCTTGTGGCTTATCTAATGCTTCCATAAAGAGTGCTTTTTGCTCTTCTTCATATCCTAGAGCATCAATCCCAAGCATGGCACTAGATGGATCGAGAATACGTAGAACTAGCTTTTCACCAAATAAGGTCGGAAGAGAGTTCACACGAAAATCAATTGCTTTAGATTTCGATAGCTTGAGTTTGATACGACCATCTTGAGGAACACGCTTTTCGGAAATGTCCATTTGAGACATAACTTTCAAGCGTGAAGCCAAACGGTTAGCTAGTTGCAAAGGTGGGTTTGCAATCTGACGCAAAACGCCATCGACCCGATAACGGACCCGATACGATTTCTCATAGGGTTCGAAATGTAAATCAGAAGCCCCCATACGAATCGCATCTATTAATAACTTGTTAACATATTTAACAATAGGTGCTTCATCGCCTTGCGGAGTATCCTCATCCTCTTCTGGAGCGGTTGAGGTATCAAGATCTACATCAAGATCAAACTCTTCATCACTAAACTCGAAACTGCTTTCTTCAGTAAATTGCTGCGCCAGAATTTTCTCAAGTTTATGATGCTCGACAATAACCTGCTCAACCATAAGCTTGCTGTTGAAGCGAATAGCATCAATCGCTTCAATATTATTGGGGTTACTGGTAGCAACATATAAAATCTGTCCTCTTTGTACGAGAGGCAAGACCCGATGTTTTAAAATCAGTTTCTGGTCGACCAAATCTTTAGGAATCTGGCTGGTATCGTAAACATCCAGATCAAAATATGGTTCAGCAAATTCAATAGAAATTGTTTCAGCTAATAAAGAAGGGGAGAGATGAACCTCTTCAATCAGGTACGAAACTGTATCCTGTTTAGCTCTTTTTGCCGCATCTAATGCTGTTTGCATGGTCGCTGCCGACACATGTTTTTCTTCGACTAATCGTCGAAAAAACCCCGAAAATTTTGGAGATGTATGTATGACTGACATCTGCCTACCTGTGCTCATATGTTTATAATTGGTATATAAAAAATTATACTTTTGTTATCTAAAATTACTACCTGAGAAAATGATGCTCTCGTCTTGATCCGCTTATCAAAGCTTGAACCAGTCGAAGTTTTTATTCATTAATTTTTAAAAGCTAAGGCTTTGGGCTCAATAAAGTTTTATTACTGATTTCAAATAGTAGAAAAGATATGAGCAACCCCGTTAAAGAAAAGTATCTGAAATTTGTAGAAATGCGTGTAGAATGTGCTGCATTTTTGATGAAAGGTGAGCCGTATGTCGGGTTCGACGATTACGCCTTGGGTAGTTGGCAACTGGAAAATGAACCCAATGCGTGCCAATGCCAAACAACTTATAGAAGAATTTAAACAACTATTGCAACAAAACCAAATTGCAGATGAAAGCTGCCATGTCGGGGTTGCTCCAGTTTCTATTGCACTTGCAATGGTACAAACACAATTGCAAGATGCTGCAAGAACAGTATATACAGTTGCACAAGATGTATCGCGTGTAGCAGGTACAGGCGCCTATACGGGTGAAGTCAGTGCAGAATTATTAAAAGATAGCGAAATTAATTTTGTATTGGTGGGTCACTCTGAACGCCGTGATTTATTAGGTGATAACGTTGAAATTTTGAAGGCAAAGCTCCAAAATTCTTTAAATGCAGGCTTAACTGTCATTTATTGTGTGGGGGAAAGTCTCGAACAGCGTGAACAAGATTTGGCAGAGCAGGTTGTATTGCAACAAATCTGTGATATAGCTCCTATAGTGACCGCAGAGCAATGGCAAAAGCAAATTGTAATTGCTTATGAGCCAATCTGGGCAATTGGTACAGGTAAAACTGCTTCACCACAAGATGCGCAGGCTATGCATGCTAAAATCCGTGAAGGTTTAAGTCAGATTACCTCTGCGGGTCCAGACATTGCGATTTTATATGGCGGTAGTGTAAAAGCTGAAAATGCAGTCGAGTTGGCAGCATGTCCAGATATTAATGGCGCGTTGGTTGGAGGTGCATCGTTAAATGCAGCATCTTTTTACCAAATCGTACAAGCCTTTGCACAAAGTAAATAACGAGGATAGGGTATGCACTCTTTTGTACTGATCGTACATATTATTTTAGCGGTACTGATGATTGGCTTGATTCTAGTGCAACACGGTAAAGGTGCGGATGCGGGTGCCTCTTTTGGCGGCGGCGGAGCAGCCACTGTATTTGGTGCATCGGGTTCAGCTAACTTCCTTACTCGCCTTACTGCTGTGTTAACAGCCTTGTTTTTTGTGACTAGTTTAACCCTAGCTGTTTTTGCGAAAAAGCAAACTACAGAGGCTTATAGTCTAAAAACTGTACAAACTACTGCGCCAACACCAAGCACATTGCCTGAAACTTCGCCAACTGCACCAAAAACGAGTCAATAATTCGAAATAGGGCTTTCCTTTTGTGGTGGGAAGCACTAGAATGCGTCCCACAAGCTGCGGTGGTGGTGGAATTGGTAGACACGCTACCTTGAGGTGGTAGTGCCTTCGGGCGTGGGGGTTCAAGTCCCCCCTTCCGCACCAGCTTTTAACCAGAAAGTTGATGCGTGTGGTTTGTTTTTGTTGCGGGATGGAGCAGTCTGGTAGCTCGTCGGGCTCATAACCCGAAGGTCGTTGGTTCAAATCCAGCTCCCGCTACCAATTTGATTAAGGTGCAACTTAATCAGGCAAATATCTAGTAAGTTTACATTGACTTTATTTGATATTTGTATATAATTTTTGCACGTTGTTGCGGGATGGAGCAGTCTGGTAGCTCGTCGGGCTCATAACCCGAAGGTCGTTGGTTCAAATCCAGCTCCCGCTACCAAGTTTCTTAAAAGAGGCTCACAAACAAGTGGGCCTTTTTGCACAGTGGACTATTGTTTTCTGTGCAAGACAGGGGCGATTAACGCCCTTTTTTATTGGTTATCGTATCGCTATCGTGTAGTTTCGACATCAATTGGTCAAATAGTCATGCTTCACTATAGTAGGTCTGTGTCGGTTAAAACAACCGATTGAATCGCACGAGAATGACGAGAGTAAATGAAATTATCAAATAAATCCCAAGCATTGCATGACTTAATTGTTCCTGCAGTACAAGCATGTGGTGTCGACCTTTGGGGAATCGAGTTTCTCCCACAAGGCAAACGTTCATTATTGCGTATTTATATCGACAAAGCGGTAAGTGAAGATGCTGAGCCTGTACTTGATGAAGATGGCGAAGTAGAACAAGGCCGTGGTATTGGTGTACAAGATTGTGTGCGTGTAACACAACAAGTCGGCGCAATGCTGGATGTTCATGATCCAATTTCAGGTGAGTATTCATTAGAAGTTTCTTCACCGGGCTGGGATCGTCCATTTTTTCAACTAGAACAGTTACAAGGCTACATTGGACAACAAATTGCTTTGCGTTTGATTGCAGCAGTAGAAAACCGTCGTAAATTTCAAGCAAAACTTATCGCAGTAGACCTTGAAAATGAAGAAATTCAGGTTGAAGTTGATGGGCAGCATGTGCTTGAGATCGACAGCAACAATATCGATAAAGCAAACTTGATCTATCAAGATTAAATTTATTTAAATTTTATAAGAAATCGGTAGGTGACTTATGGGCCGCGAAATTCTTACCGTTGTTGAAACGGTTAGTAATGAAAAAGGTGTTAGTCGTGAAGCGATCTTCGAGGCTTTAGAACAAGCTCTAGTTGCCGCAACGAAGAAAAGATTTTACGAAGGTACGCATGCTGAAGAAGCTCAGCTTCGTGTAGAAATTGATCGTAAAACTGGTGATTACAGTACGTTCCGTCAATGGACTGTTGTGGCAGATGAAGATCATGAAATGCCAGCTTGCCAAGATGCGATTTCTGACCTTGACCCATTTAAATGGTCAATTGGTGATGTACGTGAACTCGAAGTAGAATCTATTGAGTTTGGTCGTATCGCTGCACAAATTGCAAAACAAGTTATTGTACAAAAAATTCGTGAAGCTGAGCGTGCTTTAGTTGCTGATGCATACGAGTCTAAAGTTGGTGAGTTGATTTACGGTGAAGTGAAAAAACAAACCAAAGATGGCTTTATTATCGATTTAGGCGACAACGCAGAAGCTTATCTTGCGCGCGAAGAAATGATTCCTAAAGAAATTCTTCGCCCGAAACAACGTATGAACGCTATTTTATACAATGTGAACCGTGAAGGTCGTGGCGCTCAGTTGTTGTTATCACGCGCTAAGCCTGAAATGTTAATTGCTTTAATGAAAAAAGAAATTCCTGAGATTTCTGAAGAAATTATTGAAATTAAAGCAGCGGCACGTCAACCAGGCGTTCGTGCTAAAATTGCAGTGAAAACAAATGACCATCGTATTGACCCTGTCGGTGCATGTATTGGTATGCGTGGTACGCGTATTCAAGCAGTACAACAAGAGTTAAACGGTGAACGTATTGATGTAGTGGTCTGGTCTGATGATCCAGCTCAGTACATTGCAAGTGCATTAGAACCAGCTGATGTTTCAGGCATCGTGCTTGATGAAGATGCAAGAAGTGCCGATATTATTTTTGCAACCAGCGATCAATTGGCTCGTGCGATTGGCTCACAAGGCCAGAACGTTCGCTTAGCTTCTGATTTAACTGGCTACAAACTCGACATGATGCTTGAAGAAGAGTATCGTGCTCGTCAGCAAAATGAAGCTCAGCAATATCTTGACATGTTTGTATCACGTCTCGATATTGAAGAAGATTTAGCAATGGCATTGGTGGAAATGGGCTTTACCTCTTTAGAAGAGATTGCTTATGTTCCAGCTGAAACTTTTGACGAAATTGAGCTTGATGCTGAATTGGTTGAGTTATTGCAAAGTCGTGCAAAAGAAGCAGCACTTACTGATGCTTTGAAACAGCAAGAAAATATTCAAGAACCGAGCGCAGACCTTCTAACTATGGAAGGCATGACTTCTGAGATCGCTTACTCGCTTGCCGCGCGCGGTATTATTACTGTCGACGATTTGGCAGATCAGGCTACTGATGATATCTCTGATATTGAAGGTCTTGATCATGAAAAAGCAGGTCAATTGATCATGAAAGCTCGCGAATCATGGTTTAACTAGGAGATGAAATATGACGGACAAGTCGATTAAAGAGTTAGCTCTCAGTGTAGAACGTCCTGTTGAGAAGCTCCTAGAACAGGCTCGTGAAGCAGGTTTGCCTCAACGTACAGCAGACGATATTATTACCACTGAACAACAGGATACTTTAGTCAATCATTTGAAAAAAGTGCATGGTCAGGAAAGTGGTAACACAGGAAAAATTGCGTTGAAACGTAAAACAACCAGTACCGCTAAAGTTGCAAGTACTTCAGGTAAAGCAAAAACAATTAACGTAGAAGTACGTAAAAAACAGGTTTTTGCTAAACCAAACCCTGAACAAATTGCAGCTGAAGCTAAAGCACGTGCAGAAGCTGAAGCTAAAACACGTGTAGAACAGCAAACGCGTGACACTGCACAGCAAAACGCGCGTCTTCAAACAGAGCAAAAAGCAAAAGCAACTTTAGATGCTATGCGTGTTGCTCATCAACAAGATAGCGCTGCACAGACAGCTCCTAAAGCTGCTGTAGTCGTGAAAAGACGTGGTGGTGGTACAGTAAAACCTGCACCAAAACCAGCAGAAACATTAGAGCAAAAGAAAGCGCGTGAAGCACAAACAGCTCAGTTAAAAGCGACTGAAGAAGCTGCGCGTCGTAAAGCGGCTGAAGAAGCTCAGCAACGTACACTTGAACAAATGCGCAAAATGGCGTCTAAGTATTCAAATGACGAAGCTACTACGACAATTCGTGTGATTGATGATTCTCCACTTGCTTCAGGTCTGGTTGGCCAAGCTTATGAAGATTCATTTAAGCAAGAAGACCGTGAAATTAAACGCGGTGGCGCAACCACTAACCCTCGTGCGGGTAAAAAAGGTGGTCGTCGTGGTCAAGAAGAGCAAAGCTTTGTTAACCATAACAAACGTGGTTTAAAATCAAGTCAGGCAAATAAGCATGGATTTGAAAAGCCAGTTAAAAAGCAAGTTTATGATGTAGAAATCGGTTCAAGCATTGTTGTTGCCGATCTTGCTCAAAAAATGGCGATTAAAGTACGTGAAGTTATCAAATCACTTATGAAAATGGGTGAGTTGGTTAATCAAGAACAAGCTATTGATCAAGATATAGCAGCACTTGTTGTTGAAGAAATGGGCCATAACCCTGTTTTAGTTTCTGATACACAAGCGGAAGATAACTTGCTTGAAGCGGCTGAAGAAGCACGTGGTGAGCAAACAACTCGTCCGCCAGTTGTTACCATTATGGGTCACG
Organism: Acinetobacter sp. AC1-2; assembly: GCF_016124155.1. Taxonomy (NCBI): domain Bacteria; kingdom Pseudomonadati; phylum Pseudomonadota; class Gammaproteobacteria; order Moraxellales; family Moraxellaceae; genus Acinetobacter; species Acinetobacter sp. AC1-2. The sequence continues at coordinate 61,790 of NZ_JABFFO010000002.1, forward strand.
TTGACCATGGTAAAACATCATTGCTTGACCGTATCCGTCGTTCGAAAGTGGCGGCAGGCGAAGCAGGTGGTATTACCCAGCATATTGGTGCATATCACGTTGAAACAGACAAAGGAATCATTACATTCCTTGATACACCGGGACATGCTGCATTTACTTCAATGCGTGCACGTGGTGCTAAAGCAACGGATATCGTTGTATTGGTTGTTGCAGCAGATGACGGTGTAATGCCACAAACTGCAGAAGCAATTGACCATGCGCGTGCAGCAGGTACTCCAATTATTGTTGCAATCAACAAAATGGATAAAGAATCTGCTGATGTAGACCGTGTGCTAAATGAATTAACAACGAAACAAATCGTTCCAGAAGAATGGGGTGGTGATGTTCCGATTGCTAAGGTTTCTGCACACAGTGGACAAGGTATTGATGAACTCCTTGATTTAATTCTTATTCAGTCAGAATTGATGGAATTAAAAGCATCTGCTGAAGGTGCTGCGCAAGGTGTTGTTATTGAAGCGCGTGTTGATAAAGGCCGTGGTGCAGTAACTTCTATTCTTGTTCAAAACGGTACATTAAACATTGGTGACCTTGTTCTTGCAGGTTCATCATATGGTCGTGTCCGTGCAATGTCTGATGAAAATGGTAAGCCTATTAAATCAGCAGGACCATCTATTCCAGTAGAAATTCTGGGTCTTCCAGATGCTCCAATGGCAGGTGATGAAGTTCTTGTCGTAAATGACGAGAAGAAAGCACGTGAAGTTGCTGATGCTCGTGCTGATCGTGAACGTCAAAAACGTATTGATCGTCAAAGCGCAATGCGTCTTGAAAATATCATGTCGTCAATGGGCAAAAAAGATGTTCCTACAGTGAACGTTGTTTTAAGAACTGACGTACGTGGTACTTTAGAAGCATTGAATGCAGCTTTACATGAATTATCTACTGATGAAGTAAAAGTTCGTGTAATTAGTTCGGGTGTTGGTGCGATTACTGAGTCTGATGTGATTCTTGCTGAATCTTCAGAAGCTGTATTGTTGGGCTTTAACGTTCGTGCCGATACGACTGCTCGTCAGAGAAGTGACCAAGACGGTATCGATATTCGTTACTACAGCATCATCTATGAATTGATTGATGATGTGAAAGATGCCATGAGTGGTAAACTTGCTCCTGAACATCGTGAAACTATCTTGGGTGTTGCTGAAGTACGTGAAGTATTCCACTCAAGTAAGTTTGGTGCAGCAGCAGGCTGTATGGTACTTGAAGGTGTATTGCATCGTAATAAACCGATTCGCGTATTACGTGATGACGTGGTTGTGTTCCAAGGTGAGCTTGAATCTCTTCGTCGCTATAAAGAAGTGGTTGAAGAAGTTCGTGCCGGTATGGAATGTGGTCTTGCGGTGAAAGGTTATAAAGACATCAAAGTGAAAGATAAGATCGAAGTCTATGATGTTCAATTGATTAAACGGAGTCTTTAATGGCGGGTAGCCAACGCTTAAAGCGCATGGCGGATTCAGTACAACGCGAGTTGTCTGAGCTGATCCGTCAGGAGCTTAAAGATCCTCGCTTAGGTGGTCTAGTGACCATCTCTGCGGTGAAAGTCAGTGCAGACATGGGTTATGCTGAAGTTTATGTCACTGTAATGGGACGTGAGCTTGGTGATGAGCAAAGTGAAGCAGCAAATAAAGAAACTTTAGACGTATTAAATAAAGCTTCTGGTTTCTTGCGTCATGAATTGAGCCGTCGTATCAAGACACGTATTACGCCAAGATTGCGTTTCCATTATGATAAGACTAATGCGTATGGTAACTATATGTTTGGTCTGATCGAGAAAGCGGTAAATGATTTACCGAAACGCGAGTCAGATGACGAACAGTAATATAAATTAAAAATAAAAAAGCCACCTTTGGGTGGCTTTTTTATTGGTTGGTTTTTTCGCCTATTCTTTAGGAGGGTCCATAGGAGGTTTATTTTGCGAGAAACGCTGTCCAATTTTATAACGATCCCAAGGCAAAGGGCGTTCAATTGCTTCGGGAACTTCTCCACTAAGCGAGCGCAAACGTAAATGTAGCGCAGCTTGAGCAATTAAATTTGCTGAAACCGGTGCGGTAATAAAAGCTAAAAGTGTAATCAGTAGCTCGGCAAAACCAAAGCGACCTTGAAAAGCAAAAAAGATCATGGAAGCAATCAAGAAGCTGCCTAATCCTAACGTACTCGATTTTGTGGGTGCATGTAAGCGCATGAATAAGTCAGGTAAGCGGACCATACCAATTGAGCCGACTAACATAAAGAAAGCGCCAAAAACCAGAAAGACCGAAACAATAATTTCCATTACAAACTGCATTTTGATCTCTCCTTAATCGACAACATGGCCGGTTGTGAAGTAACGAGCTAAAGCTGCTGTAGACACGAAGCCTAGCATAGCAACCAATAGCGCTCCTTCAAATAAAGAGGTCGTCATCCAGTAAATGCCTAGCACAACAATGAGGCAAGTTGCATTTAAGAAAAGAGTATCGAGTGCTAAAAGTCGATCTACAATTGATGGACCGATTACCATTCGGAAAAGACAAAGTAGCATAGAGATTGTAATGGCAATTAAGCTAATACCTAGAGCATAGGGTAGGATTGTCATACACTTGCCTCCGTTTCGCTTTTTACATCAAAAATTTCCATAAGTGGAATTTCATAGCGTTGTTTGATGTCTTGAATGTCAGATTCGGTATCATCCGTGCTCAAGGCGTGAACCAAAATATCTCCACGTTCCTGATCAATACCCGCAGAGACAGTACCTGGCGTTGTCGTAATGATCATCGCCAGTAATGTATTGACCTGCTCATGTTCTGTTTCTAGTGGCACACGATACCATTTAGGATGTAAATTTTTGGTAGGTCCTAAAACGAGCTTTGCTACTCGAAAGTTAGAAATCACAATATCCCAAAGAACTACAAAGCATAATTTAACAGCAGGTTTCCAGTGAATATGCGGTGTGCGAGTAATGAACGGTTTGACTAAACGAGGAATGATCAAGCCTAAAAGCACAGCCGTCAAAAGATCACTGGCATCAAGACTATGTGACAGCATCAGCCAAAATAAAATGATAAGAACGGAAACAAATGGATGTGGAAACCAGCGTTCAAGCAAATGAGATAACTGCATTGTTATGGCTCCATAGGTTTCAATTGACTTTCATCAACAATGGTAGGCGTTTGTAGTTTGTCCTGTTGCTGAATTTGTCGATGTTTATATTCTGAAATATGTTCACCATTGAAGGTATCTTTCGAAATAATATCAGGAATGAGGTAAGCATTATGATCTTCAACTTCACCCCCATATTTAGTTTCTGGTAGGTAAGCGGGATCAAATGGTTGCACGCTGATAAATTCACCGTTTTGATCTACTTTAAGAATAGTGCGTTGGTAAAGCGCATGATCTTGAATCTGCTGAGCAGTACTTAATGTGTAATGCTGAATAGGTGCAGCAAATACGACATAAGCCATTAAGCCAGCAAGTAACACATAGATGACTTTATCATTACGTGGTGGGGCTCGTTCTGGTAAGGCCCGATAAAGAATATAAGCAGGATGGATTGGATCTTGTTCAGGAGGTGTTGCTCGCCAGAACAAGATAAAGCCAACACGTGTTAGAGCAATAATACTTAATAGGCTAACAACAAGTATCACACCAATGATCCATGCTTGATAACTGGTTTCAACGGTCGCTTGTAAAATGAATACTTTTCCAAGGAAACCACTAAAAGGTGGTAAACCCGCGAGCATCATGGCAATCAAGAAATAAGTCAGCATAGCCGCTTTTTCTTGTTTGATTCTTGGAGCAACTTTTAAGTGATCTTTAAAATCTCCACGTTGTGAGGTTATCCATCCACAAAATAGATAAAAAGCTGCTCCAATCAGCGTACTGTGCACTAAGTAATATAATGCGCCAGACCATGCTTGTGTATTCGACATGGCAATTGCCGTGAGCAAGGTGCCAATTGAAGAAAGCACCATAAACCCGACAAAGCGACGTAATCGATCTGCTCCAATTGCTCCAATCACACCATAGAGTGATGTAATTAAACCAATAGGAAGTAACCAGCTTTTTAAGATTTCTTGGCTAAGCGCATCGTCAAATACAGTTCCATTCACACGCAAAATCGAATATATACCGACCTTGGTCATAATGGTGAAAATTGCAGCTACAGGCGTACTTGCAATAGCATAAGTTTTTGGTAGCCAAAAACCTACAGGAAGCATGGCTGCTTTAATGCCAAACACTACAAATAAAAGTAACGCACCTGCTACGGCTAATTTATGTTGATCTGCTTCGAGTGTGGGGATAAGACGTGAAACATCCACCATGTTGAGGCTACCCACACTACCATAAATCATACCAAGGCCAATTAAGAATAGGGCAGAGGCTAACAGATTGATAATGACGTAGTGAACACCCAGCTGAAAGCGTGGCTTGCCTTGTCCATGTAAAAGCAAAACATACGAAGCCATCAACAAGATTTCAAAAAAGACGAAAAGGTTAAATAAATCGCCTGTTAAAAATGCTCCGCAGATACCCATTAACAAGAAATGAACCATGGCATGAAAATAGCGACCACGGGTATCCCAATTGTCGCTTGCATACCATAAAACTGGGACAACTAGTGCATAGGTCAGTACCAGCATAAAAGCAGAAAGTCGATCTAATACGAGTACAATGCCAAACGGTGCTGACCATTCACTCAGTTGGTAAATGGTAATCTGGCCCGTGCTTGCAAAGCTCAAATATACAATTGCGGTAATTAATCCAGCAATTGCCGAAACAAGACTAATGCCACGACGCCATGGTTGTCGCCAGTCATCTTTTAAAGCACCTGCTCCAGGGTTGCCGAGCAGTAATAAAATAAAAGCAGTAAATGCCGGGATGAGAATGCTAAAAATAGGCGCATGTTCTTGCCAGAAAGATAAAAAATCAAACATTACGGCTCATCCTCGCGTGGGTCGTATGTTGGAGAGATGTCTTCTTTAGCATCAACATGATCACTACCTGACTCATAACGGCTACGCAGCGCCAGTTGTACAATAAAAGCGGTGGTTGCAAAACCGATCACAATGGCTGTTAACACCAGCGCTTGAGGAAGTGGATCGGTTATTTTTGTTGTTTCGGTTAAAATTGCTTGTGAGCTGATTTGTAATCGGCCCATGGCAAATAAAAATAGGTTTACAGCATAGCCAATTACAGCTAATCCAAGCACGACAGGGAAAGTACGAGCACGCAAAATCAGATAAATACCTGTGGCAACAAGTAAACCAATAGCAGAAGCCAATAAGAATTCTAAACTGATCATGATGATTCCTCCCGATGTGGTACTACAGGACCAGACATACTTGAGTGGCGAGAGTCTCCCAATACAGAGATGAGCAACATCGTTGCACCAACAACGGTGATATAAACGCCTAAGTCAAAACTTGCAGCTGAAGCCAAATGTAGTTTTCCTAAAATTGGTAATTCAACATACACGTGCGCGCTGGTAAGGAATGGGCGTAACCAGAACCATGCAGCTACACCAGTAAGCCCAGCAATTGTTAAACCTGAACCAATCCAGACTTCGTAAAGACGTCCTGATTTTGCTTTGAGTAATTGTTCAGTTTGGTCTTGACCTAGCGCAATATATTGGATGATTAACGCCATTGAGGTGATTAGACCTGCAATGAAGCCACCACCCGGATAGTTATGGCCGCGCATAAAGATATAAACACTTACGACAAGCGCTAATGGCAATACCCAAGAGGCTGTAATACGGAACATGAGCGGAGATGGATTAAAACGGTAGGTGAGACCTTGGGTCATGGTTGTACCATGTACACGCATGCCATCCATGAGGCAAAGTGAACCAATAGCCGCAATTCCTAGTACCGTAATTTCACCAAAGGTATCGAAACCACGGAAGTCAACTAAAATGACATTTACAATATTTGAACCACCACCGAGTGGTAAAGATTGTTGGGCAAAGAACCATGAAATCGAATTATGATCACGGGTTAAAATCAGCCACGTAATCCAGCCTATCCCTAAGCCTCCAACAATGGCTAAAGCGGCATCTCTTAAACGTCTTGAGCGCAGAGATTCATAAGGCGTTAGCTGTGGAAGTAAAGATAAACTCATTAATAAAAGAACAGTGGTTACAACATCCACGGTAATTTGAGTCAATGCCAAATCTGGAGCTGACATGGTGACAAATACCATCGTTACAACCAGACCAATTGCACCACTAATGAGGACTGCTTTAATACGTTCATGGTGGAACCATAGCATCATCCAGCAACCCGAGAATAAGGTTAGCCAGAGAACGATGGCAATCCATGGGGCATGAGTGAGTTCACGTGTGCCTGTGGTGAGCCCTTGATTAAGTAGCGGCATGGTTACCATGATGATGCTAAAAGCAATGATCAAAAACAAGTAACTTTGCAATGAGCCATTTTCAGTTTTTTGTTTGATTTTTCGGCTTGTGAGTAATAAATGTTTTAAAAATAAATCAAATAAAATACGGCCTTGTAATCTGCCAAGACGTGGGTCAAGGTCAATTTTACGAATCATGCCATCTTTTGCCAAAGCAAAATAGAAGAGTGAGCCGCCCACTAAAGCAATAATACTCATGATGAGAGGAGCATTAAATCCGTGCCAGATTGCAAGATGAGTTCCTGCAAATTCTGGTTGCATCAAGCTTGCTCTCGTTACGCTATTGACCAGTGGTTCTACCAATAAAGAAGGTAAAATTCCAACCAAGATACATAGCACAGCAAGAAGAATGGCGGGCGCACGCATACCGATCGGGGGTTCATGTGCATCTTTATTTGGAACTTGTTTACCAATTGGGCCATCAAAAAACACGCCATGCACTAAGCGAATTGAATAACTTACTGCAAAGATACCAGCCAGAGTTGCAATAATGCTGGCAAAGATAACTGTTGAACCTGAAAGATTCGCCAATAGCTCGGTAAAGAACATCTCTTTAGAAATAAAGCCATTGGTGAGTGGTACCCCTGCCATAGAAGCAGCGGTGATCATGGTTAATGTGGCTGTAAAAGGAAGTAATTGCCAAATACCACTGAGTTTTCGAAGATCACGTGTACCAGTTTCATGGTCAATAATCCCTGCAAGCATAAACAGGGCTGCTTTAAATGTCGCATGGTTAATAATATGAAAAATGGCAGCAGCAACAGCTAAAGGCGAACCGATACCTAGTAGACAGACAATAAGACCTAAATGGCTAATTGTTGAATAGGCGAGTAAACCTTTTAAGTCTTCTTTGAAAATGGCAAAACATGCGGCCATACAAAGTGTAAATAGGCCGACAAACGTCACGATATTGTGATAGATCGCAGCCCCTACAAAAATTGGCAGTAAGCGGGCAAGTAGAAAGATCCCAGCTTTTACCATGGTTGCAGAGTGTAGGTAGGCAGACACCGGAGTGGGCGCAGCCATTGCATTGGGTAACCAAAAATGAAATGGAAACTGAGCACTCTTCGTAAATGCACCAAGCAAAATAAGCAATAACATTGGAATAAATAGGGAATGGGCTTGAATGGCATCTTTCATACCCATGATGTCATTAATTTCATAGGTTCCAGTGATTTGTCCTAATAGAACAAATCCACCCAACAACGCCAAACCGCCCATCCCTGTAATAGTGAGTGCCATTCGAGAGCCGCGTTGAGCAGCTTCATAATGACTCCAGTAACCCACTAATAAAAAAGATGAAATACTGGTGAGCTCCCAAAAGACTAATAAAATAATAAGATTATTAGAGAGCGAAATACCCAGCATTGCTGCCATAAACAGCATGAGTAAAGCATATAGTTTGCTTAAAGAATTTTTAGGGCCAAGATAGTAGTAGGCGTATATATAAATGAGTGTACCGATACCGGTAATAAGTAGAGAAAATAGTAAACCAAGAGCATCGAGTCTGAAGCTTAGATTAATTCCTAATTGAGGTAACCAATCCCAGCTCTGTTGAATGCTTGCACCACCAAGCACAGTTTTTGCTTGAGCCAGTAATAAACCAAAACTGGTTAAACTGACTCCGATTGCCCCTAAAGCCGTTACTCCACGTGAGAACCGTTGAAGCAATGAAACAAGGGTGGTGCCTAATATTAACGGTAATAAGATAATTATCGGTAGCACACTCGTATCCATATGTGATTTAGGCCGAGACCTAAAAGTGAAATTTTAATTTCAGAACAGATAGGAATTCAAAGAGATTTCCAAGGCTTGTATTCTGAAAAGCCCAACCAAATTAGAAAATAAAGCGAGAAACAAGTTGTATTGCGCAACTTGAAGAATAAAAACGCAAAATGAAATTTATTGTACACTAAAAAAGCAGTAAAAATCTGATGTTATTACATGTAGTAACAACATCTAGTGATTTTAGAGCCTAAAAATCCTGCTTAAACTCTATATTGTGTGAGGCCGAATTTCACTATAAAAATAGAGTAAATGGGTCATAAAATTTAAACAGAAGGGCTTTCTTCTGGTGTGTCTCCAGCATGAATCATGCGTAATAATTCATTTTTTTGTTGCTCATTTAGATTTTGGATTTGCTGAAATAAAACACCAATTTGTGCTGGAGATGGTGTTGGATCAATTAAGCTAAGAGGTTGTGCCTCTATAGACTGTGTTAATGGTTCGCTTCTTTGCAGCAATGTATAGATGTTTTCAAGCTGTTGCTTGGTTGTATTTAAATCAAGATGGCTAATTTTACCGTGTTCTAATTTTAAACATTGATAGTTGGAAGCATGTTCAAGTAATTCCTCACGACTTCCTGTTGCAATAATTTGTAAGCGCGGGAATGCCTGATGAAGCCGATTCAAGATTTCTGTGCAATGTGTGGAGTCGAGCTGTGCATCAATCTGATCTATTAATAAAATCCCTTCACCTTCGAGGCAAGGATTTAAACTTAAGGGATTAAGTAAACAGAGTCTACGGGCTACATCACCTAGCAACGCAATCCAAGTTTTTGTGGTGTTGGAAAGCTGCTGAAACGGTAGGGTTTGACCTTCATAGTCAACCATGAGCTGGAGCCGAGGTTGATATTGCAAATATAGGTCTTTAAGTTCAGGCAGAACAATATTTAATGCATTTTTCAGTGCATAAAGATTCGGGGAGGTGAGCTGTTTAGGCTGCCCTGATAACTCTTTTTGAAGCTCATTTAATAGTTCTGTTTGATCTTGCTGATCTGATTGTTTGGAAATAATACGTTGTACGAGATGTGCAGCTTGGGCATTTTCGATATCGCTAATTTCGCGTAGCCATTCAAAAAAACGGGTAAACGTTGTAAATGGCAGTGGGCTAATGTCATAGGCTGAAATGGATTGGGTAATGCCAGGTAAATTTTTATTCAGCAGATTAATATCATTTACAAATCGCTCGGCTGGGTAGTAAGCGACTAAGGGCAGTCCTTCTAGTGGATCTTTTTTTGTGACTTGCTGATAAAGGGCCATAGTTTGATCAAGTTGCTGCGTTTCAACTTGGCTTATCCCAATGCCACTTGAATTTAGAGTTTTAAAAAGTTTCCAGCTACATAGTGAAGAATCCACCTGTTGGGCAGAGGTACTTTCAGGTAAATGGCCAATTTCTGCTGGAACTTGAATGGTCACTTCGATTCTTGATTGTAGGCGCGACTGAGTAATGTCTTGATCAGGCATGACAATACCAGGGCTACGTAAATCTTTAAGACGGGCAGGGAACCAAGTTAAAGCATGGTAAGTATGTTTGAGTAACATACTTTTACCAGTTGCTTGTTCACCTAAAATTAAGGTAATAGGCTGTTTTTCATATTGAAACTGTATTTTAAGATCGTGAAATAAAGCAATATGTTTAAATTGGATCGATTCAAGTTTCATAGGCTCACCTAAGTATGAGCGCTTCAACCAACCGATTGACGAAGACTTAAAGGCGCCCTTAGTTTTAATTGTTGTATCAGATCATAAAGATGATGGATATTTAAACTTACTTTAGCACGAGTACAGGCAACGTAAAGTAATCTTAACTCCTCATCTGTAATCTTGTGTTCTAAGCCATTAATTTTAAATTGATAGTCATCTTCAATATGAACACGGTTCCATTCTAACCCTTTAGCTTTGTGGGCTGTAGAGATGACATAATCAGCTTGCTCAATGGGTGTAATCTTTGCAAGTGCTTTCTTTAATGGGTCAGTCCCGTGATCATCAACCAATTTAACCAAAGGTTTAATGTCACTACCTTCATTGGTTTCACAGTATTCATGAACATCATGCCATGAATTGAACCATGCTAACTCAGGAACATCAGTGACACGTTTGCCTTGTTTCAAGAGGCTTGCAGCATCTACAAAACGGTTTAGTTTTTGATGGTCTGCTTGCAAACTCACTTTATCGCCATGAACTAAACCTGCCAACAAAAGTTCCATTGCACGGGCATTAGTGCGACATAAAATTGCGTCACGCATTTTAGTGTGAGGTTTATTAACTACACTTGATTTCTGGTTCGGATTGCCAAGTAGAGGAACAGTCTCATTTAAGCCGCCCAGTAAAGCATTGGCAACGTCAGCAATCGTTTCACCAAAACGAAAAGACGTGGTTAGGCGAGATTCAGGTAATGGTAATTGCTGCATAGCATTAATCGCACCACGCCATGCATAAATTTGCTGATGAGCATCGCCTACATAAATGACCTGCGTATTTTTTTGTCGAAGCAAAATACCCAGCATTAAAGGGTCGGCATCTTGTGCTTCATCAAATAACACATAATCACTAGGAATGTTCGGTTCAGATAATGCCCAAAGTTTAAGGTAAATATCATGGCCAATTCCGGCTTGATGATTCGGGTCAATCGACTCTAGCCAACGACGTTCCACAGCAGGATAAAGATGCTTTTGTAATTCGATAATATCGTCTGGATGTAACCAATTCGGTGCTTGAATATGGCGAGGTGCCGGGTATTGAGAACTCGTTGAACAGAAGTAACCCACCGCATTGGCGACAAGACTTGCTAGTCGGCTTGGCATTAAGACATATTTCTCGTAACGCCCACCCATCATGCGTCGTAAAGTAATCGGCTCTAGTCGATATTCTTTAGCAATAAAACTTGGACTTAAGCGCGGTAGACGTAATTTGTCAGTTACACCACGGGGCACACTACGAAAGGCAAGTGAGTGAAAAGTACGGCAGTCGACATTGCGATGAAATTTGCTTTGGGCTTCACCAGCAATCGCTTTGTTAAAAGCCAAATACATACCGCGCCGCTCAGGCATGGCATCGCTAATCATTTGTAAAGTAGTGGTTTTACCTGTACCTGCATAGGCAATCACTTTAAATGATTGCCCAAGACGTGCGTTGTCTATGGCAATTGCTTGCTCATAGGTAGCTTTAGGTTTTTCAATATTCGACACTGAGTGATTTTATACCTTGTTGCGGTTAGCTTTTTCAACTAAACCAGATAAACCCTGACGACGAGCTAATTCGTCAATAATAAGTTGTGGATTAAGATCGAAATAACCCAACATGACAATAGTATGGAACCACAAATCAGCTGTTTCATAAACGAGATCGTTTAAGTGAGCTTCTGAATCTTGAACTGCAAAATCTTTAGCAGCAATAATGGTTTCTACACTTTCTTCGCCGACTTTTTCTAAAATTTTATTGATGCCTTTTTTATAGAGGCTGGCAACATAAGAGGTATCTGCTTCCGCTTGCTTCCGCTCTTGCATCAATTGACCTAAATGAGCAAGTACATCAACTTGTTCAGTGGTGTGGGCGTGATCGTGAGCTTCTGTTTTAGCATTTTCACCGTAAATTGCAGTAGGGTCTTTTAACTGTGCATCGACAATTTCCCAACCTTGTGGGGTAAGTTTACTGTAGAAACAAGACTCACGACCTGTATGACATGCAATACCGCCGTGCTGTTCAATTTGTAACACAATGACATCGGCATCGCAGTCCAGACGAATTTCATAAACTGTTTGGAAATGGCCTGATTCTTCACCCTTGTGCCAGAGTTTTTGGCGAGAGCGAGAGAAGTAAACAGCCTGATTTTTTTCCGCTGTTAGAGCGAGTGCTTCACGGTTCATCCACGCAACCATCAAAATGCGTCCGGTTTGATGATGTTGAGCAATGGTAGGGATAAGACCATTGGAATCAAATTTAACTTCATCTAACCAGTTTGACATGAGTGGAAATCCATTGAGTGGAAAGCAGCTAGTGTAGCGCTTGTGCTTAGGGTTGGCTATGCTTGTTGTATAAAAAATCAGTTATATGATTTTTCCATAAGATGGGCGTTATTAAATAATATTTTTTTATAGAATAAGACTTTTTAAATCGCTTTTTCAGCTAAAAATTAATCTCTATAATAAAATAGATTGAAAAATTACCTGCGTTCATTAAATAACTTAGGAAAATAAATTTTGGATAAAATAGAAAATTTTGCTTGTCGAGTATGTGGGCTTATACAATGTGAAGAACCATGGGGTGAAAGTGGGGAAAATCCAAACTTTGAGATTTGTGGTTGTTGTGGTGTTGAATTTGGATATGAGGATTATACTAAAGAATCTGTAAAAGCGTACCGCAAGAAATGGTTGGAGACAGGTGCTAATTGGTGGGAATTAAAAAAGAAACCTAAGAATTGGGATATTGAAAAACAATTACAAAATATCCCTGTAAATTTTAAATAACTTATAAGTTTAAGTTATTCGAAATCTCAATCAAATTTTGATCTGGGTCGCGAATATAAACTGAAAGAATAGGGTGCATTGCACCGGTACGTTCGACGGGGCCTTCTTCAATTTGAATATTTAACTGATTAAGGTGTGTAACCACTTCTGAAATTGGTGTCTCTGAAATAAAACACAGATCGGCAGATCCAGAAGTTGGATGCAATGCCTTGGGTTCAAATTCATTGCCTAGTTGATGCAAATTAATTTTTTGATGCCCAAACTTTAAAGCTTTTCTGTCACCTTTAAACGTAATGACCTCAAACCCCAATACTGTTTGATAGAAATTACAGGTGTTTTCAATATCTGCAACGGTTAAAACGAGATGATCAAGGTGGCTGATTTTCATATATAACTCGCTATTCTTTTGTGAGGTTAATAGTCGGGAAGAGATTCACTTTTTGAATTAAGTGCATTTTCTTTTTCGCAATATTGAGCAATTTTCTGATAATCAAGTTGTTGAAATGGACCTGCTTTTAAGCCAGAAACTGTGATTGCCATTTCTTTTCGAAAATAAGGGATCTGATACATCCAAGGGAACACGAGATCTCTTAAACCTCCCGCCCACCAATGGTCAGATTGATAGAGTGGTGTTAATAAGCGACTGAGGAATTGATAAAACTGGGTGGAAGAGCGGCGATGTTGATGATAGTGCTGCCAGAGGAGTGACCAGTCAATATTTTGGTTCTTTTGGGCAAGTTGCAATGATTGAGAAAAAGCCCAAGCATCCAATAAAGCCATATTTGCGCCTTGTCCCAGTTGAGGGCTCATAGCATGAGCAGCATCACCAATAACACCAATTCGGCCTTGCCCAAATTGAGTCATCACCACATCACGGTATTGGGCAGATAGCCATTTAGGTTGAATTTGATTGTTGTACAAAATCTGTTTTAACCATTCTGCTACATCAGGCCAGCGCTCTGAAACTTGGTTTAACCAAGTCTGTTTAGACTGCTCATCTTTCAAAAATGTAGGTAATTGTGCAGTAGGTAGGCTCCAAAATACACTCGCAAGTCGTTGCTCGGGTGCAGAAGGGATTGCCCCTGTAGGTAAAATCCCCATCATGATTTTGGAGTGATCATAAAATTGATGCAGAATTTGGGGATTCAGTGCTAAACATTCAGGCACGATACTCCAAGCAGCACCCCATGGATAAGCTTGATCGACTTTTACCCATGCTTTTGGTCGCAATTGACTACGAGCGCCATTGGCAATTAAGACCGCATCAAAGCAATCATCAAACTTTTGGTTGTGATTAAAGCCAAAGACCCGAGTTTCATTAGGGTGTTCTTCAATTCTTTCAATTGTGTGGCTCATACGCCAAGTAATGTGACTTGAATATTGAGAAAGTTTTTGAGTAAGAACGTGACATAAAGTAGAACGGTGAATACCTAAACCATAAAGATTTGTTGACGCTTCATGATAGTGACTATTTACTAAAAGGCGTTTATCAGGAAGTTGCCCTTCTAAACCTGTGACTTTTGCACCTAGTGTTAAGGCTTCATCAAGTACACCAAGATGCTCAAATACGGCTAACCCTGCAGGTTGTAGTAAAAGACCTGCACCTACCGGAGATAATTCATCAACTTGTTCAAAAATAGTCACATTATTGCCTTCGCGAGCGAGCAAAATCGCAGTTGCTAAACCTGCTGTACCAGCACCGATAATGGCAAAATGAGGTGTTTTCATTGTTTATTCTTTTGAAGTATTTATAGGTTCAATTTAACAATGAACTTATCACTGATCTAGAAAAATTTTTTAAAATTAAATTATTGTCATAGAAAAATCCCTTGCGATTGCAAGGGATTTAGAATTTATTTCAATATACGCCAAAGTGCTAATAAGCTACTCAGCACAATCAAAATAACCGAAACAAACCAAGGGCTAATAATCGCGATGGTTAGTAAAATCAGCATAGTACTGCCGAACATCCAACTGCGGCGTTGTTGATGTTCCATTTGCAAACGAAGTTGCTGCATTTCGCGTAACTGACGGTCTTGCCAAGCAGACTGATTTTTTAAACCATTTAAACTATCAACAATTAAGCTTGGGAAATCTTGAGCACCTAAAAGCAGGTCAGGTAGTTGTTGTCCTAACTCTTTTATATTTTTGACTGGGTTCATGTTCGCTTTGACCCATTCAGTCAAAATTGGTTTTGCCAATTTCCAGATGTCGAGCTGCGGATAAAGATCGGTCCCTAGGCCTTCAACATGCACTAAAGTCTTTAGCAACAACATGAGTTGCGGTGGAATCTCTAAATGGAAGCGACGGGCAATATCCATCACTTGAATTAAGATGCCAGCAAAATCAAGTTGATCCATCGGTTTAGACACCATTGGTCCAACGGTGCGACGCATTTCACGCGATAGCGCATCTTGGTCTGTACCCGGTGGAATCCAGCCAGCTTGGTGCACAATTTGAATGAGCTGCATAAAGTTGCTGTTCATTACAGCAAGCAACATGCGGGCAATCGTCATCTGGTCATGCTTAGATAACTCGCCCATAATTGCACAGTCCAACGCAATAAAGCGTGGATTGCTTGGGTTAATTGTTTCTACAAAGACATTGCCGGGGTGCATATCGGCATGGAAAAAGTTATCGCGGAATACTTGCGTGAAGAAAATGGTTAATCCTTTTTCTGCAAGTTGTGCGCGGTCCATGCCTAGACGGTCAAAAGTCGCCGTATCTGAAATAGGAACACCTGTAATACGCTCTGCCACCATGACATCTTTGGTGTCCATGTAGACTTCAGGCACATACATCATGGTTGAGCCAGTAAAATAATGGCGCATACGACGGGTGTTATCTGCCTCAATACTCAAGTCCAGCTCATTTAAGATAATCTGGCGATAGTCTTGAATAATTTCGCTTAAATGCAACGCACGCGCAGCTTCAAGGCGGCTTTCTAGTGTGTTGCCTAACCACGCCAAAATTTCAAAGTCTTGCAAAATTTGGTTGCGAATGTCAGGACGAGTCACTTTAATAACGACTTCACGACCATCATGCAAAGCAGCAGTATGAACTTGCGCAATTGACGCAGCAGCTAATGGCTGATCATCAAAGCGAGCAAACAAGGTATTTACGTCAGCTTTTAACGAATCTTGAATACGTTGTTTGGCAACATTGCTATCAAAAGGTTTTACCTGATCTTGAAGTAAGACCAATTGAGCGAGTATTTCAGGTGGAATCAAATCACGTCGGGTTGACAGTAATTGCCCAAGCTTAATTGCAAGCGGCCCCATCTCTTCCAAAGCTTCTTTGAGCTTTAAAGGATTTTTACGTTCACGACTAGACCATGCGGCTGGGTGCATTTTAATAACACTTAATGCACGTTGAGCTTTAACTGGTAATTCATCCGCAGGGAACAACGTATCGAGTCTATAGTGCGCTGCAATACGCCAAAGTTCGAGTAAACGTGAAACGTGCGGAATCATATACAGTCTTACCTAGTCTTGAGAGGGTTGTAGTTGTGCGTTGAGTTGCTGCAATCTTGCTTCTAGACGGTCAATGTCTTGATTAAGCTTGCGCGTTGCTTGGCTTAAATCGTCCATTTCCCAGCGAGGGGCAAATAGACCGCTATCTTCTTTTAAGGCATCTTCAGCAAAAAACAGATGACTTTGAAGAGAGCGTTTTAAATGTTTTGGTGCAAGCTGAATCTTGCCAATTTCGTGGGCAAGTTGAGGACCAACCCATCTTGATAAGTGCGCAGCTAAATCTGGTTCAGCTTGTTGCATGATTTTTTGAATATCCTGTAACAGGTGATAATCACCTTGCAATGGGATATTGCCAATCTGATCTGGATCGCTGACCAATAGTTTGATCAGCTCAATGACATCTTTAACATGCAAAGTTGCTGTAGCTTCAGAAATTTTGAATTGCTCATCAAAAGGGCGTTGTTCAAAAATAGAAGGCTTTTCACTATGCCCTGTTGCGGTAGGTTCAAGACGTACTTTTTCTTGGTCAAAGAATACATCGACAGAAAGTTGCGGACTGTCGATTACGACACGCAACATTTTGCCCTGTAACTGATTAAGCTGAATGCGAGTAACCGCATCCAGATCGATCAGATGATGAATGATACGTTCGACTGCACCGAGTGCCAGAATCGACCACATATCGTTAACCCTTACAGTTTGAAGCCACGGTGAACGGCAACGATACCAGCAGTAAGGTTGTGATAGTCACAGTTCTGGAAGCCAGCATTTTCCATCATACCTTTTAAGGTGCGTTGGTCTGGATGCATACGAATTGATTCAGCCAAATACTTATAACTTTCTGAATCATTGGCAACTAATTTACCCATAATTGGTAAAGCAGTGAATGAGTAGAGGTCATAAAGTTTTGAGAATGGCTCAAATACAGGCTTAGAAAATTCAAGAATAAGCAAACGACCGCCTGGTTTCAATACACGGAACATAGAAGCAAGTGCTGCATCTTTATCAGTCACGTTACGTAAGCCAAAACTAATGGTGAGTAGATCAAAGCTGTTATCTGCAAAAGGCTCTAAAGTTTCTGCATTGGCAAGTACGAAGTCGACATTGGTACAGCCTGCATCAATCAAACGGTCACGGCCTACGTTGAGCATTGACTCATTGATATCTGAAAGAACGACATGGCCTTGAGGACCAACTTCGCGGCTGAATACTTTCGCTAAATCACCTGTACCACCAGCAATGTCCAACACATGTTGACCACGGCGTACACCTGACATGTTAATTGCAAAGCGTTTCCAAAGGCGGTGAATACCAAATGACATCAAGTCATTCATCAAGTCATATTTGCTTGCAACCGAATGGAAAACTTCTGCAACTTTTTGAGCTTTATCTTCAGTTTTAACAGTCGAGAAACCAAAGTGTGTGGTTTCTCCCACGTTGCCAGTATTGCCAGCACCACGTGGTAAATTGTATTTCGGTACAGAACCGTTAACCGGTGTATCAGTTAAGGTTTGTTGTAAAGTTTGTTGTTGCCCTTGAGGGGTACCTTGCGGTAAAGGTGAGCTTAGGAAAGGGCTAACTTTGTCTGAACTTTGTGCCTGCTCAGTTGGAGATGTTGGCTTTTGGTTTTCGTTAGACATATTGTCTCTCCTAGACTCAAACTCAAGTGAAACGGAATAAGTTCTGCATGATGACAGATTTTGTCTATTTTTACAGGCATCATCATGCAAATATAATGAATAAAATCTCAACTTCGTAAGGTTGATTTTTTCTCTGTGCCGACCTTATCACACTCTAAACGGATTCGGATGCCCTGAATGTACATTTTCAATAATCTGGCGTTCTTTTTCCGTAAAAGTCTTGATAAAGGTCTCGGCTGATTTTAACGGTTTCATTGCAGTAAAACCATCTTGGATAAAATCATACATCAACTCGAAGTGATATTTTTGGGCAATGCCTTTACACATTTTAAAAGCCGTAAACATCATAAATGAGCGCATATATTTATCGAGTGCTGTACCTAAATCATCAAGAAGAGCAAGTTGTTGATAACGAGCTTCTGCCTGATCAAGTTTGGTTAGGGTTAAGCGCATGATTTCATCAGTTAATACCGTGTCAGCTGGATAATCCTCAAGAAGCTGTATCGCCACTTGTTCATCAAGCTGAGTGGCAAGCACAGCTAAACTTACCGATTTAGTTCCAGTTTTAATCGCATTCTCAGGCAATACTTTTTCGGCTTTATGTGCATATTTCAATAGACGTTCAATTTGTGCTGCAAGGGCATCAAACTCTGGACCACCATATAAACGATTTAAAAAATACTGTGCCATGAGTTTATGTTCAGGCAAGTTGAAAAATTCATGATGTGTATCTTTCATCCGTTCTTTTAGCCATGTTTGTACATCTTGCAAACGTTGGGCAAGCATCGGATTGTCGTGATAATTAAATGTTTTATATTGTTGTAAAAGTTCATCAAAAGCAGCGAGTTTAGACATGTAAGACTCTAATATTGGGCTATTTACAAAAAATCATAAGAGGCATTGTAACCTTGTACTATGGCGAGAAGATGTAAAAAAAATGATTCATGCGTCAATTTTTAGATGGAATTTGGCCGCAATGACATAATTTGTATAGCAATTCATCATTTAACCGCATAAGTTAAATATCAACGAAATTAAACAATAAATCATTAGAGTCGTGGACTATGAGTGAACAACAACCAAAATTTGAAATTCGAGATGAAGAACAGCTTTCGGTCGATTTGATTGAAGCACAATATGCCCTAAAAGAAAGTCGCGGAAAGCCCAATGCTAAAAGTACACTCATTTTAATGAGTGGTATTGAACTGGCTGGAAAAGGTGAGGCGGTTAAGCAGCTTCGCGAGTGGTTAGATCCTAGATATTTACGAGTAAAAGCAGATGCACCACGTGTGCTGACAGATACAGAAGCATTTTGGCAATCTTATTCGGAGTTTATTCCTACCGAAGGTCAAATAGTGGTGATGTTTGGCAATTGGTATAGCGATTTACTTGTTACGGCAACGCATGTGTCTGAACCTTTAGATGAGGCGCGATTTGATGCTTACGTTGAAAGTATGCGGGCGTTTGAACAAGATTTGAAAAATAATTATGTCGATGTAGTCAAAGTCTGGTTCGACCTTTCATGGAAATCATTGCAAAAACGTTTAGACAAAATTGATCCGTCAGAGCAACACTGGCATAAACTTCATGGTCTAGACTGGCGTAATAAAAAACAATATGACACCTTGCAAAAGTTACGCCGCCGTTTTACCGACGATTGGTACATTATTGATGGCGAAGATGAAACACAACGCGATCAGTTTTTTGCTCAATACCTTTTACAACACATGCGTCAACTTCCTGACCATGAAACTGAAGTTAAAGGAAAATGGCAACAAGCTAAAATTCCAGAGAGTTTATTGAAACCTTCTAATGAGCAACTTGAAAAAGCTGAATATAAAAAAGAGCTCGATAAACTCAGCAAAAAAATTGCTGATGCAATGCGTTTTGATAAACGCAATGTCGTGATTGCTTTTGAGGGGATGGATGCCGCTGGTAAAGGTGGTGCAATTAAGCGAATTGTTAAAAACCTAGATCCGCGTGAATATGATATTCATTGTATTGGAGCACCTGAACGGTACGAGGCACGACATCCTTATTTATGGCGTTTTTGGAACCGTATTAATGAGGCTGAAAAAATCACGATCTTTGATCGGACGTGGTATGGGCGGGTACTCGTTGAACGTGTCGAAGGTTTTGCTTCACCTTTAGAGTGGCAGCGTGCTTATGACGAAATTAATCGTTTTGAAAAAGATTTATTTGATAGTCAAACGATTGTAGTAAAAATTTGGCTAGCGATTAGCAAAGATGAGCAGGAACAGCGTTTTAAAGCCAGAGAAGAGACACCGCATAAACGCTTTAAAATTACCGCAGAAGATTGGCGTAATCGTGATAAGTGGGACGATTATTTAAAAGCGGCAGCAGATATGTTTGAGCGAACCAGTACTGAATACGCACCTTGGTATATTGTTGCAACGGATGATAAATATACTGCACGTCTAGAAGTATTAAAGGCAGTTTTAAAACAGCTGAGAGCAGATTAAGCTCTCAGCCATAAGGTATCTACTAATTTACAATAGTGGTACGGCTTTTTTGCTGAATACGTTTTGCAAGATTGTAACTGTCATTCAGGTGAGTTTCTGCTATTTTTTTCATCATGAAATAGCCTAAACTTGCTGCTACAATTTGTCCGCCTAGCGGTATAAATTTAGTCACCTGTTTCGTTACGATTTTGCCCAAAAAACCATTAAATGTTTTTTTAACAGTAGTACGTGCCACTACAAAACCTGAAAATTCAAAACCGCGTTTACGTAATTCATCCCAATGAATAGTTTTAGTTTTTGGGTCGTAAACACTAACGTGCTCATGTGCTAAGCCAAAACGGGAATTGATATCTGGAATAAGGTACGACAAAATTCCCAAATCTATCACCACGTCTAAAAAAGGAATGGGTACAATTGCCGCTCCTGCTGAGACGTAAGCTCTTTTCTTGATGAGGTCATGACACTCATCGCGAATTTGTTCCAGATTTAGGCTAGGATCAATATAGTCAGGAATGTTATCAATTTTCATAATGTCTACCTGTGTAAGTTTCTTGATGGCGTCATTCAAACCAAGTGTAAGTGACACCTAAAGTTAAATTATGCTGTGTTTAAACCAACGTGACATAGTCAGATTCAGTTGTATAGTAATGAATGTTTATGATTTTGTGCATAAATTATGCAAGCAGGATATGAAATAAATGGGGATTCATGTTATTCAAAGCCAACGTATTGATGTGTTGTTGCAAGGTGTATTAGCGTCTACATCGCAAACTTCAACGCATCCTTTACAGGTTTTGAAAACACAGCATTTTGTTGTTCCAAGTCCTGCGGTTGAGCAGTGGCTAATACAGAAACTTGCAGAACAGCAAGGCATGAGTGCCAATTACCAGTTTCATCAACGGGTACGAGGTTTCCAGTGGTATGCCTACCAGCAAGTTTTAACTACCCATAAAGAACAGGTCCGTAAAGCGAACATTCCACGTTTAATTTTTAAATGGCGGGTTCATCAGGCTTTGTATGAATTTATACAACCTGATGCAATTAGCATAGATACCTCACATCCTCTCCATTCTATTGTTCAGCGCATTTATGACAGCGCAGACCGGCTTGAGCAAGGCATAGATAAACAACTTAAAAAACAAAAAATGCTGTATTGGGTCGCTGAGCAGGTTGCCGATCTATTTAGTAACTACATGATTTATCGTGGACAGTGTCAGCGTGGTTGTGAAAATAGTTGTACGTGTCCAGAGAACTGGTTGGCTGCTTGGGGGCAAGGGCGAGCGCTCGATATTGAAAAATATATTGTGCAAAAAGACGAAGAGGTTACTGCTTTTGCATTGCATCAAACTCAAGAGTTAGAACGTTGGCAGCGCTGGTTGTGGCAGCAACATTTTCATGATGACTTTTTACAGATGCAGCAAATTGATGCGTTGTTTTGGCAAGAGATCGAACATCCAGATCGCAGTAAATGGGCTATTTCAAGATTACCTCATCAGGTGGTGATCTTTACATTATTGGATTTACCGCCAAGTCAGTTACAGTTCTTGCGCCGTTTAGGGCAATATATTGATGTGCTAATTTTGCACTATAACCCTTCGCAAGAATATTGGGCAGATAGCGTCGATCCACTGTGGAAACAGCGTTATGACTTAGGGGTGAAAGAGCGCTTTATTGCGAAAAACCCTAAGGCAACGGATGCTGAAATTAGCGATTTCTTTAATAAATTTACACTCAACTTTAATGCTGAAGCACGTGAGTCCAGACATCCACTTTTAACAAGATTGGGTAAACAAGCCCGCGATCACTTTTCGCTATTATCAAATTTATCTACGGGTGAAGAGGGTAAATGGGTTGATGCTTTTGTGGATGATTTCCCTGAAAGTTTACTCGGTAAAGTTCAGTCCGATATTTTGCATTTGGTGGAACCCCAAGCTAAGCAATATGATCTTGCCCCAGACGATGACTCTATTCAGATTCACGTTTGCCATTCTACTTTACGTCAGCTTGAAGTACTAAAAGAGCAATTGATTGGTTGGTTGGCCAAAGCACATGAGCAGCCGCGTCGTCCAAATGATATTTTGGTTTTAGTTCCCAATTTGACCGATATAGAGCCTTTAATTCGGAGTGTATTTCATGCAACTGCCACTGAGCAGGGGGTGCATTTACCAGTGAAAATTGCAGGTGTTGCCTCACTCGATGCATTAAATGCTTGGCGTGCCGTGATTGGGCGTATTCAGCTCATGCAAGGGCGTTTTAGCTTTGATGATTTTGCTGACTGGTTAAGCTTGCATGCGACTCAGCAACGATACGAACTTGAATATGCTCAGGTTGAGCGAATTTTAAATTTACTTGCCGATGCAGGGTTTAAACGAGGACTTGATGCAGAGCATCTCAAGCGCAGTTTGTGTGAGGGTGATGACGATTATCGATATAGTTTTAAATTTGCTTTAGAGCGATTGGCTCTAGGCATTGCTGTGCCTGTACATGAAACATTTAATCAGGTGCTGAGTTATGCCAAAGTTCAACCAGGTGATTTTGAGTTGATTGGTGCACTCATTCAGATTTATCAAGATTTGAATGAGCGCCGTGATTGGTTAACCCTGCATGAACAGGGGCAAGTCTATACGGTTGAATATTGGCTTCAGGTGCTGGGTAAAGATATTGTCGAATTTGAGCAGGTGGGTGTTGCTGCTTTAAAAGCTGTTCGGGAAATTGTCAAAAAACAAGAGCGAATGTTGACGCTCGCAAGCTATTACGCAGAGACAGAAACAGGAACTTTGCGCAAAATCACGTTGCCTCTACCTTATATTATTGAAGAAATTCAACGGACTTTAGAAAGCCAAAGTGCACAAGCGGAACCGACAGGGCAAATTACCTTTGCCCAAATTGGACACATTCGGCCGCTCCCTTATCGCTTAATAGTGATGTTAAATCTTGATGCAGGGCAATTCCCAAACCGTGATACACATGTTCCATTTGATTTAATGGATGCATTGCGTCAACAGTTAGGAGACCGCTCTCGTCTTGAAGATGATCAGGGTGCTTTTTTAGATGCATTATTATTAGCCCAAGAAAATTTATGGTTGTTTTATAATGGGTTTGATGTGAACGATGGCGAGGTTAGAGAGCCTTCCAGTATTCTTCAAGAGTTCCGTGAACACCTTGCCTTGATTGTAAAAGCCGAAAACGATGTACCTGAAAATGTAGTTGTTGAAGGGATTGAAATTCCATCACAATTAAAGCAGCTTTATCACCTCCATCATTTACAGCCTTTTGATCCGAAAGGTTTTACTGTAGAAAAAAGTGGTGTTCGTTACCAAGATCATTGGTTTAAGGTCGCTTCACAAATTCAGCAAGTCTCAGGAAATCGTCAACCTTGGGCGAATACCACCTATCCGCTGCAAGCCCCTGACATGTTGGTTTTAGATAGCCAGCAGTGGATACAGGATGTGACGTTCCCCGCACGACTATATTTGAAAACTTTAGGAGTAGAGAACTTAGGAAGTGTCGGACTGCTCGACCAAAATGAACCTTTGTTACTAGATGGTTTAGGGCGTTATGCAATTCGACATTTTTTACAGCAATCTGATCAACAAGCACAACCTGAGGTATTACTTGATCAATTGCCTGTAGGTAAAGTCAAATACAGCGCATGGCAACAAGGTGTTTTTGAACAAGAGTGCCTGCTTGAACGCCTCCATCAATACGCGCCAGTGGTAACTGAAACGACTCAGCGAGTTTGGCGAATTGCCAAACAGCTTCATATGAATATTACTGTTCCAAAGTCTGAAACTCGGGATTGGGTCAGTATGGAACCTTCAAGCGCCCGAGCAAAAAGACGCGCGAAAGTCTGGTTGGAACACTTACTTTGGTTAGCTTATTTGAATGAGGGAAGTGCAGGAGCTGAAAAACGCCGTATTGTGGTTTTTAGCGATCAAACCGTGATTTGTAGTGGAGTGAGTTCTGAACAGGCTCGGCAATATTTACAACCGTGGTTTAAAATCTGGCGTTACGCACAACAACAACCACTAGTTTTGCCAGCAGCCTTATTATTAAAACCGCTAGAAAAAGCCAAAGCATATCAGTGGGAAACAGTAGATCAGGCAGAAAAAGCAAAACTGGATGAGAAGAGCTATGCTGAGCTGTTAAAATACTGGAATGAAACAGGGTCATTTACCACAATGGATATGACTCAAAATGAAGCTTGCAAGCTGCATAAAGACTGGAGCTTTATTTTACAAGAACAAGATGCACAAGCTTTGCTTCAACATGCTTGTGATGAATTTGCGTATGATCTGTATCATCCAGTTTTTCAATTTCAACATTCGGAGTAAGACATGAACTCAAGAGTACAGGTGTCTTATCAACCTATTATTGATATTGATTTTAGTGGATTACACTTAATTGAAGCTTCAGCAGGTACAGGAAAAACTTATACTTTATCGAGCTTGATGGTCCGTATTTTTCTTGAAAAGTACTTGCCTCGACAAGTGATTGCGACCACGTTTACCCGTGCTGCCGCTGCTGAGTTAAAAAGCCGTATTCGTGCCCGTTTGGTCGAAACGTATCGTTATTTAGAGACGAAGCGCAGTTTTACAGAACACGAATTAATTACGCAGGCTGAGCAAGAGCCTGATTTGTTACTCCAACACATTTTAAAAAGCTTTGCGACGCGTATTGCCTATGCGTGTGAGCGTTTAAAATTAGTTATAGATCAGTTCGATGAGCTATTTGTAGGGACACTCGATAGCTTTAGCCAAAAACTCTTGCGTGAGTTTGCTTTTGAGAGTGGCAAAATTGAACGCGCTCAAATTACCGACGATGCAAAAACCTACAGCCGACAACTCATTCATGATGTACTACGTGAATGGATACAGTCTCAGCCTCAAACCGTGATTGATGCTTTGTATCTGGCAGGTGAACTTAAGAGTGTTGATAGTTTTGTCAAACTCGTCGAAGACTCACTTAATTTTAGTTCGGCTCATTTTAAGCTTCCTGAAAAACCAACAATTCAATTTGAACAACTTGCTCAGCTCAAAAAGTTGGCGACAGAAATTGACTTAAGCCTTTTAGAGCACTATTACCAGCTCGATGGCGAACACTATAAGCATGTGAGTGGTACGGTATTTCGAAACGGTGCTTTTAATAAACTATTTAGTGAATGTTTACCGCAGCTACTGCAAGTTTTAACGCAAAGCGACAGTATTTTAGTTTTTGATGGGTCGCTATCAGCACAGCGTGAACTTGTTTTTAAGTTTTTAGGTCAAATTGCCGATCAGAAAGTTTTTAAAAAATGTCCCGCAGAAGTTTCGGATGGGTTTTATCAGCATCCTACAGTTCAGCAGATCCAGCAACTCTTTGGTGTACTGAAAAACTATGCTGAGCAGTTCGACCAGCTTCATATTTATTTGAAGGCCTATTTGTGTGTCGAAGTTAAAAAAAGACTACCGCAGGTTTTACAAAATAAAGGCGAAACGACCTTTTCTCAGCAAATCCGTACACTGTCTGATGCTTTAAAGGGCGAGCAGGGACAACGTTTTGCAGTATTTGTTCAGGCGCGCTATCCCTTAATTCTGGTCGATGAGTTTCAGGACACTAACCAAGATCAAGACGACATGCTCGCCAGTATTTGGCGCCATCCGCAGCGTTACCAGAAAGGCTGCATGATTATGGTGGGTGACCGAAAACAGGCAATTTACGGTTTCCGTGGTGGGGATATGCTCACCTTCTTAAATGCCTATAAAGATATTCAAGCCAAACATGGGCGCGAATATAAGTTAATTCATAACCACCGTTCGGTAAGCGATCTGGTTGAAGTTGTTGATGCGTTATTTCAACGGCAAATGGATTTTGGTGAACAGGTCCAATATGACCCGATTCGGGCAGGTACTCGGCCTCATCCTGTACTGATTGAACACAACAATAATAATCCTCATCCTTTGCGCTGGTTGATGCTCAAAGACAAAGAAACGGAAGCACAGCAAGTTGCATGGAAGATTCGAGATCTATTCAATCGTTCTCATGAGGGTCATTTATATTTTCAAAAAGACTCTCAGATTCAAGTCTTAAACGAAGATGATATTGCGGTATTGTCTCGTAATCATGATGGGCTTGATAAAGTTCAATATGAGTTAGAGCGTTTAGGCATTCGAGTTAATCGTCCATCGAAACGAAGTGTTTTTGATTGCACAATTGCTCAAGACGTCGGTGCTTTATTGACAGCCATACTTCATCCTTACGATGAGGCAAAAGTGAAGCGGGCTTTAATTAGCCGTTTGTTTGCCATGGACTTGAAGCAACTGTTGCAACTTGAGCAGACAGCAGAAGGCTTAAGCCAGTTCATGACTGGTTTTGATGGTATTAGAGAGCTGTGGTCTAGTCAGGGTTTTTTAGTTGCATGGCAACAATGTTTAAGCCAGTTTGATATCTGGCAAAATTTGGTGGCTGCTCAAAGTAAAGATAATGAACGGGTTGTGGTGAACTTGCGTCATTTAACTGAAATTTTGAGTCAGCACAGTGAGAAATACTCAGGGGCACAAAACCTTTATCACTGGTATCTCAAACAGTTGCGTTCTCCTCTTGACCGTGATTGGGAGCTAGAACGTAAATTGTCGAGTGAAGCTGGTGTTCAGCTCATGACAATTCACCAGTCAAAAGGACTGGAATTTAAGATTGTTTTCTTATTAGGTGCAGACAAGCCGTTTCGAGAAAATAACAAAACTCTGAATTTTTCGACCCAAGATGTAATCCAGCCAGACTCAAGCCAGACGTTAACTCAACGAGTCGTTGCGATTGCTGATAAGACTTATTTGAATGAAGTTGAACTTAAGCAGCACGAAGAAAGAGCGCTCGCTGAACAGAATCGCCTTTGGTATGTGGCTCTTACGCGAGCAAGTCATCGCGTCTATGCACTTTTACAAGATGCTGATGGTAAATCAGTTTCAGGCTTAGCTTTCTGGAAAAATAGGAATGAGCCTTTTCAGCACCATTGCTGTACAGATGAAATGGTTTTGGAGCAGATTCCACAGGCAATTCATTTAGCCAAACAAACAAGTATTATTAAAATACAAGCACAAGGGTTTCCTGAACAGCGTTTTTATTCTCGTGGTAAAACCAGTTTCAGTTACTTGGCGCAGCATTTAAAACATAAGGTTGGCACAGATTTATTGGCGAGTCAGAGCAATGATGTTGTATTAGCAGAAGATGAGCTGGACTTGGTCAACACTGTTGAAACAATCAGTGCTCAGCCGATTGACTGGATAAAGAATAATTTTCCGCGAGGAACGCTTGCTGGTAATTTCCTGCATGAAATTTTTGAGCATATCGATTTTCAATGTTCAGATGACTGGGTCATAGAAATACGTCGTCGTTTTAAAAATGACTATAGTAGTCTCTGGCTAGATTTAATCAGTAAATATAAAGAGAGCTTTCCAGAGGAAGAAGACGCTGAGAATCTGCTTTATCAGTCAGTTGCACAGTGGTTGCAAGATGTTTTACGAACGCCACTCTATCAGGGCTTCCGATTGAACCAACTCCAACCAGAGCAGCATTTGTCGGAGTTTCCTTTTTATTTGGCATTGTCGGATCGGGTTTTAGCCATGACTCGTGTTCAGCAACTCTTTGCTGAATATGGCCTAAATATGCCGGAACTACTTGAAGCACGTTCGGCCCGTTATCTCAATGGTTCTATCGATTTGGTTTATTTTGATGGACAGCGCTATCACATTGCCGATTATAAAAGTAATTATTTAGGAGAGGATCTTGCTGATTATCGTAGCGATAACATTGCACAAAGCATGTCTTTAGCAAGTTACTGGCTACAGGCAGGTCTATACTTGGTGGCATTACATCGCTATTTGCAAGTCAAAATGCAGGATTACCAAATTGAGCAACATTTAGGTGGGGCGACTTATCTTTATTTGCGTGGCATGAATGGTGAAGCAGAGCAGGGGTATTATTACTGGCAACCTAGTATTGAGTTTATTCTGCGTCTTGATGCCATTTTGGGGTATTTTGCTGAGGATAAAATCGCATGAAAAATGCTGATAAGTTAGGTAATTTTAAGATTAACAAATACTTGACATGTGGATAAGCCTGTCTATAACCATGTGGACAAGCGTGTGGAAAACTAGGTGGATAAGTGTGTGGACAATCTAAATAGCCCTGAACAAGCCGATTTAAGCTGGTTAACAACGTGGAGTAACTTCTTAAATCAGGCTCCATTTACTGAGCAATCACAAGTGCCAGATACCGCTTCTTATTTACAGCAGCTTATTGAAGCTAGCTTGCAAGGTGATAGCTGTATCGATGTCAGTCCAGAGCAAATTGCAGCACTTGGTCAACTTGCTATATCAGCCGATCAAGCGACTTCAAAAGTTGCACCATGCGTCTACGATGAGCAGGGGTTGGCATTATACCGATATTGGCACCTAGAGCAACGCCTTGCAGAACAAATTTGTCGATTAAAGCAACAATTAATTCAGCCTGTATCTTGTGATGACTATATAAGCTTACTCACAGACCCTCATCAGCAGGCAGCTTTACAAATGGTTGCTCGGCAGAGCCTGAGTATTATTACGGGTGGGCCGGGTACAGGTAAGACCTATACACTTGCACGTATTATTGCTGTGCTTAGCCAAGCAATTCCGCATATTCGTGTGGCGATGGCTGCTCCAACGGGTAAAGCAGCACAGCGCATGCAAGAGGCGCTACAAAATTCATTTAATGACCCTAAATTGCTTGAATCTGGATTAATGAGTGAAGAGCTTAGAAATCAGGGAACACAAACGATTCATCGATTATTAGGGATGGGGCATAGTCAAACACCACGGTTTAATCAAAAACAACCGCTTCCTTACGATGTGATTGTGGTGGATGAGGCCTCCATGCTGGATTTAAATCTGGCTACTCTTCTATTTGAGGCTGTGCCAGAGTCTTGTCGAATTATTTTATTAGGAGATGCAAATCAGCTCGCTTCCGTTGATGTAGGTGCAGTACTTGCTGACTTGCAACAAATACAGGCACTAGCCGACAACAGAGTACAATTACAAACAAGTCGTCGTTTTGCTGAAGGGGCGTTGATTGGGCAAGTTGCTAAATTTATTCAGGCACAAACCTATCAACAAAATCATGAAGTGGTTTTGCAGCAGTTTGAGATTGATATTGTTGAGGTTTCTGAATTAAAGCCTATAGTTTTACAAAATGACATGCCAGATGTGGTTCAGCTTGAGTATTTACCAGAAGGGAATCACACAGAAGTCGAAATTTATTATCAGAAACTCATGTTAGGTTTCCAAGGCTATGTAAAGAGCCTAAAAAACTATTTAAAAGAAGAACGCTCGATTGAACAGGTTCAAAACGTAGTAAGAGCATTCGATGACTACCGTATTTTAACGGCGGTCCGTCACGGCCCATTTGGCTTACAACAGTTAAACCAGTATGCGCAGCGCTGGCTACAACAACAGTTATCAATAGTTACAGTGGGTGGTTGGTATGTAGGTCGTCCGGTAATGATGACTTATAACGATTATCAGCTCGGTATTTCAAATGGAGATATTGGCCTGTGTTTTGAGCATAGAACTCAGCCACAGCAATTTGAAGTATATTTTCCAAGTTTAAATAAATGGGTGGCGGCAAACCGGTTACCTAAAAGTATCCAAAGTGCATTCGCTTTAACAATTCATAAGTCGCAAGGGTCTGAATTTACACACACTGCTGTGGTTCTTGATCAGGCTGCAAAGAATTTATTAAGCCAAGAGCTTATTTACACTGCGATTACACGAGCTAAAAAAGTAGTAAGTCTTTTGGTTCATCCAGAAGCTTTAGTTCAGGCATTTACAGTTCGTACTACACGAAAAAGTGGTTTAGTTCAGAAAGTTAATCGGTTAGTTCGTTAAGACAAACTTAATATTTTTACCCTTGTAAGAAAAAGCTTACATAGATTCGAGATATTTGCTGCTAGAGTACACCCCACGTTTTTGAGATTATAAACACACAACGAGCTTGGCACGGAATGTCGGGCAAAATCGCACAATAATAATAGCTTAAGTCGAGAGACTGCGAACTTACAATGATGTAGGTGTATAAAGAGGAAACTTACAGCCGCTAAGCCTTGTAGTTTTGGGAGAGACTACAGGGCTTTTTTATATTCACGTTTTAATTTACTTCTAAAAAATTATCAAAAAAAATCTGTTTTAGACCTCTATTTAGTATGTTTTCTTTTAAAAATTTATATCAATAATATCAATATATTTATCTGTAATATGATTTTTAAACAGCCATTTTTCCTGTGAATTGTTAAGTTATATGTTATACAGAACTGTACGTTAAATGTTAAAAATGGTTATTTACCAAATATTATACAGACCTGTACGTTTTTGCTTACATGATGATAAGAAAAATACTACTTTTCTTCATAATTGGATGTGTCACAATACATCACATAAGGAAATAGAAACAAAGACACTGGAAGTGAGTTAAAACAACAAGAAGGATGTGACTAGCATCTCACCAACCATAATAAAAACAGAAATAACACGATAAACAAAAACTACAGCGCAAAAAACCCAAGCAGAAATGCTTGGGTTTTTTATTTGCTTTTATACTAAGTTAGTTTCGTGTGAATCACTACCAAACAAAGATCGGCGCTGATCTCTAGGAATGCGTGGGCATTGTGTCGAAATCTGATAAAGCACGTTGGCTAAAGCAGGAAGGTGTGTTCCCACGACAGATTTGCCCGTTGTTAACAGAGACACACTAATATCTCTTTCAGGGTCGGCCCAACATAAAATATTAGAGAACCCTAAATGACCAAAAGCTTGTCCTGTCATTGGACCAAAAAGACCTACAGGGTTACTACCTAACATTGGTCCTAAGGCATAGCGCATTGGAATTAATAAAGTACGATCAATGTTAACGCCTGTAGTCGGCAGTGTTGCCCTGAAAATCGTTTTCTCACTGAAGATTTGCTGACCGCCATAGCTTCCTCCACTTAAAAGCATTTCAAAGAAACGTCCAGCTTGTTCTGCACTGGTATAGATGTTTCCGGCTGGGCAAATTGTGTCCATAAAACGGTTGTCGTTTGTGACATCAACTGCAAGTTGCAACCCTCCACCTAACACATGGTTCAGGTAGTGGTCGGTACCAAGGCGGGGGTGTAGGCCGGTTGCACAATTTAAAGCAACCTCTGAGCGGTACTCTGGTTTTAAACCATAGTTGAAATAAGGCATTCCCATCGGTTTTTCGATAGTCTGATGCACAAATTCACGTAAATCTTGCCCTGTCACCCGCTCAATCACTTCTCCTAAAATATAACCTGCCGTAACAGCATGATAGGCAAGGTGGTTACCAGCAGGAGACACAGGTTTGGCAGCATATAAACGTTTTAAAATTTGATCTTTATCAAAGAGTAATTCTGGTGTGACATCGCCGTCTATATAGGGAATGCCGCCACGATGTGCTAATAAATGAAAGATAGTCGCACGGCGTTTACCATTTACGCCATATTCCGGAATATAGTAGCTCACAGGATCAAGCAAATTGATTTCGCCTTTTTCATCTAATAGATGAATTAACATGGCGGTGATCATCTTTGATGCTGAAAACAGGCAAACAGGTGTATCTGGAGTCGCAATCAAAGCATTCTCTTGTAGTCCTGCTGGAGAGTTCCCCTGAGCATATCCAATGCTTCTGTTCAGTAGAACTTTACCTTGTCTGCGTAGACAAAAAGTAATGAGTGGATAATTTCCGGTTTTATATAATGCTTCTACACTGTTCCAGATTTTTTGAATCTGGCGTTCAGTCATTCCACCCTGTTCAGCAGCAACCTCATCTTTACGACGAATAACTTGCTCAATATTGTCCGGTACTGGACAAGTGTTGGTTGAAAAAATTTTCACACGTTCCTCGCGCTTATTTCTTTTTATTCAAGGGTAGTGTGCAGAGTTAATATGCTCATGTCAGTGTCTAAAATGACAAGTTACTGAAAACTATTTTGCAATCCACCTATAGATACCTTAAAATAGGCGACTTGCTGTAGTGATGCACGGCAGTCAGTTGCCTCAACTGATTCATATCGTTTACTTTTTTTTAAGCATCTCGGAGAAATCGAATGGCTTTAACTAATGCAGACCGCGCAGAGATCATTGCTAAATTTGCTCGCGCTGAAAATGACACTGGTTCACCAGAAGTACAAGTAGCTTTATTGACTGCTCAAATCAATGATTTACAAGGTCACTTTAAAGCTCACAAACACGACCATCATAGCCGTCGTGGTTTGATTCGTATGGTTAACCAACGTCGTAAATTGCTTGACTATTTAAATGGTAAAGACCACGGTCGTTACACTGCTTTGATCGGTGCTTTAGGTTTACGTCGTTAATTCGATTTTCACTTTGTTTTCGCTATTTCGCATGTCGCAATGCTTTATCGCTGAAAAGAGAGTTTCACTTAATTTTAGGTTAAGTGATGTTTAGAAGGGGCGCTTGTGCGCTCCTTCTTTGCGTTTAACTTTTAACATTATTTAAAATTTTTGGCCTAGTGTGATGGCTTCTAAGCTTTGTCATTTATCTACCAATCGGTGTAGTCTGAATGCCAAACCTTAGGGGTCTCACTAGAATAAAATTAGGAAAATACAATACATGTCAATGTTTAATATCGTTCGTAAAGAATTCCAATATGGTCAACACACTGTTGTTTTAGAAACAGGTCGTGTTGCACGTCAAGCAAATACAGTTTTAGTTACAATGGGCGGCGTAACTGTTTTAGTTGCAGTAGTTGCTCAACCTAAAGCAAAAGCGGGTCAGGACTTCTTCCCGTTAACAGTTAACTATCAAGAAAAACAATATGCTGCGGGTCGTATCCCAGGTGGTTATGGTAAACGTGAAGGTCGTCAGTCTGAAGCTGAAACTTTAATTTCACGTCTTATTGACCGTCCAATTCGTCCATTGTTCCCAGAAGGTTTCTATAACGAAATCCAAGTGACAGCGACTGTTGTTTCTTCTGATAAGACTATGGATGCTGACATTGCTGCAATGATCGGTGCTTCAGCTGCAATGTCAATTGCAGATGTTCCATTCCGTGGTCCAATTGCAGGCGCACGTGTTGGTTTAATCAACGGCGAATACATTCTTAACCCAACCCACGAACAATTGAAAGAAAGTGATCTTGATCTTGTGGTTGCGGGTACTGAATCTGCGGTACTGATGGTTGAATCTGAAGCGAAAGAACTTTCAGAAGACCAAATGTTAGGTGCCGTACTTTTCGGTCATGACGAAATGCAAATTGCTGTTCAAGCAATTAAAGAATTTGCTGCTGCTGCTGGTGCAGTTGAATCAACTTGGGTTGCTCCAAGCAAAAACGAAGCTCTTCTTGAGCAATTAAAAGCAGCTTTCGAAGCTAAAATTTCTGAAGCATATACGATTGCGGTTAAACAAGATCGTTATGCAGCACTTGATGCACTTTATGCAGAAGCTGTAGCTCAGTTCGTTCCTGAAAATGACGAAACTGGTATTGCTGACGAAGTAAACGAATTATTTGAAGAACTTAAATACCGTACAGTACGTGACAACATCTTGTCAGGTAAACCACGTATTGATGGCCGTGATACTAAAACTGTTCGTGGTATTGACGTTCAAGTTGGCGTATTAGATCGCGCACACGGTTCTGCATTATTTACACGTGGTGAAACTCAAGCGTTGGTAACAACAACTTTGGGTAATACTCGTGATGCACTAATGGTTGATACATTGTCAGGTACTAAAACTGACAATTTCATGTTGCACTACAACTTCCCTGCATACTCTGTAGGTGAAACTGGTCGTGAATCTGGTCCTAAGCGTCGTGAAATTGGTCATGGCCGTTTAGCACGTCGTGGTGTTCAAGCAGTTCTTCCTGCAGCTGACCGCTTCCCGTATGTGATTCGTATTGTATCTGACATTACTGAATCTAACGGTTCATCTTCAATGGCTTCTGTATGTGGTGCGTCATTATCTCTTATGGATGCGGGTGTTCCACTTAAAGCACCAGTTGCTGGTATCGCAATGGGCTTAGTAAAAGAAGGTGAGCGTTTTGCAGTACTTTCTGACATCTTGGGTGATGAAGATCACTTAGGCGACATGGACTTTAAAGTAGCAGGTTCTGAAAACGGTATTACTGCACTTCAAATGGACATCAAGATTGAAGGTATTACTGAAGAAATTATGGAAGTTGCATTAAACCAAGCATTTGCTGGTCGTATGCACATCCTTAACGAAATGAATAAAGTCATTTCACGTGCTCGTCCTGAAATCAGCGCTCATGCACCGACATTTGAAGTCATTAACATCAATCCAGACAAGATCCGTGATGTTATTGGTAAAGGCGGTGCAACGATTCGTGCCATTACTGAAGAAACTAAAGCTGCAATTGATATTGAAGACAATGGTACAGTTCGTGTATTTGGTGAAACTAAAGCTGCTGCTCGTGCTGCGATTGCAAAAATTCAAGCACTTACTGCTGAAGTTGAACCAGGTAAGATCTATGACGGTAAAGTAATCCGTATTGTAGAATTCGGTGCGTTTGTAAACATCATGCCGGGTACTGATGGTCTTCTTCACATTTCGCAAATTTCAAATGAACGTATTGCGAACGTAACTGATGTTCTTAAAGAAGGTCAGGAAGTGAAAGTACAAGTTGCTGATGTTGATAATCGTGGTCGTATTAAATTGACTATGAAAGACATTGAACAAGCATAATTGTTCTAGTCACATGAAAAAGTCCGCTTGATGCGGACTTTTTTTATGGCATGATGCAAGTAATACAAAACAGATCATCGTGGTATGCAGGTTTATTACTTTTATCGCCATCAAGCTGAGGGCTATGTTTTTTTAAGCCGTGAACAGCATAGTGAACATGTTCTAGAGTTTTTCTGGATTGATAGTCTCAGAACGGATGTGGTCAATCATAATGAAGAATGGCAACAAGAGATTCAAAAGCTTTCAGGCGTAGTTATTAATGAGTTTCATATGCGGGATATCTCGAATATTGAACATCCTTGCGCCTTTGACACGCTTGAAGAATATGACTTACTGATTTTTAAAAAGCTAGTTACGCCTGATGATGAAATTAAACATGCTGAATCCCAAGACAGTGTTTTTGGTTTGGCAACTACACCAATTAGCTTTATTTTGACGCCAGATGTGCTGATTAGTGTGCGTGAGCCGGGAAATAAGTCTATTGAAAATTATATTCAACGTCTTGATAACATTTTATGTAGAACTTTAGAAGAGCAAAATAAAACCCGTAAATTACCAAATTCACCAATCGATTTATCGTTACGGCTGCTAAACAGTATGATTGATGGCTATCTTGATATCCGTTCACCATTGACGAGAAGAGTCGAGCATTGGCAACAGCAATTGCTTCAGGGTAATCGTCGTTTTAAACAATGGCATCAATTATTTCATGAGAATATGGCATTTCAGCAAGTGGAAAATCTATGCGAGGAGCAAATTGAAAGCTTGCAAGAGTTTAGAGATGAAATCGTAGAAAATTACCACCATGTGATTGGCAAGCATATCCACAATTCACAAGATATTTTACTGGTACGTTTAAATGATTTGATGAGTCATGTTGAACGTATTCAAAAACATACATTACGATTGCGTAGCGCAATTCAGTCCGCAATTGATCTGCATTTTTCAGCCATTGCGAACCAGACCAATGAAAACATGCGGATTCTTGCAATTATCACCGCCGTTTTTGCGCCTCTTACTCTTTTAACGGGTATTTATGGAATGAATTTTGAGTTTATTCCAGGTCTTAAGTCACCAGTTGGTTTCTGGATTATGCTAGGGGTCATGCTGCTTAGTACGATTTTTCTGTTGTACTATTTTTATCGACAGCATTTGGTGGGGCGAGGTGAACGAAGTGTAATCGATTTATTGGCCCAACAGCACCGTCAAGATCGGATGAATTTATTTTGGTTTTTGGAATATGAACCGATTAAGCAGACTTTGAAGGAAGTGGAGAAGATTACTCGGTTGAAGTAATAGGAATTTTCAAAGATTAGTAAAGTTGATTTGTTAGTACTGCCTCAAATTTAGGGATTAATTTGATACTTATTGTCTAGGCATATCCTTACTTTTGACTGGGCAAAAGTAACAAAACCCCTTCCTTGGACTGATGGTACATCCATGTTACCGCAGTCCAAAAGGCGGCATCCATGCCGCCCATCACGTTAGCTCATACCTGTGTGAAAGATTATTTAGAAGAAAAAATCTTAGTGAAAATGCTTCAACTGTTTTCTAAGTTGTTGTACTTCATCAATCAAATCTAACATCACTGCAACTGCTGCCAAACTTGCGTCAAAGTCACGTTGTAGACGATAAGCTTTACGAGCACGAGAGACATCTTCGCCCATAAACTGATGGGTTTCAGGTGCGGTATTGACCGATAAAATATCATATTCAATTAGTTGAATAATCCAGTCGGGACTTTGACCACAAGCTTGAGCGAATTGTTGTAGATCAAACGTGGATTGTTCATCAACGACCTCAGCACTAAAGGTATGGCCGTCATATACAATTTCTCGATAATGAATGGTTGTCATAATCTTGCTCCCTAATGAGATGAACGAGGTTCGAATGAAGCAAAGGCTTCTGCCAGTTGCTGATAGGCTTGTTTTTCTTTTTCAGAATGTGCAGGTGGAAATACAATATTTAAGATTAAGTATAGATGCCCTGGTGTTTTATTAGGTATCCCTTTGTCTTTTAAACGTAGCTGTTGTCCTTGTTTTGCATTGTGAGGTAAATTAACGTTTAAAGGTCCAGCTGGTGTTTTTACTTCAATACCTTGACCTAACGCTGCTTCCCACGGAGCTACATCTACAGTCAAATATACATCACTGCCTTCGACATGAACGCGGTCTGTATCTTTATACTGGATTTCAATATAGAGATCGCCGTTAGCACCGCCATTGATACCACTTTGTCCTTGTCCACTTAATCGGATTTGCTGACCTTCTTTCATACCTTTTGGTATTTTGACTTGAAGGGTTTTACGTTGAACTTCAGGTTCGCCATAAGCATTCACGGTCGGAATTTGCAGGGTAATTTGTTGCGTTGATCCATGATAGGCAATATCAAGATCGACCTCTATGCTGGCATGTTGATCTTCACCGCGATAACTACGCTGTTGTCTCTGGTGTTGCTGTTGACCACCACCAAATCCTGCACCAAAGCGACCAAATAAATCTTCAAAACCGCTAAAGTCTGCTTGTTCACCACCTGTAAAGCCTTGGCGATAAAACTGTGCTCCATCAAAACCACCTTGCGCAGCACCCTGACCAAAGTTATTAAAACCTTGTGGATGATCTAATAACTGGTCATATTCAGCTTTTTTTTCTGTATTGCTTAACGTGTCGTAGGCAACATTAATTGCCTGCATCTTTTCTTCGGCATCTTTTTCTTTGCTGATGTCAGGATGATATTTACGAGCTAATTTTCGATAAGCTTTCTTAATTTCATCAGCAGAGGCTTTGCGTGTAACCCCTAATTCTTCATAATAATTTTTAGCCATAATGTTTTATCAGGATGGTGTGGTTTATTTCATTATGAAACGATTTTTAGAGTTTTCAATAAGCTAGATTGTATAAGAGTTGTTCTATTAAAAAATAAAATTGAGAGAAAGAGGTATAGATGGATTAGGGCTATACCTCTCATTATTTAGATAAAAGTATTTAGATAA
This sequence comes from Acinetobacter sp. AC1-2, assembly GCF_016124155.1. NCBI lineage: Bacteria > Pseudomonadati > Pseudomonadota > Gammaproteobacteria > Moraxellales > Moraxellaceae > Acinetobacter > Acinetobacter sp. AC1-2. Next base: position 99,801 of record NZ_JABFFO010000002.1, read on the forward strand.
AAGTTTGGTACAAGCCGTAAATAGCAATCAATAGAAGTAATAGGCCGCAAAGCCCTAATATTTTTGGATATAAATGGCTATTAGAAAGACGGCGGAAAAATACATAAACCAGAGATAAAGTTAAGAAGTCTAAAACAATCCATGTCAGGGTGAGTATGGTTAAACTTAGGTTGAGCTGTGGTGTAATAGAAACAAATTGCGGAAAGAAAGCAGAGAAGAAAATAATATCTTTCGGGTTGGATATTCCGACAAAAAAGCCCTTTTTGAAGCCACCATTTTGTGCCGAAACTGTTTGTATCGCTTCAGGGTGAGGTGCCTGAATGACTTCTTTAAGAATAGTGAAACCTAAATATCCAATATATAGACAGCCTAAAATACGGATAATATTGAGATAACTATCGTTAACACTCAGTACTCCCTTTAAAACGAGTACTGAAATAAAAATTAAAATAAGTGAGGCTAAATTTGTACCAAAAATTGTTTCAAGTGCCTTTCTATATCCACCTTTAAGTCCAGCGCTTGCAACTAAAATCATGACAGGGCCGGGGGTAGCAATCATAATAATGACGCTAAAAATAAATAGAAAATAATCAAAATAATTCATGGAATATAAGTATCTTATTTATTGGGCTATAAAGTAATCTTATATTATCTTATTTAAAATAAGATATTGAAAACGATCATCAAAAAATAAGGATAAATAAAAAGGCGGTATATCCGCCTTTTTATAAAGTTTAACGATTAACTCAAATGCTCACCAAATAACGCTAAAGCTTCTTCAGCGGTAAAGGTGTATTGCGTATTACAGAACTGACAGTCCATACGAATAGGGTTCTGTTCTTCTAACGTTTCATGAACAGCATCTACACCAATTTGAATCAACGCATTAGCACAGCGCTCTTTTGAACATGTACAGCCGAATTTGAGTGCTTCAATTTCTGGTAAACGAACCTCTTCTTCATTATATAAACGATATAAGATCTCGGTTGCATCTAAATTGGTGAGCTCTTCAGCTTTTAATGTTTCGGTCAACATGGTCAAGCGTGGCCATAAATCTTCATCAACCAACTTTTGCTCTTCGTCATCATGACGTGGTAAAAGCTGAATGAGTAAACCACCAGAGCGCTTAGCAGTACTCGCTAGCACAATTCGAGTTGGAATTTGTGCAGATAAGTCGTAATACTGCATGAGGCAACCCGCTAAATTTGCCTGATCAAGAGGTACAATGCCTTGGTAACGCTCGCCAAATTCCGGTTCAATATTGATAAATAAAACGGGGTTAACTAAAGCGCCGAGAACTGTACTGCTGTCTGTTGCTTCAATGAAGCGTGGATCGGTTTCATAATCGGCTAAAGCACGAACTTCACCTAAATGATTACATTCAGCCATTGCCCACTTAAAGGTGCCGCTAGCCTGGATTTGCAAGCTGATACGGCCTTTGATTTTTAGTGTACTTGCAAGTAATGCAGTCGCACTCAACATTTCACCTAGCAGAATTTTAACGGCAGGCATATAGTCACGTTGAGCTAAGATAGTTTGTAGTGCTTCTTCTAGATGAACGACTTCCCCACGAACAGGAAAGTTCTCTATATAAAAGCGTTGGCGTAAATCAGACATAATATTCTCCAGGGCCCTAAGCAGATTATAACAATTTCTTTTTAATCAAGCTTAGGGAATGCAGCGAAGCCGCAAGTAGGACAAAGGACAGCTTGGTGTCCATTTTCCAATTATTTAGGCAATGTGAATAAGTCCTTAATATAGCCATTCTTCGAAATCTCAAGTTATTCTAGATGATCTCGTGTAATGTCGATGCGATTTGGCTGTAAATGACGCTTTAAATTCACATCGTGTTTTGAAGTGGCCTGTTGTTGTGCATCACTTTCAAACAAATGCTCAAGTTCGGCTAAAGCATTACGATGCGTTTCAAAGATCTTTTGTTCATCAGTATAAATACTTTGCTGTTGTATGAGCAATTTCTCATCATAATCCCGAAAGATTTCGATATTGTTATAGGCTTGCTCATCAGAGATACCGAGTTCTCGTAAGGCCCGATAAGCCATTCCTAATGAAGATAAATACGTCTCACGCCAAATATATTCAACACCTAAATCTCTTAAAAGATGTACATGATGGCGATCACGAGCGCGAGCCAATAACTTTAAGTTTGGATAATTTAATCTGAGATGACGTGCCACATTCATAGAATCTTCGACATCATCAATCGCTAGAATAAATACTTTGGCTTTTTCAATGCCCGCAGAGCGTAGTAAATCTGGTTGGGTCACATCACCATAATAAAGTGATCCACCATATCGTCTGACAAAGTCGACTTGATGAAGATTGTTATCAATTGCGGTAAACCCTAGATGTTGCAGGCGGGCAATACGCGCAATAATTTGCCCAAACCGACCAAAACCAGCAATGATAATCGGGTTTTCTTGCTGAGGAATTTCATCATACTCAGGCGGGCGTTCTTTATTAAAAAGCGGAATGACCTTGTATGCCATAAACCAGTAAATCACTGGTGTGAGTACCATCGACAAAGTCACAATAAGAGTCACAGGTTCTAATAAAGCTTGAGTTAAAATCTTTTCACTTTTAGCTAAGCTTAAAATGACGAAAGCAAATTCACCGCCTTGAGCTAAACAAGTTCCTAATAGTAGGCTGTTATTCCAACTGTATTTTTTATAGCGTGCAATGGCGGTCAATATCAGCGTTTTGATCACCAGTAAGCCGATTGCTCCACCAATAATAAGCCACGGCATTTCAATCAATAGTGACAGTTGAGTAGTCATACCCACGGTCATAAAGAATAAGCCAAGCAGTAGGCCTTTAAACGGTGCAATACTGGCTTCAACTTCGTGACGAAATTCGGAATCTGCTAATAATACGCCTGTGAGGAAAGCACCTAATGTCGTGCTAATACCTAACGTATCCATCAGCAAAACGACTGCAAGAATAATAAATAATCCTACCGCCGTAATGAGTTCAGTTGCTCCACTTTTGGCAACAAAACGGAAAAATGGACGCATCACATAACGACTAAATAGAAATAGACCAGTGAATGTTGCGATAATAGCCGCAAAATAAGCCACACCATGATGGGTTGACTCTGTTCCTGCGAGTAATGGAATAATTGCAAGTAGTGGAATCGCAGCAATATCTTGGAATAGCAAAATTGAAAAAGACTGCTGACCATAGGTTGTGTTGAGTTGCTGTTTTTCAGTCAAAAGCTGTAATACAAACGCTGTAGAAGACAGTGCCAGCGCAAAACCAATCACAAAGCTGACAGCAAGTTGCTGTTGAAATAGGAAGAGTACGATCAGCATAAGAACGCCACCGCTAATAAGAACTTGCAGACTTCCCATTACAAAAATAGAGTCACGCATTTCCCACAAACGCTGTGGCCTTAATTCTAAGCCAATCAGGAACATTAATAGAATGACACCGAATTCGGCAAGTTCCATAATTGCTTCAGGGTCATGAGCAATATTTAAAACACTAGGACCCAGAAGTATTCCTGTAAATAAATAACCTAAAACTGTTGCAATCCCTAGGCGTTTGCCAAGAGGGACTAAAATCAGAGAAGCTCCAAGAAAGATAGTTGCTTGCAGTAGGAATGACATCCATTGCCTCGAATGTATTAGTCTCTTTTAAGTGTAAAACGAAAAAGACGTCTTCACACCATGATATTCAAATCATCTAATTAAATTCTTGCGGATCAACATCAATTGATAGCCTGAGTTGATGCTGTCTTGGGGCATGAACCAATTGAGACCACCATTGTCTTAAGTAAAAATGTAGACGAGCGCGGTCGGCAGATAAAATCACCATGTGTGCACGATAGCGCCCCGCTTTACGTTCCATCGGTGCTGGAATAGGTCCCCAAATATCAACAATCTCACCTGCAACTTGGCGAAGTTGCTCAGCAGCTTCATTTAAAAAATGCAAGGTATAGTCTCGATCTTTCGACTCTGCACGTATGAGTACTGCATAGCGATAAGGCGGTAGCAAAGCAACTTTACGTTCAGCCAATGTTTGTTTGGCAACCGCGCGATAATCCTTTTCAATTAAAGTGGTGAGTAAAGGATGATCGGGTCTTAATGTTTGCAAATAAACATGGCCTTTATGTTCACCACGGCCTGCACGGCCGGCTACTTGTACAATTAACTGTGCAGTACGTTCTGGCGCACGGATGTCTACGCTGAGTAACCCTGCATCAATATCTAAAATGGCAACCAAAGTCACATGTGGGAAATGGTGACCTTTTGCCAACATTTGCGTACCGAGCAAAATTGTTGGCTTGTTTTGATGAATGCGATCATAGATTTTTTGCCAGCTTCCGACACGACTGGTACTGTCACGATCAACCCGAATCACGTCATGCTCTGGAAATAATTCTTGTAAATGTTCTTCGACCTTAGCTGTTCCTGCGCCTAGTGTTTTTAAGCTCTTTTGCTGACACTCAGGACAATGATCTGGTAAGCGATGAATGGTTCCACAGTGGTGGCAATGTAAATAAGAATAAGGCTGGGTATGCAAAGTAAAATGTGCATCACAATGTGGACAATTGGCTTGCCATCCACAGCTCTCACAGACCAGTACAGGTGCATAACCACGACGGTTTAAAAAGATTAAAACCTGTTCTTTTCTCGCTAAAGTATGTTTGATTTGTTCAATAAGAGGCTGGCTAATTCCATGCTGTTTTTTGACAATTTTAAGATCGATCAAATGCATTTTGGGCAAAAGTGCATGTCCAGCACGTTTGTTGAGTTGCAGTGAAGTTAACTTGCCAGTTTCGACCAAATAATAACTATCAATACTTGGTGTTGCCGAACCTAAAATCACTGGGCAGCTTTGTAAGTGTCCTCGGTATAGTGCGACATCACGTGCATGGTAACGGAAGCCTTCTTGCTGTTTATAAGACAGGTCATGTTCTTCATCTAAAATGATTAAGCCCAAACGTGGCAGCGGTGTATAGATCGCTGAGCGTGTCCCTAAAATAATAGATGCTTTTCCGGTCTGTGCCTGCTGCCATGCTTGTAACCGTTTGGAATCGTTAAGGCCAGAGTGCAATAAAGCAATATCACAATTAAAACGAGACTTAAAACGAGAAATGGTTTGAGGAGTTAAACCAATTTCAGGCACCAAAACCAGTACTTGTTTACCTTGCTTTAGCACCTCGTGCATGATGTGTAAATAAACTTCAGTTTTACCGCTACCCGTTAAGCCATCTAGCAAAAATGCTTGGTATTGATGCTGTGCTTTAATAACCTGTTGAGTTGCTTGCTTTTGGTCTTCATTTAGCGTGAGCGGCATTTGTGCCAATTGAACAGGTGTAGGGCTAAAGTCGTGTGGTTCAAGCGTACATTCAACCAAACCTTTCTTTTCTAGCGCTTTAAGTGTTGCAGTTTCTACGCCACTTAAATTGAGAATGTTCTCTGTTGTTCCAGAGGGATGTAACTTTAAAATCTGATAAGCATCTTGTTGCTTCACTGAGCGTTTAAGCAGTGCCTCAACATTGTCGCATGGAGTAATTTTCCAGAGATGGAACAAAACGTCCATCGGTTTGCCCTGACGCAGTATAGCCGGAAGGGCGGTTTGCATGACCTCGCCAACTGGAAATTGGTAATATTGTGCAGACCATGTCAATAAACTTAAAACTTGTTCATCTAAAATAGGTTGTTCATCTAAAAGTTCAGAAATGGCTTTAAGCTGAAATTTGCCTGTAAATGGCTCATGTGGATTCACTTTTTCAGTGATGATACCAATCAGGTTTTGTCGCCCAAATGAAATAGCGACGCGTGAGCCTACTTGAGCCCGTTCATATTGTGCTTCGGTGAGTGTATAGTCAAAAGTGTCGTACAGATGCACAGGTACGGCAACACGCACACGATAAACAACTGAATCAGGCTTTGGCGTTATGGTCATAGAGGCTCATTTCGTCAATTTTAAAAAACGGCATAGCGTCGTGAAGAGGACTTGGGTATTCTACACAGGCTATAGAATGAATATGAATGATTGCGTAGCATAGATGCAACAGCAGCGACTATTATTTTTGGAAAATTAGAACATTACCATGCCTGCATATCAATTTACTGCCATTGATGCTTCAGGGAAGCAGCAAAAAGGAGTGCTTGAGGGAGACTCAGCACGCCAGATTCGCCAACAATTACGCGATAAAGCATGGACACCAATTAGCGTTGACCCTGTTGAACAAAAAGATAAACATCAGAGTCAGGGGTTATTTCAAAAAAAGTTCAGTGCCTATGATTTGGCACTCATGACCAGACAACTTTCTGTTTTGGTTGCAGCCGCAATTCCTTTAGAAGAAGCTTTACGTGCGGTGAGCAAGCAAAGTGAAAAAGCGCATGTGCAAAATCTTTTATCGTCTGTTCGTTCGCGAGTCATGGAAGGACACTCATTGGCTCAAGGTATGCAGCAATCTGGACGTTTTCCAGATCTCTATATTGCAACAGTTGCTGCTGGTGAGCGTTCGGGGCATTTAGATCTGATTTTAGATCAGCTCTCGGATTACACCGAAAACCGTTTTGCCATGCAAAAGAAAGTTCAGGGCGCCATGATTTATCCGATCATTTTAATGCTGATGTCATTTGCTATTGTCATGGGTTTAATGACTTTTGTTGTGCCAGAAATTGTTAAAACCTTTGATCAGAACAAAGATGCACTGCCGTGGATTACGGTCGCTTTAATGAAAGCGAGCGATTTTATTCGCCATGCGTGGGTGTTTATTATTATTTTTGCAGTTGTGGGAATTGTCGCATTTGTACGGTTTCTAAAAACAACAGCTGGGCATTATGCTTTTGATCGATTAACACTCAAATTGCCATTATTCGGTAAACTGTCACGTGGTATTAATTCTGCACGATTTGCCAGTACCTTATCTATTTTGACCCGTTCAGGCGTGCCGTTGGTCGATGCCTTAAAAATTGGTGCAGCCGTCACCAATAACTGGGTCATACGCGATTCAATTGCCCATGCGGCTGAGCGTGTTACAGAAGGTGGTAACTTGGGTACGCAGCTTGAGCGCAGTGGTTATTTCCCACCAATGATGGTACAAATGATTCGAAGTGGTGAGGCATCAGGTGAGCTCGACCGGATGTTAGAACGAGCATCGACCATGCAAGACCGTGAGGTTACAACATTTATTTCAACCTTACTGGCATTACTTGAACCGCTTATGCTGGTTTTAATGGCAAGCATTGTACTGGTTATTGTAATCGCGGTTATGCTGCCAATCGTAAATATGAACAATATGATTTAATAACTTTGATATTAGAGATAATGATGAAAGTAAAAAATATTCAAAGCGAAACAGCGATGGAACAACACAGTGAATCTGCGGTTTCAAATCAGTTTGAGCCAACGTGCCATTCCGAGCATAGCTCTTTATTAAATGACTGCTCCTCAAGCGTAGCTTTCGGACTTGCGGCTCGTTCGAACGGTGTTCGAATGAAACGTGCCTCAGGCTTTACCCTCATTGAAGTTATGGTTGTGATTGTAATTTTAGGCGTGTTAGCAGCGCTAATCGTACCAAATGTCATGGGGCGTAGTGAAAAAGCAAAAATTGATACCACTCAAATTACATTAAAAGGTGTAGCTGGTGCTTTAGATCAGTACAAGCTCGATAACGGTCATTTCCCAACAATGCAAGAAGGTGGACTAGATGCTTTAGTGAATCAGCCTGCTACAGCAAAAAATTGGATGCCGGGTGGATATGTTAAAGGTGGTTATCCTAAAGATAGTTGGAAAAATGATGTTCAATATGTAATTCCAGGTGCAGATAGCCGAGCTTTTGATTTGTACTCGTTTGGTGCAGACGGCAAAGAGGGCGGTGAAGGTAATGATGCAGATATTTATTACCAACCTTAATTGAAAATATAATGGAGATTATCAATTCGTTTAAAAAGATAAACTGATAAATACGAATTGATAATCTTTCTTAATCACGAAAATATAGTAAGTTTTTGAAAAATATAAAATAAAGTTAATAGTTATATTTAAGACTTATAATAAGAATTATTCCCATATTTAATAGTTACAAGAAAGTTAAAATGTAGAGAAAAATAAGCTATATATTTAAATAAAAGCTTTGCATAATAAATAAAAAGCACTTTATTACATTAAAAGGAGAGATTAAATGAAAGCATTTCTCATAGTAGATGAACTGACTCAGTTTCATTGGGTAATGCTGAAGTCTGTCCTATTGATTTTGGGTTTATTGCCGATTGCCGAAGTTTTTTTAAAGCTATGGCTTAATACCGAAGGAAGTAGCCAAATTATGATTGGTTTCTTTGCATTAAGTATTGTGAGTGCATGGTTAATGGTGAGCTTCTTTACTGCATTAAAAGCGAGTGTCTGGCAAGCTAAACAAATATCCACTAAATATGAGCAATTGCTTTTTAAAGCCTATCGTTATGTACCAATGGTCTTTTTATCGAGTTTAGTTGCTTATTTATCTTTGCAATTATCGATCGCTTTTTAATAATATTTTAAAACCAAATTTTTAGATAAAACGTAGACTGAATATCTACGTTTTATTTTTTTTAATTTAAGCAGGCTGTTGTACTAGCATTGCTGTAATTTTACGCACAACAGGCAATATAAAAAGTAGCGTTGGGAAAGCAATTAACCAAGAAATAGCCCATGCAGACATCCATACATAAATGGAAAATTCTTCTAATCCCAAACTTCGTAATGTACTAATCATCGAAACCACAAACGTCATAATGATCGATAGAAGAAAGGGTAAAACGATAGATGTATAGCGATTTGGAAGTTTTTTAAAACTAAACAAAGATTTTGAGTTTTGCATTTTGACTCCGTAAACCAACAAACGCCAGTGCCATTCAAAAATATAAAAATATTTTGAACAAATAGCTCCAAGCATTGTTGGAGGTATGTTGGCACGTTGATTGACGTAAACGTTTACGGCTTTTTGATGAGCAGATTTAATTTAGCACGAATTTTGAAAACTGGAAATAAAAAGAGGGTGTTTCTTTATTTGTACATATTATATGCTTCAAATCAGATGTTTAAGAACATGAGAAAAAGTAAATGGAACAAATCGAGTGGAATGATTTTTTTAAAGTAGAGCTTCGCGTGGGTAAAATTATTCAAGCTGAAGTTTTCGAAAAGGCACGTAACCCTGCTTATATTTTGCATGTAGATTTTGGTGAAGAGTTAGGGGTACGTAAATCGAGTGCGCAGATTACTAAACTCTATCAGCCACAAGATTTAGTTGGTAAGTTGGTGGTTGCTGTAGTGAATTTCCCTAAAAAACAAATTGGTCCTATTCAGTCAGAATGTTTGGTGACAGGATTTCATAATGCAGATGGTGATGTAGCACTTTGTATCCCAGAGTTTGAAGTGCCTCTGGGTACAAAGTTATTGTAAGTTAGCGGCGGGATTTAAAAGAAACGTCAACTTTACGTGGACGATAAACCCAACCTAACACCAGCAGTAATACTGCAAATCCTAAAATTGGATAATCACCTAAACGGTTATAAAGAGTTTGACCTTGCATGGCTGGTAAATCACCTCTCAAGACAAACTCTTTATCGATCGGTGCTTGTTCAGTGATATGACCATTTTGATCAATAAAGGCAGTTACACCCGTATTGGTTGCACGGATAAACCAGCGGCCATTTTCTTTAGCTCGCATTTGTACCATTTGTAAATGTTGCAATGGTCCAGCAGTGCCAGTAAACCAAGCGTCATTAGATACAGTCACTAAGAAGTCGCTATCTTCCGCATTACGTCGGGTAAGGTTTGGATAAGCCACTTCATAACAAATCGCAGCGGCAAGCGCGTGCCCTTTAATCATAAGTGGTTTTTGGTCCCTCTCGCCACGTGTAAAACCGCTCATGCTAATATCATTTTGCATGGCTGGTAATACCCAAGAGAGTAGACCTGAAAGAGGGATGTATTCACCAAACGGAACAAGACGCTGCTTTTTATATAGACCACTGGAATCGCTTCCAGAAGCCATAATACTGTTGTAATACAGTGGGCTACCAACTTCATGTGATTTGGTAACATCCCAGTAAGGAATTCCGGTTACCCATGCAGTGTGGTTCTTTTTAGCTTGTGCATCCATTGCATCCAAAAATGGTTCAATGTCAGTTTGGAAGAGTGGAATTGAAGATTCAGGCCATACAATGAGATCACGGCCCCATTCAGATTGAGTCAAACCAGCATAAATTTCTAATGTTCTAACTTGATATTCGGTTAGCCATTTTAAATCTTGTGGGATGTTACCTTGAATGAGTGAAACACTAAGCGGCTTGGCAGCTTTAGGTTTTACAAACTGTATATATGATGCTCCCCACGCGCCTAAAACCAATAAGGCAGAAGGGATAACCCAGAAAATACGCTTACGTAGAACTTCAACTAAAGCACAGGCTAATACAATGACGACGAAGGAAATTGCATAAATACCGAATAGAGGCGCATAACCATCGAGTAAACGTTCGGTAAAAGCATAACCCACAAACAACCATGGAAAACCTGTAAATACCCAAGTTTTTGCCCACTCGAAAACAATCCAGAGTGGTGCGAAAGTCAGTGGTGTTTCAGGGAAGAAACGTCGGTAAACCCAAGTCTGGAATGCGGTAAACAGGCCCATCACAAGGGCCATAATGGCAATCATACAAACGCTTAGAAACGCATTGGTATCGCCATATACATGGATGGACGTGTAGAGCCAGAAAGCTCCCACAAACCATAAACCAAAGCCATAACTCCAGCCAATAGCAAAAGCTTGTTTGGCTGAGCGTTTATGTAATGATGCATAGAGTAGGGCAGGAGATAATATTGCCAACCACCACCAATAATAAGGTGCCAGTGAAAAACTGAATACGGCACCTGAAAATAAAGCAATGAGTAAAGGAAAAATTAAAGGAAGCTGTTTTTGTTGTTGCGAAGAATCTAACAGCTTTTCAAAGTATGCTCTCATTGACGTACAGCTCGAATCAGATGAATAGTGCGGGCATCTGCTTCAACAATTGTAAATAACCAATTTCCAAGCTCAACAGTTTGACCTTGTAAATCACTTACCAGACCAATCTCTTGAAGCAATAAACCGCCGACAGTTTCTACTTCATCGTCAGAAAAATCAGCATCTAAAACAGTATTGAAATGTTCGATTGGTGTAAGTGCTTGCACCATCCATGCATTTGCTACTGTATGGTCATTGTCAGGGACAATGTACTGAGCATCTTCATCAGCAGTGTCATGTTCATCTTCGATTTCGCCAACGATCTCTTCAAGAATATCTTCAAGCGTAACAAGACCAGCCGTTGAACCATATTCATCAATTACAATCGCAATGTGAGTCTGAGTATGTTTCAACATGCGTAGTACCTGATCGGAACGCGCACTTTCTGGAACAAATAAAGGCTGACGCATAAGAACTCGAATATCGACTTTGGTATTCGGTTCAGTTAGAAATGGCAACAAATCTTTTGCGAGCAAAATCCCGACAACATTATCAGGCTGATCAGAAGAGAAGACTGGAAAGCGTGAGTGAGCAGACTCGACCAGTACATCAAGAATATCAAGTAACTGATCATCTTCTTGCAAACTGATCATTGCTGTTCGTGGTGTCATGACTTCACGAATTTTTGTAGCAGGAAGGTCAAGAACACCTTCAAGCATGGCAACAGTATCTGGTTCTAAAAAGCGGCGTGAATTTTGGACTAATTTTAATAATTCATCACGGGTTTCTGGTGCTGTACCTAACCATTTACGTAAGCCTCGCATTCCCCACGATGGACTTGGTTCCTCTTGCATGATCTTTCCTAAAGACTCAATCTATCAAATGAATACTTTGAATCATACCGAAGAAAAGATGCATATGCATCTATAAAACCAGCTAAAAGACAAAACGCATATTGTTATGTAAAAGCCAGTTACAGTTAACAGGTCAGTAATTTGTTTATGCTAAAATGTGAAAATTCTATTTGTTCGAGTTTGTTATGTCGGAACAATCCATTTCACCTACTGTCCAAATTAATACACGTGGTTTACGTTGTCCTGAACCTGTCATGATGTTGCATCAAGCCATCCGCAAATCTAAATCTGGTGATGTGGTTGAAGTCTTCGCAACAGACAACTCGACCTCGTGGGATATTCCTAAATTTTGTATGCATTTAGGCCATGAGTTGCTTTTGCAAGAAGAGCGCTTAGATGAAAATGGTCATAAAGAATTTCATTACTTAGTGAAGAAAGGGTAATAGAATAATAAGGCTTCTAATAAAAACTATTAGAAGCCATTAATAATTCAAAATTAATTTGAAATGATAATTTTTTACAAATAAGAATCATTATATAATCTATAAAATGATGTATATCAATGACGCATAAAAATGAATGAATATTTTGTGAAACGAAGCTTATTTATTTTTCTTTGGTTTTTCTGCATTGCTGGTTTATTACATATAGAGACCTCTTGGTTATCTGAAACTCTTGCCACCATTATTTTAGTTACTATTATTATTTTTGGCTCAATTCTGTTGGGTTATAGAAATACACATTTTGCTCCTGAACCAAAAATAAAGATGAGTCTGATTTTGCATACAAGTTTTATGGGGCTTATGTTAGTTATTGATTTATTGTTTGGTAAATCGGATTGGTACTTCGATTTAGCTCGAAACTTTGGTTTTCTTGGCCTATTTTTGTTAGGCACATTTATTTTTTATAAAAAGAATCTTAATTTAAACGTAGCAAAAATACCGCCTTTTCAATAAGCGAATTCCAATAAGAAGCCCCGAATAATCGGGGCTTCTTTGTATTACATGTTCGGGTATGAGACACGGCTAGCAAAGCAACGCTTTGCCGTGTCGCAAGGAATTACATATTAGGGTAATTCGGACCACCACCACCTTCTGGGGTTACCCATGTGATGTTTTGAGATGGGTCTTTAATGTCACAGGTCTTACAGTGAACACAGTTCGCTGCGTTAATCTGGAAGCGTTTAGAACCATCATTATCTTCCATGATTTCGTAAACACCAGCTGGGCAGTAGCGCTGAGCAGGCTCATCCCATTTCGGTAAGTTCACATTCACTGGAATTGAAGGATCAGTCAGCTTCAAGTGAGCTGGCTGGTTTTCTTCATGAACAGTGTTTGAAATAAACACAGAAGATAAGCGGTCAAAAGTCAACTTGCCATCTGGTTTTGGATAGTTTGGCTTGAAGCTGGTTGCATCAACCGTTTTCAATGCAGCGAAGTCTTGCTTTAAGTCATGCAACGTAAATGGCACTTTAAAGACATTCTGGTCGATAAAGTTAAATGCACCACCAATCCACTGACCAAACTTGTGCATTGCTGGACCAAAGTTACGAGAGTTGTAAAGCTCTTCTTTTAACCAGCTGTTGTTAAATTTATCAGTGTATGAAGTTAATTCTTTAGTGAATAAATCTTCGCCTTCAGTAACACGTGCGATGGCAAGATCTCCGCCTTTTTCTACACCGGCAGCAATGGCTTCAAATACAGCTTCACCACATAACATGCCTGATTTCATGGCAGTGTGTGAGCCTTTGATTTTTGCAAAGTTTAAGAAACCTGCATCATCACCAATTAAGCAGCCGCCCGGGAAAGTCAATTTAGGCAATGAGTTGAAACCGCCTTTCACTACAGCACGTGCGCCGTAAGAAATACGCTTACCACCTTCTAAATACTGTTTAATCAGTGGGTGAGTTTTCCAGCGCTGCATTTCCATAAATGGATACATATGTGGATTTTCATAAGACAAGTCCACAATCATACCCAAAGTTACTTGGTTATTTTCAGCGTGGTATAACCACCAGCCACCAGAAGAAGCTGTTTCAGCCAATGGCCAGCCTGCACCGTGCATGACTAAGCCCGGTTTATGTTTTGCAGGGTCGATTTCCCAAAGCTCTTTAATCCCGATACCGTAGTGCTGAGGATCAACATTTTTATCGAGGTTATATTTAGCAATCAGGCGCTTACCTAAGTGACCACGGCAACCTTCAGCAAAGAGGGTGTATTTAGCGTGAAGTTCATAGCCTGGTGTAAAGTTATGCGTTGGTTCGCCATCTTTACCAATACCCATGTCACCAGTTTGAATACCTTTTACAGTACCGTCTTCGTGGTAAAGCACTTCAGATGCAGCAAAGCCAGGGAAGATAGATACTTCTAATTCTTCAGCTTTTTGGCCTAACCAGCGAACCACGTTACCTAAAGAGATAACATAGTTGCCATCGTTATGCATGGTTTTAGGAACCATCCAGTGAGGCACTTCTTTAGATGTTGTTTCTGAAAGCAAGAAGAAAGTCTTGTCTTCAGTTACAGGTACGTTTAAAGGCGCACCTTCTTCCTTCCAGTTCGGGAAAAGTTCGTTGATGGCACGTGGCTCAAGCACAGCACCAGACAAGATATGCGCACCTACTTCAGAGCCTTTTTCAACTACACAAACAGAAAGATCGGGTAAGTTATTTTCAATCGCTAATTGACGGATCTTAATCGCAGCAGATAGACCTGCAGGTCCTGCACCTACGATGACAACGTCAAACTCCATCGATTCACGTTCGATGTGTTCCATGTAGGACTCCTCAATACTTAAAGGTGGCAACCGTCATATTCAGAAATTCGGTGCTGCCGTGAGTGTTTTAATCCATAGGCGCAAATATGCTATTGTGCCTTTTATCGTTTTGGCTAGTATAGTTTTAAACCATGATCTAGCCAATTGGCTGAGTCGTCATATTTTTTCGTCAGCAAGGCATAAACTATGGTAAATCAAAATAATTCCCCATCGGATATGGGAAAAATACCGTTATCTGATGATAAAAACTTAATGAACATTGCACAATACTTAAAAGGTGTACAGCAAAGTCACAAAAGGTCAATTCCACCTTTAGAGCAGTGGCATCCAAAGCATTGCGGCAAAATGGATTTGACGGTTAAAGCCAATGGAGAATGGTGGCACGAAGGTCAATTGATTAAGCGCCAAGCCCTATTAGATCTATTTACCAAAGTCCTATGGAAAGAAGAGGGTAAATTCTACCTGAAAACCCCCGTAGAACAAATTGAAATTGAGGTCGAAGATGAACCTTTATTAGTCAATCAGGTAGATCAGGTTGAAATTTCAGGTGATCAGTTTTTACAACTGACCACGACTAATCAAGATGTGATTTTGGTCGATGCTGAACATCCAATTTTTATGCGTGAATATGACGGGGAACTACGTCCTTATGTGCATGTGCGTTTTGGAATTAACGCCCTTATTCAACGTCAGTCTTTTTATCATTTAGTGAACTATGGAACACTCATCGAAAATGATAATGGTGAAACCATTTTAGAGTTAAAAAGTGGTAATTTGCTCTTGCAATTAGGCACTTGAGGTTTAAGCTTTAGGAAGTGAAAATTTCCGACACTTCAGTACAGCCATGACAGCCATACAACCTCTATTTACCGATCTAGAACCTATGCCTAACGCATCAGCAGATGCTCCAATTGGTATTTTTGATTCGGGAATTGGGGGAATGTCAGTTGCAGCAGAAATTGCCAGATATTTGCCAAACGAACGTATTGTGTATTATGCCGATACTGCCTACGTTCCTTATGGCCCACGTTCCGATGACGAAATTAGGGAACTCACGGCGCGTGCTGTTGACTGGTTATACCGTCAGGGTTGCAAAATTGCGGTTGTAGCATGCAATACCGCCTCAGCATTTAGTCTTGACCATTTACGCGAGCATTATGGTGAACACTTCCCAATTGTTGGGTTAGTTCCAGCATTAAAACCTGCCGTATTGCAAACACGCTCTAAAGTGGTTGCCGTGTTGGCGACACCTGCTACTTTTCGAGGACAACTCATTAAAGATGTTGTTGAAAAGTTTGCTGTTCCAGCAGGTGTTAAAGTGATGACTTTAACCAACCTCGAACTTGTTCCTTGTGTGGAAACAGGGCAGCAAATGGGAGAGGCATGTTTAAACGCATTAAAAGAGGTTTTACAGCCTGCCGCTGAGCAAGGTGCAGACTATTTAGTGCTCGGTTGTACTCATTATCCTTTCTTAAATGAAGCAATTCATCATCTTTTTGATAACCAATTCACACTGGTCGATTCGGGATTAGCAGTAGCCCGACAAACAGCCCGTATTTTAATAAAAAATGCGTTATTATGTGACCAAATAGGTCAGAATGTTGCACGTATTGAATGTTATGTCAGTGGAAATAATGCTGAGGCACTGCAACCTGTTTTACAACATATGATTCCACAAGAGTTAACTTGGACACTTCATAATCTGAACTAGTTTTTTTGCATCGTTTAGAAAGTAGTGTTTTTTAGATTTATTATTTTATTTGGGGCGGTTCATGATCTTGGCTGATATTAAGTCAAGTACAGGTCATGGAGCGAAAGGGTATTGTTATGCTCGATACACGCTATCAGATTTTTATTTCAACGTCTGGCCGCGATATGCAGTCAGAGCGAATGGTTTTGTCTCAAACTTTGGTGGGGATGGGTTTCTTTGCTTGGGGATTAGAGCATCGAACACCTTTAACCACTACACTTGCACGTCGACAGATTGATGAATGTGATTATGTAATCCTACTTTTAGGCAGCCAGTATGGAGAACAAGCGATTTCTGGTGTGAGTTATCTGTCTTTAGAATATGAATATGCGTTAAGTCAGGCGAAACCTATTATTGTTTTCATGCATGAACAGCCAGAAAACCGTGAAATAGATTTACAAGAAATCCATCCACAACTTAAAGATAAATTTCTCGCATTTAGAAAAAAATTATTACACGAAGCAGAGCATATTTTTTACTTTAAAACCCCACGTGAACTGGAGTTGGCTGTCCGTTTAAATATCCCTTTAATGGTTGAGCAATATGGGGGACAAGGCTGGGTTCCTGCACATCAAGCTCATCAGTTAGAAGACGAAATTAAGCTATTAAGAAGTAAAATTTTACAGTTAGAACAGCGACTAACCGAGCCATCTACACAGTTAAACGAAGTTGCACCACAAGATATTTTTGCATTTGAATATCAGATTCAAGCATTTCAGGATGGCAACTTTAAAGAGCTTAAACGACAGAGGCAAATGACGTGGTCTCAATTGTTAAGCGTGCTGGCAAAGCGTTTTGAAACAGCGGTGCCAGAAGAGAATTTTGGAATTTGTCTGAATGAATATTTAAATCAGGCTGGCTTAGAGGATGCTCGTCAGGAATTACCTCGTGCGCATGCGGTTGCCTGTGCGCAGATTAATCATAAGGCACTGTTCCAAATTAAAAATCAAATGCAATCCCAAGGCTGGATTGTTCCAACTCAAACTGAACAATCATATGGCTTATGGAAACTAACTACTAAAGCTCAAAAGATATTGCTGAGCTATAAATGGAATCATCGGGGCGTTCGATTAAAAGCTTAGAGCGATTCAATTTATATATGACAATGAAAACTGTTACATTAGTGTCATAAGATGAACTGAAAGGCATTTACACATGTCGTTTGAACAAAAACCGAAAGTTACTGTCATTTTAGCGAATTTAGGCACACCAGATGAGGCGACTGTGCCTGCGGTGCGCCGTTTTTTAAAACAGTTTTTATCTGATTCACGCGTGATTGAAATACCGAAACTGATCTGGTGGATAATTTTAAATCTGTTTGTTTTGCCTTTTCGCCCGAAAAGAGTGGCGCATGCGTATGCTTCGGTATGGTCCGCAGATTCGCCAATGCGTGAAATTGTGTTTGAGCAAACTCAACGTGTGCAGGCTTATTTAGAGCGTGAAAATAAACAGTTTGATTTAACTGTTTTACCTGCAATGACTTATGGAAATCCGGGGATTGATGCAGTTTTAGAAAAACTAGCAACTAATCCGCAAGAGCATGTCATTTTATTGCCTTTGTTTCCTCAGTATTCCGCAACATCTACAGCGCCGTTATACGACGCGTTTGCCAATTGGATTCCTAAACAGCGGAATTTGCCCGGGCTGACGATTATTAAAGACTATTATCAGCATCCAATGTTTATTCAGGCATTGGCAGAAAGCGTTTTAGCTTACCAAGAGCAGCATGGCAAACCTGAAAAACTATTGATGTCATTTCATGGAATTCCACAGCCATATGCAGACAAAGGTGACCCTTATGCAGACCGTTGTCGCATCACAGCAAAGCTGGTGGCCGAAGTCTTACATTTAAATGATGATGAATGGGCAATTAGCTTCCAGTCGCGTTTTGGAAAACAAGAATGGGTGAAACCTTATACCGACCAGCTGCTACAAGATTGGGTGCAGCAAGGTGTTAAGTCTGTTCAGGTGTTAAGTCCAGCTTTTTCTGCCGATTGTCTAGAAACGCTTGAAGAATTAGCGATTCAAAATGCTGAACTATTTCAACAAGCAGGCGGTGGAAGCTATGCTTATATTCCGGCTTTAAATAGCGATCAGGCTCATATTGATTTGCTTGCAGGTTTAGTTCAGGCTAATCTTGATGCCCTTACTTATACCTTAGCCCACCGTTAATTGTGTTTTAGCCAGAGGTTTTTATGCTGCAAGTCAAAATTGTTCCAGTTACTGCATTTGCTCAAAATTGTTCCCTTGTTTGGGACAGTGAAACGAAAGAAGCAGTTTTGATTGATGCTGGTGGTGACGCTGCTGTTTTGAAAAAAGAAGTAGAAGCCTTAGGTTTAAAAGTGAAGGCCCTGTGGCTGACTCATGGGCATTTAGACCATGCAGGAGCGGTGGGTGAGCTTGCTAAAGAATGGAGCGTTCCTGTTATTGGTCCACATAAAGAAGATCAATTCTGGTTAGACATGATTCAGGAAGTTTCAGCACGGTATGGTTTCCCAATTCCGCAGCCTGTTAAAGTCGATCAATGGCTTGAGGGTGGCGAAGTGCTAAAACTTGGTGAAGATGAGTTTGAGGTGCGCTTTGCACCAGGGCATACACCAGGACATGTTGTTTTCTATAATAAAAATCATGGCTTACTTTGGACAGGCGATGTTCTGTTTAAAGGTTCGATTGGACGAACAGACTTCCCGCGTGGCAATCATGATCAGTTAATTGAATCGATTAAACGTGAATGTTTTAGTTTGCCAGATGATACTCAGTTTATTTCTGGACATGGTCCGATGAGTACCATTGGCTATGAAAAACAATTTAACCCGTTTGTCGCTGGTAAAGCAGGTTAATCCTCATAATCATCTTCATTTTGACTACCCTTGTTTTGCTGAGGAGCATCTTGGGTAGGCAATTTATATTCATCGTTTGCCCAAGCGCCTAAATCAATTAATTTACAGCGTTCTGAGCAAAACGGACGAAACTCATTACCTTCCCAAACACTTGGTCCACCACAACGTGGGCAGGGAAATGTACGTGGCATATAGCGATATCCTCAAAGTGAAGAGAAATAGATTAGGCAAAAGTCAGGTGACTTGTTAGACTTATGCCGATTTTTATTTAGTTTGATGTGATTATGCCGATTCGTCAATTTCAAGCACAACGTATGCAAGCGCCTCGTGATTTTACCCCAATTGAAAATACACCGATTTGTGTTGAAATTGGTGCTGGCAAGGGTAAACATGCTTTGCTCTTTAGCGGGCAACAGCCGCAGCATACGTTATATGCAATTGAACGAACCCGAGAAAAATTCTTGGCAATGCAAAAACAGCATGGTTTGGAACCAAGAGATAATTTGGTACCTGTACATGCAGATGCTTTACCTTGGGTTGTACACGCTCTACACCCTGCTCAAGTTGAACATTTATTTATTCTCTATCCAAATCCAGAACCACATAATCCGGCACAGCGTTGGTTGAATATGCCATTTTTTGAGTTCTTAATCTCACGCCTGCAAACAGGTGGAACCATTACATTGGCAAGTAATATTCCTGAATATATTGAAGAAGCAGAACAGCAGTTAATTCATGTGTGGAAGCTGCCTTATCAAAAAGAAAAAATTGCCCAAACCTCTGCACGTACTCATTTTGAAATTAAGTATTTGGAACGTGGAGAGCTTTGTCAGCAACTCATTATGACCAAGCCAGAAGGCTACAGCACACGTTTTGATGAGTTTGCACCGCTGCAAGGGCAAACACATGGCGAATAAGCGGGTTGCTATTATTGGGGCAGGCCCAGCAGGTCTTATGGCTGCTGAAGTATTAAGCCAATATGCTTATGATATTGATGTGTATGAGCAAAAGCCATCTGCTGCGCGTAAGTTTCTTATGGCGGGTAAAACAGGGTTAAATATCTCACACGCTGAACCATTAGCACAGTTTATTGAGCGTTACGACCGTTCAGAATGGCTAAAACCTTGGATTGAAAAGTGGGATGCCGTCTGGATTCAAGACTGGATGAAAAGTCTTGGAATTGAGTCTTATGTGGGAAGCTCTGGTCGTATTTTTCCTGTCGAAATGAAAGCTGCACCTCTATTACGTGCTTGGCTAAAACGCTTGGCAGAGCAGCAAGTTAAATTCTTTTATCGTCATCATTGTCTTGATTTGCAAGGTACAACAGTGACTTTGCAAAATCAGAATAATCAAAACACTGAAACTTTTACCCAGCAATATAATGCTGTGGTATTGGCATGTGGGGCTATGTCATGGTCACAATTAGGTAGTGACGGTGCATGGCAGCAATGGATTCATCAATCTAGTATTGAGCCTTTCCAGCCAAGCAATGCAGGGGTGTTGCATGTTTGGTCTACTTTTATGGAAAGTTGTTTTGGTGAGCCCTTAAAACGCGTCCATGCATGGGTCGATCCTAGCCAAATTACACATGGTGATATTGTGATTACTCACTATGGTTTAGAAGGTGGGGTTATTTATAAACTCGGACGTGCCTTACGAGAACAGCAAAAACAAGGGAAAAGCTTAAATCTATTTTTAGATTTATTGCCTGATGTAGAGTTGTCACAGTTAGTTAAAAAATTACAGGGTGGTAAGAAACAATCTCTGACCAATATCTGGCGTAAAGCAGGATTAGATACAGCCAAAATTAACTTAATCAGAGAAGTGGTTGATAAAGCGCTATGGAGCCAACCAGACGCTATGGCTCAGCAAATCAAAGCGCTTCAAATCAAGTTGGATGGCTTTAGACCCATTGAAGAAGCGATTAGTTGTGCAGGAGGCATTAAGCAAGAAGCACTGTCCGAAAGTTTAAATCTCAAAGAAATATCAGGGGTGTTTTGCTGCGGTGAAATGCTAGATTGGGATGCACCTACAGGTGGTTATTTGCTTACAGCATGCTTTGCCACAGGGCGAGCCGCGGGAGAGGGTGTGCGTTCATTCTTGGAGCGATAAGTGCTTCATTTGGCGCTATGTTTGATAGGTGAAAAGTGTTATTTTTGAGCGATCAATAATAGTCGGAGTTGCGATCACATGTCTCAAGCATCACCAGTCTATCAGGGAAGTTGTTTATGCCAAGGTATTCGCTATGAAATTAAAGGCGATATCGGAGATATTATTCAATGTCACTGCCAACGATGCCGAAAAGCCAATGGCACAGCATTTGCCACGAATGCTCCTATTAAAAGTGCAGATTTTAAAATTACACAAGGCGAAGAATTAGTCAAAAAATTTGCTGTGGAAGGTGTGTATCGTTGGTTCTGTAGTGAATGTGGTTCACCTTTGATTAGCTCGCGTGATGGACAGCCTGAACTATATCGTTTAAGAATTGGTACTCTGGATACACTATTAGATCAAAAACCGACATTACATCTTTTTGCTGCTTCAAAAGCAGAGTGGGACTGTATTCTGGATGATTTGCCGCAGTATGCTGAACGTCCATGATTTAAAAAAGTATATTTCAATCAACTTTTAGATGGACTAATATAATCAAAATAGGGAGATGGCATTCTTCCCTTGCAAAACCGCCGTATTGGCTAATGATGCCTACGTTACCCTCATGTATTTATATCGCTGGGTACGTAGGTTATTGCGTACTTTGCTTATTTTTGGAGTACGCCATGTCACATTTACCTTCATGCTTTTTTACTCTTTTAGCGTCTATCTAAAGGGGTGGTCCTATGTATTATTCTCTACTTTCAATTGCTTTAGGTTCCGTTCTAGGGGCGTGGTTACGTTGGTTTCTAGGCTTAAAACTTAATCCGATCTATCCTCAAATTCCACTGGGTACTGTCACCGTTAATTTAGTAGGTGGGTTTATTATTGGTTTTGCGATTGCCTACTTTGCCCATAGTGATTTAAGTCCAAACTATAAACTTTTTGTGATTACTGGTTTTTGTGGTGCTTTAACCACCTTTTCAACGTTCTCAATTGAGATCGTCACGTTGTTGCAAAGTGGTAAATTGGGAATGGCGATGTTGGGGATTTCTATTCATTTAATTGGGTCATTAATTTTTACGTGTTTGGGGTTAGCGACTTATTATTGGGTAGCTGGAAACTGAGTATTTGTTTCAGTTAAATGTTTACTGTGGAGTCTTTTCAATAAGGTTTTATGTCTGGATTAGCCTTCGGCTCGACCTACTTTTGTTTTGGCAAAAGTAGGCAAAACCATTTTCATCAACAGAACCTGTTATCTGTTTACAATTATCAAATATTTCGCAAAAACATTATATGGCTGATTTGAGTCAGGCTGTTGATGACTTCCCGAGTATCGAATATAAGAGATTAATCAAATAGTTTAATTAATAATTAGTCATTTGCTATCGTGACAGACGGCATGGAGGCCGTCGTTTCGCTGTGCTACATGGATGTAGCATCAGCGAGACAAAGGGTTTTGTCACTTTTGCCCTCAAAAGTGAGGCATTGCCTATTAATAGGCTTTAGAAAATCTCATAATTTGAGGCTGTGCTAAAAAAAATGATTAAGCTTTTTCAGCTAAAGCCTGACCTTCAAACTTCACACCATCCCAACCATTTTGCATAAATTGACGGATATTTTGGTGATCAGTTCCCTCTGGTGTAGCCAATACAGATGCATAGTGTTCTGCAAATAAACTTAAAGTTTGTGCTTGGTCTAAATCTTGTAATTTGGCAAAAGAGAAAACTTTTGCACTGCCTTGATTTTCAGTAGCAGCGTTATGCTGTGCACCATTTTGAAAAGCTGTTGGAGTATGTTGGTAGCGTGCTTCAATATGAGCTAAAACGTCTGAAAATTTTGCTGTGCCTGCTTGTAATTGGGCAAGTAACTCTTGTGCCATTATCTTAAACTTCCTATCAAATGAGGGTTTAAGCATAGCATCGAATAGAAGCTTTGAAAGCTTGGCGAATACAAAAAAATGATGAGTTGTAGAAAAATAAGAATAGTTTTTACATAAGTTGTGGATAAGTTCTCTTTTATACACAACATAAAAAGATCGAAAAAACGGACATAAAAAAAGAAGCCTAAGTGGAGGAGATAGTCTTAGGCTTCCAATGATTTAAGTGTATTGATCAAACCTTAACGTAAGATTAACTCTTACGATTAAAGCGAGCGAAACGTTTATTAAAGCTTGCAACACGGCCTTCGTTACTTGCTTGACGTACTTCACCTGTGTAGAAAGGGTGTGATGCACTTGAGATATCAAGGGTGACATAAGGATAGACTTGACCTTGATATTCTTTAGTTTGTTTCGTCTGGAGAGTACTGCCAATTAAGAAGTACACATCTGCATTGGTATCATGAAATAACACTTGTTGATAAGCAGGATGAATATCTTTACGCATGAGAGATTGTCCTAAATTATTTTTGATTAAAGAAATGTTATAACATAACAATTAAAAAGTCAATGTACCCCCTAAAGGTCACACTGACTTAAAATTTAATTAGCTAGATGGCGGGACCAGTTCTTCAAATAAATCACTGAGATTGTCATGTACTTTTAAGTGAATCAGGTTCCAGTAGTGTCCTGAAATGGTTCTATTGACCATCAGCGTATCTGGTGAAGGTTTAAAGACATCCCAATATTTCAAAGATTTTTTCACAAGTAACATGCCATCATGATGTGATGAGTTCTCGGCAAAATCATAAGTGGTATTAAGCGGGCGTAATAACACTTCAATCCATAGCTTATACAGATCACTTGGGAACTTGCCTTTTTCAGTAAGGGAGTGTAGTTCGAGTAGCTCTGTTTCAATCAGATCAATATTTTCATGGCGAGCTGCATTCACTAAACGCTTGAAGTGCTGAACGATTTCATTTGAAAGTGTTTTAACACTGCCATAGTCATAAATAATTACACTACCATCTTGGCGGAAAGCGAAATTTCCAGGGTGAGGGTCACAGTGAAAACGTTTTAAAAAGAACATTTCCTGACCTAAAGCACGTATTAGGCGGTTTCCAATTGTATTTCGAATTTCGAGCGGCCAAGAACTTGCAGTTTCAATACTGTCACCTTGTTCGAGGCTTAGGGTCAAAATACGTCTAGAAGAGTAATCTTTATAAACAGTTGGAATGATAATTTTGTCATCTAACTGGCTATGGAATGTTTTAAAGACCTCAAGATTTTGAGCTTCAATTTCATAATTGAGCTCTGCTGAAAGGCTATCCTGAATTTCTGCAAAAAGCTGATCCTGCAACTTTTTATCAATTTTAAGTACACCCATTAAGCGAAGGGCTAAACGTACTTGTTTTAAGTCACTTTCACAGGCTTCATCAACACCCGGATATTGCACTTTAACCACGACTTGTTCGCCACTAGGCAGAGTAGCTTTGTGAACTTGCCCAATCGATGCAGCAGCAAAAGGTTCACTATCAAAAGATTTAAAAGCTACATTAAGCGGTTTTCCAAGCTCTCGTTCAATTTGCTGTTGAATCGCGGCAAAAGGCATGGCTGGGGCTTGGCGTTGTAACTTTGAAATTGCTTTAGCGACTTCGGGTGGGAAGATATCTTTATATTGCGAAGCAATTTGCCCGACTTTCATGACGGCACCTTTCATTTCTCCTAAGGTGTCGGCAATTTGCAAACCAATATCCTGAAATAATTTGGTTTTTGAAGCCAGCTTTTGCTCTTCATCTGCGGTCAAGTTTCGAATCGAGTTAGAAACGGTTTTCGTTGCAATGCTCGCGGTCATTCCTGCAAGTTTCATAAAACGTTTGCCTGGTGAACTTGCATTCTTTGCCATATCTTCGATACCTCATTGACTACAACATAATATTGCCTAGTTTTGATCATAGGTGACAAAGCTTAAAAAGCCTATACGAAATTGTTTATCTCATGTAAGAAAATTTTCGAAAAACAAAATGTTATTTTTATAGTAAAAAATATGAAAAGCTTGTGAAAATCCATTTCATAAACAAAGCTTTAATATCTATAAAGTCTCTATTTTTTTAGTGCTAATGTGAATGACAGGTTAAATAAATATAGAGATAACAAAAGCGATGACAAGTTTAAATTCGGCCCATGGACGATCTCAAGCGGTTCCTTTATCTGTATTTGAGCAGTCGAAAGATGCGCATATTATTCGCTCCGATGAAGAGGCAATTGAGGTTGCAAAACAACTTGCCCAAGAGTTTGCACAAGAGGCATCAGAGCGAGACAGAGAGCGCCGTTTACCCTTAAATGAAATTCAACAGTTCTCACAAAGTGGCTTATGGGCCATTACAGTTCCTAAGCAGTTTGGCGGTGCACAAGTCAAATATCGAACCTTGGCTGAGGTCATCAAAACAATTGCGAGTGTTGATCCATCCCTTGCGCAGCTTCCTCAAAATCATTTGGCTTTTGTTGAACATTTACGTCTTGATGCGGGCCCAGAACAACAACAGTTCTTCTTTAATTTAGTGTTGAGAGGAATCCGTTTTGGAAATGCCTTTTCGGAAAAACACAGCAAAACGGTTGCTGACCTCACTACAACATTACGAAAGACTGAGTATGGTTAT
Organism: Acinetobacter sp. AC1-2; assembly: GCF_016124155.1. Lineage (NCBI taxonomy): Bacteria > Pseudomonadati > Pseudomonadota > Gammaproteobacteria > Moraxellales > Moraxellaceae > Acinetobacter > Acinetobacter sp. AC1-2. The sequence goes on from NZ_JABFFO010000002.1 coordinate 125,607, forward strand.
GAAATTAATGGCAAGAAATTCTTTGCAACTGGTGCCTTACTAGCACATTGGATTCCGATTGTCGCGGTGAATGAACAAGGGCAGCCTTATGCAGCACTAGTCCCTCGGGAAACGTCAGGGGTGAATATTATTAATGACTGGTCTGGTTTTGGGCAAAGAACTACGGCCAGTGGCACTGTTGAACTTAATCAGGTTCCAGTACGTGAAGAGTATTTAGTTCCGATTTATCAGGCTTTCGAGCGACCAACACCAGCGGGAGCAATTTCACAGTTTATTCAAGCTGCTGTCGATGCCGGTATTGCACGTGGTGCAATTGAAGAAACAATTCACTATGTCAAAAATCATAGCCGCGCATGGGTCGACTCAGGTTTGGAAAAAGCCAGTGATGATCCTTACACGATTGCAAACATTGGCGATTTAAAAATAAAACTGCGTGCAGCAGAAGCCGTATTGGATTTGGCAGGAGATGCGATTGATCAGGCAATTGCAGACACGACTGAAGAACATGTAAACCAAGCCACCTTACTGGTTGCCGAAGCAAAAGTACTCACCACAGAAGTTGCAATTTTAGCTGCCAATAAGCTTTTTGAATTGTCGGGAACGCGTTCCACTTTATCTGAGCTTAATCTGGATCGCCATTGGCGTAATGCACGTACCCATACCTTACATGATCCGGTGCGCTGGAAATATCACATTGTCGGTAATTATTACCTCAATGGCGTCCATCCGCCCCGTCATGCATGGAGTTAAATTGAAGAAAAAATAAGATTAGGAGAATAAAGATGACGATTACCCAAATTGAATTAGAAGAACTGTCCGTAGGCGCTGATTATGAAAAGGTAGCAAGCAGATTTCGTCCAGTTTTTGAAAAAATTGCACAAGGCGCAATTCAACGAGAAAAAGAACGAATCTTACCTTTTGAACCGATTCAGTGGTTAAAAGAACTGAAATTAGGTGCGGTACGTGTACCTGTTAAATATGGTGGAGATGGGGTGTCATTACCGCAACTTTTCCAGCTTTTAGCAGAGTTAGCACAAGCAGACTCGAATATTGTACAAGCTTTGCGTGGACACTTCGCTTTTGTTGAAGACCGTTTAGTTGCCCATAAAGAGCATTCGCAGGAAGTTTGGTTTCAGCGTTTTGTACAAGGTGATTTGGTCGGGAACGCATGGACCGAAGTTGGAAATGTACAGATAGGTGGCGTCGTTACACGAGTAACCAAAGATGCTTCGGGCAACTTAGTGGTGAATGGTGAAAAGTATTATTCAACTGGAAGTATCTTTGCAGACTGGATAGACCTATTTGCTTATGATGAAGTGAATGACCGCCATGTAATTGCTGCTATTTATCGCCATGAAACAGGGGTAAGTGTGATTGATGATTGGGATGGTTTTGGTCAAAAGACAACGGGTAGTGGCACCTTAAAAGTACATCAGGTTCATTTGCCAGCCTCGCACCTCATTCCATTTGACCAACGTTTTAAATATCAAACCGCTTTTTATCAGGTCGTACACCTTGCAACCTTAACTGGGATTGCACAGGCAGCTGTAGAAACTTTTAGCCAAGAAATTCGTGAGCGAAAACGTATTTTTAGTCATGGTAATGGTGATCTGGTTCGACATGATCCACAAGTTTTACAAGTGGTGGGTAAAGCTTCTGCTCAAGCCTACGCAAGTCAGGCAATTACCTTAAAAACGGCGGAGGCATTACAAAAGGCTTATGAAAGTCACTTTAGTGAGTTAGAGGTGAAAGAACATCAGTTTAATGTAGATGCTGAGCTTGAGTCCGCACAAGGGCAGGTGGTGATTTCTAACTTGGTACTGGATTTAACCAGCCAGTTATTTAATGCTTTAGGCGCATCGGCAAGTAGTCAGGTCAAACAACTCGACCGTTTCTGGCGTAATGCGCGAACAGTGTCTTCACATAATCCACTTATCTATAAAGAAAAAGTGATTGGTGATTGGGAAGTGAACCGTACTGATTTGCCTTTTGTCTGGCAAATTGGAGCAAGCCCACGGGCAAAGTCAGCGTAGTGAAAAAGAGCCGATATTTTATCGGCTCTTTTTATTAGGTTTGGCTTAAGCGTTTGGTGTTGATGTACAACCGCGAAAGTAATAAGACACAGGCAATGCTTAAACCAATAATTAAGCCTAGCCACACACCAGCTACTCCCCAATGGGTATAGCGAGCTAAATAAAGACCGATTGGAAAAGCAATCACCCAATAAGCCATTAAAGTAATCCACATCGGCGCTTGAGTATCTTGCATACCTCTTAAACAGCCTGCGGCACTTACTTGTAACGCATCCATCAACTGATATGCCATTGCAAACCAGAGTAAATACATCGCAACAGGAGCTACGGTTAAGTCTTGAGTATAAATCGAGATAATTTGTTCACGGCCTAGAGCAATAAAAGTCATGGTTAATATGGCAAAAAATATTGCTGTGCTGAGACCAATCTTTTGTACCTGATACATTGCAGCCCAGTTCTTTTCACCATAATAAGTACCGACACGGATGGTTAAGGCAATGGCTAGTGAAAGCGGAATCATAAACAGCACAGAGGTAACGGAAATTGCGACTTGGTGTGCAGCAATAAACACTTCACCCAGTGGGCTAAGGACCAATGCACCTGTACTAAAAATACTAATCTCAAAGAAAACAGCTAAACCGATTGGTAGACCAAGCTGTAAAATTCTTTTAACCAAAGCCATATTAATTTTATCAAATCGGCTAAAAATAGACGTGTTTCGATAAGCTGAGGCTTTATAAATATAGCCAGCTAAAGTAATCAGCATGAGCCACTGTAAAATGGATGTTGCGAAACCACAGCCCGCGCTACCCAAAGCAGGTATTGGTCCTAATCCATGCATAAAAATCATGTTAAGAGGGATCAATACAACTAAAGCTAACATGCTAATAGCTGTGACAGGGCGTGGATGGCCTAATGCTTCTGAATAGCCACGTAGCGCTGCGTACATGGTCACAGCTGGCATACCCAAACCAATTGCATGCAAGAATAGACTTGCTTTAGGTCGTAAACTCTCTGGTACACCGAATACATGCAAGAAAAACGGCATAAGCTGCAAAATGAGCATTGCCAGTACACCTAAAATGACGGCAACCCACAATGACTGACGAACAACGACAGGGATCTGCTCTGTATTTCTTGCGCCTTTTGCTTCAGCTACCAAGGGTGTAGTTGCAATCATAATGCCGCTGAACAGGAGCATGATTGGAACCCATAAACCGACCCCTACAGCAATTGCTGCTAAATCGGTTGCAGATAAATGCCCAGCCATAATAGTGTCAATTAACCCAAAGCCTGCTTGAGCAAACTGGGTAATTAAAATCGGTAGCATTAAGTGGAAGAGTTGTTTTAGTTCAGACCGAAAAGATGTGACATTCGACACAAAAGGTACTCTTTATAAATATAAAAATGAAGCTAACGCTGCAAAGTGAGTACCACACCGACAAAGATGATGACTCCACCAAGAAACCGTTGCCATGTAACAGGTGTCTTTTCTGTGCCCAACCAACCAAAATGATCAAGTAACATAGAAATAACTATTTGCCCAAAAATGACTAAACCTGAAAAGGTTAAAAAACCAAGTTTAGGTGCAGTATAAATGCTCATGCTAATTGCATAAACCCCAAGAAATCCTCCTGTCCATAGAATCCATGGAATATTTGATATTTCATTTAAAGTTGGCTTTTCAGCACTTTGGAAGAAAACCATGATTGCTAAAACAATAGTCCCTACAAGAAAGGATAAGAGGGCTGCTTGTAAGGGGGTGTGTAATTGTTCTCTCAATTGTGCATTGATGGCAGTTTGAAAAGCCATGGCAATACCGATTCCCAGAGCTAAGGGTAAAAATAGGAAAAATTGGCTAGAAAATTTCATCATTTTTATCAGTATCTAAGAATGTTTAAATTTAGTCTAAAGCAATTAAGGTATGTTTTCATAAGCCCATTGATGCAGTCATGTTAAAATAGAAATATTGTGTAAATTGGGCTTGCTCCTTGGCTGTATTAAATCCTGCTTCTATCCCTTTGTCTTTATATATCCACATGCCTTGGTGCGTGCGTAAATGTCCATATTGTGACTTCAACTCGCATGCCGTACCCGATGGTGCACTTTCTTCAGAACTCGAGCAAACCTATTTAAAAGCGTTGGTAGCTGACTTTGAAACTCAACTAGAGATGGCACAAGGGCGTTCGATTCACAGTGTATTTATTGGTGGTGGAACACCTTCACTGATTTCGGCACAGGGTTATGTGTGGCTATTTGCAGAGCTTAAGTCATTGCTTAAGTTTGAAGATGGCTGTGAAATTACTTTAGAGGCAAATCCAGGAACGGTAGAGCATGACCCATTTGCAGGGTATTTAGAGGCAGGCATTAACCGTTTGTCTATTGGTGTCCAGAGCTTTGATACTGATCATTTGCAAAAGCTTGGACGTATTCATTCTGCAAATAATGCAATTGAAGCGATTCAACAAGCAAAGCAAGCTGGCTTTAAGCGAGTTAATGTCGACTTAATGCATGGTTTGCCTGAGCAAACGCTAGAACAGGCGCTTTACGATCTACAGTTAGCTGTAGAAAGTGGCGCAACACATATTAGTTGGTATCAACTCACCATTGAACCGAATACCGTTTTCTTCCGTACTCAACCCGTTTTACCGCAAGATGAAATGCTTGAAGACATTCAAGAGCAGGGTGAGGCATATCTTAAGGCAAATGGTTTTATAAACTATGAAGTTTCGGCATGGCGTAAAGAGCTGCCTTCAACACACAACTTAAATTATTGGGAATTTGGTGATTATCTTGCGATTGGCGCAGGTGCACATGGCAAAGTTACACGACCAGATGGAGTGTATCGTTTCCAAAAGACGCGTTTGCCGAAAGACTATTTAGCCAAGGTTCCAGCTGAACATTTGCAAATGAAAAAGATTGAGGCAGAAGAGCTACCATTCGAGTTTATGATGAATGCTTTGCGTTTAAATGATGGTGTCAAAGCTGAGTTATATGAACAGCGTACAGGTTTAAGTTTGGAAAGTTTAAATGATGTGCTAACGTCGCTACGAGCTAGAAAACTACTGGTAGATGATGTTTCCCGTTTAGCCTGTACAGAGCAAGGCCATATTTTCTTAAACTCAGTGCTAGAAGAATTTTTATAATGAAGCAAAGTAAAAGCCGCATCATCAGATGCGGCTTTTTTGATTTTAGCGAGTGGTATAACCACCATTTGCAAAAATAGTTTGACCAGTAATCCACCAACCATCGGTCACCAAAAAGCGAACTAATGGCTCAATATCTTCAATTTTGGTAAGACCACCTAAAGCTGAAGCCGATTTATGGTAAGCGACTGCTTCGGCAGATTCCTGACCATAAAAGAACGGTGTATCCATAGGTCCAGGCGCAACAGCAGTCACAGAAATCTGACGGTCTCCAAATTCTTTTGATGCAGCGCGGGTGTAATGCTCAACAGGCGCTTTTAAGCCTTCATAGGTTGAGTACAGCCCAGTGTAAGCTGCAAGAAGCGAAGTAACGATTGAGCAGATTTTTCCGCCGTCATTTAAATGCCGACCAGCCGATTGAATAAAGAAATAGGCAATTTTTGAGTTGATATCGCTCATAATATCAAACTCTTGTTCTGTGGTTTCCAAGAAGGATTTTTTCAAAACCTTACCAACCGTATTAATAGCAATATCAATTCCACCAAAATGCTGTTTAGTGTCTAAGAAGAGCTTTTCGATATTATCAATATGCGTTAAGTCTGCCTGAATTAAAACGGCATCTACGCCTAAAGCTGTTACATCTGCGAGCGTCTGCTCTGCATCTGCCTGAGTTTCCGAACTATTGTAGTGAATTGCAATTTTTGCACCTTGTTCTGCAAATTTACGGCTAATGAGTCCGCCTAAGTTTTTTGCACCGCCTGTAATCAGTACAACTTTATCTTTAAGAGTATGAGTTGCCATGATGATTGTTCCTATGATGACTTGTTCTAATGTATTTTTAGTCTAGATTGGCGGTAATTTTTGATCAATTATGCTAGCTTGGTTTAACTATTCAGAAAATACGAACAATTAAATGGATCGATTGCAGCAGTTTTTTATTTTTACAGAAGTTGCTAAACGACAAAGCTTTAGTGAAGTAGCAAATCAGCTCGATTTACCTCGCTCGACAGTGACCAGTGCAATTCAACAACTTGAAACTCACTATGGTGTTCGGTTATTTCATAGAACCACCCGTAAAGTAAGTCTTACGCAAGATGGGCAAAGAATATTACCCGAATGTCAAAATCTATTATTTGATTATGAGCAATTAGAACAACTTATACAGACACAAAAGCAGCATTACCGTGGCGCACTAAAAGTTTCAATGCCCAGCCGAATCCTGCATCAAGTGATTATTCCAGAACTTCCCGATTTTTATAGCCGCTATCCAGATATCCATTTACAACTAAATAGCTCTGATGACATCACTGACTTGATCGAGAAAGGGATTGATTGTGTTGTTCGGGTGGGGCAGCTAGAGAATAGTAGTTTGATCGCGAAGTTCGTTGGCAACTTGATTATGGTGAACTGTGCAAGTCCCCATTATTTAGAACAATACGGTATTCCTGAACAATTAGAAGATCTATCTCAGCACAAACTCATTAACTACGCAGGAGCGGTAGGGGAAAAACAGGGCGTATTTTTATATCAAGATGGAACTGTGATGGTCGATAGTGCTTTAAGTGTAAATAATACAGAAGCCTATGTTGCAGCGGCTTATGCTGGCTTGGGGATTATTCAACTTCCATACTATGATGTTCAGGACAAAATTGAGCAAGGAACCCTGATTGAAGTGCTAAGTGCACACACTGCTCAATCTTTGCCTCTCAATATTTTGTATCCGAACCGAAGTTATATTCCTAAACGTTTAGAAATCTTTATGAACTGGGTTAAAGACGTCTTATATAAGAAATGCATCGTCATCTTTTAGTCATGAAATTAAAATAAGATAACAATAAAAAAAGCCTCTCGCAGTGAGAGGCTTTTTAGAATTTGGTGGGTCGTCCGCGATTCGAACGCGGGACCAACGGATTAAAAGTCCGCTGCTCTACCAGCTGAGCTAACGACCCAAATAGGTTCAAAACAGATAAGTGGTGGGTCGTCCGCGATTCGAACGCGGGACCAACGGATTAAAAGTCCGCTGCTCTACCAGCTGAGCTAACGACCCTGAACAAACATTCAAACACTGTTTGAATGTGAAGTGCAAGATAACTAAAAGTTTTCTAACACCACCTTTGTTTTGATGTCGCGTATTTTAGCAAGTTATTCAACTAACACAAGAGGTAATTCAAAAACATTTGCATGATTGCTTATAAAAAGCACGATTTCCTCTTGTTTAGCTAAAAAATGAACTAAAAACGGTATTTATATGCCTGAATGTTGTCAAAAATTTCAGTTGTGACATCACAATAACTGTTCGCACCAGGTAATAAAGCGAGTAAACGTTCAGAAGTTTTGCCTGGATTAAACGAATCTTCCTTCAATTTATTCTTTTGATATTTAAAAGTACCTGTTGTTTCAACTTTAGCCTGCACACGTAAAAACACGGGTACTGCGTAAGCCGGTAGGCATTTTTTAAATATCGTCACCATTTCTGTTAAATCAGACTCATTTAACTCGGCCCCATCAGCAAGTGTGATTGCTGCCATACCAGCACGACCATTGGTATTTGGAATTTCTACACCATAGACCACTGCTTCAGCGATCTTGTCGTATTCACAAACCATGTTCTCAACTTCAGTCGTAGATACATTTTCGCCTTTCCAGCGGAAAGTATCCCCTAAACGGTCAACAAACTGGGCATGACGGAAACCAATATTACGAACAAGGTCACCTGTGTTGAAATATGAATCACCTTTTTTAAAGACATCTTTCATAATCACAGATTTATTCTTTTCTGGGTCTGTATAGCCGTCAAAAGGCGAGCGACTGGTAATTTTACCAACCAGCAAACCGATTTCACCTGCTTTAACTTTTTTACACCAACCATTTTTATCGCGTACAGGTTCATTTTTCTCTTTATCAAACTCAATAATCGCGTATGGCGTAGGGGAGAAGCCCACTGTGTTGTCAAAGTTAAAAATATTACTAAACCCGACATTGCCTTCACTTGATGCATAAAGCTCAAGAACTTCTTGGACACCAAAACGTTGTTTGAACTTATCCCAGATGTTTGGACGCATGCCATTACCGATCATTTTGGTTACGCGGTGAGCACGGTCAATTTCTGTAGTAGGAGCATCCATTAAGTAGCGGCAAAGCTCTCCTACATATCCAATTGCAGAGGCATTAAATTTCTGAACATCTTTCCAGAACGCACTGGTTGAATATTTACGTCGAATTGCAAGGGTAGAACTTCCCGCAATCACCCCACACCAGCAAACTACCACACCTGTTGCATGGTAAAGCGGTAAGGTTACATACATCACATCATCTGGACCAAGGTTTAAAATGTGACCATAAGTACCATATGCGAGCGTCCAGCGACTGTGCTTGAAAATAACAGCCTTTGGTAAGCCTGTAGTGCCTGAGGTATAAATATAAAACAGGCCATCATTTCCATGAACAGATTGCGTAGTCGATGGGTTAAATTTTGGAAATTGATCAATTTCTATTGCAAGATTGGCATAACCTTGAGGTGCTGTTCCTGCATCTTGACGTGTAGCCTGATCTGCAAACCAATGGAAACGGTCTTTAGGAACATTCAGGTCCTGACGAATTTCGTCAATTACCGCTCGAACTTCTTCACCTGCAATGACGGCAATTGGTTTGACAAGATTGATACTATGAGCGAGGACTTTACCGACTTGAGAGGTATTAACAAGCGCAATAGTTACCCCAATTTTAGCTAAGCCTACAATCGTGGCAATAAGTTCAGAACGGTTCTCAACCATTACGGCAATCACGTCACCTTTACGTGCGCCGAGAGAGAGATAGTAATGAGAAATCTGGTTAGCCCATTCGTTTAAAGCTTCATATGAGTAACTTTGATCTTCAAATAATAATGCAATACCTTGCGGATTTCGCTTAACAGCTTTTTCAAAAGCTACACCTAATCCCGTTGGTGTATTTGCTGTTCTTAAGTAAGCCTGTTTAAGACCATTCAGGATATGGGGTACTTTGGGGATGAAGCTAGGAAGTCTTGTTGCAACATCACCAAGCGTAATGATATCGGTCTGTGTTGTCTGGCTCATATCAATCCTATTTATTTTTCGATCAATCCAAAAAAGGTTGCGTTGGCAAAAGTACAGTATTTTTCATGGTTCACCATGCTTTTAAAACTTTTCTTCTAGTGCAATCAACCTAATTGGTTAAAAATAACAAAAAAAACCTAGTCATCGAAATGACTAGGTTTGTTTAAATTAGCTGCAATTGAGCAAATGATTTACTCAGCTACAGGATTTGCTTTCTTTGGTGGACGACCACGAGGACGACGAGGAGGGCGATTTGGTTTGTCCAGATCAGCCTTAGAATCTTCTGATTCAGCCTCTGCATTAGCTTCTACTGGTGCTACAGCTTGTTCAGTGGCTGCTTTGGCTTTTGCTCTCGGTTGTTTCACAGCCGGAGCTTCAATCACCGTTGTCGCTGGTGCTTCTTCTGCGTTTGTTTCACTTTGCACTACTTCAGTCACCTGATCAAGCTCAAGCGGTTGTTGTTTTGACTCAACAGGTGCTTGCGTTTCAGCAACAGGAGCAACAACAGTTTCTTCAACAACTGGAGCTACAGCAGCAGCTTCTTCTGGTGCAGAGTGTTGTTGTTTAACTTGCTCAAAAGCTTGTTCAGCAGCAAGTTTTGCTAAACGACGACGTTCACGTGGATCATTAGCAACACGTGGTGTCGACTCTTTTTGTGGCGTCAATGCAAGTACAGGCGCAGGCTCTGCTTCTTGTGATGGTTTGTTGCTTGGAAGCTCTGCATCACGAGTAACAGGCTTTTTGTCTTCAGCATCAGACGCGACTTCTGTTACTAGAGTACTTGCGTACTGTTCTGCAAATTTTAGCAATGCACGATTAAACGTTGGAACTAAACCAAACTGTTCAATCAATACTGTGCAGTCTTCACCATAAACATGACGAATCAAGCTACCAATTGTGTATTGCGCCAAAGTTGGAATTTGCGATGGGGCAATAGACGGTACCGCAGCTTTAGCACGTTTTGCGTTGCGTTGTTCACGGCGACGCATACGAGGATCATTACTCGCACGTTGAATTTGCGGTTGATTTTTGTTGTGTGCTGGAGGAGGAGGAGTTTCTTCTGCTTCAGCAGTTACCGTCTCTTCTACAACAGCAACAGGTGCTGGAGCCGACTCTTGAACGACTTCAACAACAGGTGCTGTTTCAGTACGTTTAACAGGCTGCTCAGGAGTTAAAGCGATAATTTCGCTTTGTGCCTGATCAACATTGATCACTAAGGCTGTATTCATGACTTCATGCTTTGGAGCATCAATCAAATCAACCTTAATTTGTTTCTCATCAACAACTACTGGTGCCGGCGCATTTTGATTTTCATTTAATACGCTTGGATCGCGGTGGCGATTTGGACGGTTTGGACGTTGTTGATTATTACGGTCACGACGCGGCACGGCATTTTCAGTTTGTTGTCCATCATTTTGATGTTGTGGATGTGGCTGATCAGGGTGCGGACGTTTTTGTTGACGTTTTAACTCACGTTGTTCTTGACGTGATAACTGTACAACTTCTTCATGAACCTGTTGTGGTTGTTGCTGCTGTTGTTGTGGCTCTTGAGTATGGTGATGTTGCTCACGTTGCTCTTTGTGCTTACGTTTTTTGTTGTTTGGACGTTGTTGTACTTTCTCGTCTTTTTCAACATTCTCTCGAACTTCCTGTTTAGCAGGAGATTGCGAAATATAAGCATTGTTAGATGGCGCCGAAACAACCTCAGCAACTGCTGGTACTACGACTTGTCCAAACTGGCCACGGCTTACAGCGCCAGTATTCACCATTTGTTCAATTGACGCAGCAGCGTTCTGTGCCGAACGAGATTGGTCAACAGTTTTAGCTTGTTTTTGAACAAAAAGGTTCTCTAACCATGCACAAGGGCTCGCTGCTTTTTGAGTGCTTGGTTGAGCAGCAGAAGGTTGGGCTGGTTGATTTACTTTCTTTTGACCGGCTGTGTTGTTTGCAGCAGGAGCTGCATGAGTATGGCCATGATCTGCTTCTTCTAAATGCCATTCAGAAGATTCATAACCTAACTCTTTCTCACTTGAACGAGTTGCTTCAGTACGTTCATAGCTAGATGGTGCAAATCCATCTGGATTGTACTGAATTTCATAATGAGGTGTTTCTAAGTGTGGGTGAGGTAAAATAGTCACACGAACACTAGAAGTTTGTTCTAAATAAACAAGGCTATGGCGTTTTTCATTGAGTAAGAACGCTGCAATTTCAACAGGAACTTCTACTTGTACTTCACCATGACGTTCACGAAGTGCAATTTCTTCTACTTTACGCATAATTGAAAGCGAAAGTGAGCGTAAGTCACGGACCATACCTGTGCCATGACAGCGTGGGCAAACATATCCAGTTGCTTCTTCAAGTGATGGACGTAAGCGTTGACGGCTCATTTCCATTAAGCCAAAACGAGATAATTGGCCAAACTGGATGCGCGCACGGTCGCTTTGTGTTGCTTCACGAAGTTTTGCTTCAACCATGCGTTGGTTGCGTTCTTTAGTCATGTCAATAAAGTCGATCACAACTAAACCGCCAATGTCACGAAGACGAAGTTGGCGAGCAATTTCTTCTGCTGCTTCTAGGTTTGTATTAAGCGCAGTTTCTTCAACGTCATGTCCACGAGTCGATTTCGCAGAGTTAATGTCGATTGAAACTAAAGCTTCGGTCTGGTCAATTACGATTGAACCACCAGAAGGAAGTTTTACTTCACGCTCGTAAGCAGTTTGAATTTGGCTTTCAATACCAAAATGAGCAAACAATGGCTCGTTTAAAGTATAAGTTTTAAGTTTGTCTAATTGACGAGGCATTACTGCTTTAACAAAGTTATAAGCTTCGTTATAGGCTTGTTCGCTATCAATTAAAATTTCTGCAACGTCATCACGTAAGTAATCGCGGATAGCACGAGTTACTACACCAGCTTCTTGGTGAACAAGCATTGGAGACGGACCAGAACTTGCTGTGCCTTGGATTTGTGCCCAAAGGTCAAGCAAATGCTGTAAATCTAACTGTAATTCTTCTTGAGTACGGCCAATACCTGCGGTACGCACAATAACACTCATGCCGCGAGGTAAATTTAAAGAAGCTAAAATTTCTTTTAATTCTTCACGTACAGAACCTGAAATTTGACGGCTAATACCACCGCCTTTCGGGTTGTTTGGCATAAGAACCAAATAACGTCCTGCAAGTGAAATGAATGTAGAAAGGGCTGCGCCTTTGTTACCACGTTCTTCTTTTTCAACCTGAACAAGTAATTCAGTACCTTCAGTGATGAGTTCACGAATGTTTGAAGTTTGTCGCGGGTCTGCTTGGAAATAGCTGTTCGCAATTTCACGCATAGACAAGAAGCCTTGACGGCCTGCGCCATATTCAACAAACACAGCTTCTAAAGAAGGTTCTACGCGGGTTACATGGCCTTTATAGATATTGGATTTTTTCTGTTCTCGGGTACGATTTTCTAAATCAAAATCGTAAAGACGATTACCAGTGATAAGTGCAACGCGGACTTCTTCTGCGTGAGTTGCATTAATCAACATACGTTTCATGGGTGTGACACCTAATAGTGACCCACACAAACATATCGCACAAATTTAAAGGTTCTGAACGAACATCGAACATGACGGATCATTTCCCAGATCTCAAAATATTTGTGGTCTGAGTCATCTGTTACCGGCTACATTTAGCCTGAACTTCGATTCTCGTCTGTGATGTAGGCAATACTGCTTCAACCTTTAAATCGGACTTCCTTAGTGCTTCACTGGCGGGTGAGCGGTACATTGGTTAATGACTTTCACTGTCATTGAGCGCGAAGTGACTTCTTTTTAGAAGTTTGATACGGAATGTTCATCGTATCGGTGCTTTCGGCAGTTCCAATGCATCAACGCTTTAGCCTGAAGGCAACATTAAGGAGCGATTTGTCTGATGTGTATCAGTTTACGTTCCATAACCAACTAGAGTTGGTAACATATTTTTTTGAACAAACTGAATTAAACGCAACAGTTTGTCATTTTGCCGATATAATAAGCCTTCGGCGTCGGCATAATTCTTTAGGACCTATCCGAGCTGATGGTGAAAGCATCATTTTGATTGAGGTTTCAATCAGGGAAATTCCCTATTAGATGTTCACTTACGGCGGTATCCGTGCGCTGACTATATCAAACCTTGCAGCATCTGCCTATGGGCTAAGCTTAGATTTCTTGTGAAAAAACTAAGCTAAACGGTCATTTATTAATCAAATTTAGCAAAATTTCAGGTTTAAATATTAGTATGAATTCTACACAGCAATGGCAAAGTGTCACTTGGTTTGAGGTGGATGAACATCAAGCAGGACAGCGAATTGATAATTTCCTGTTCTCGCGTTTAAAAGGTGTACCTAAAAGTCGTATTTATCGTTTGATTCGTGAAAGTCAGGTTCGAGTAAATAAAAAACGTGTTAAAGCTGAGACTAAACTTGAGATTGGCGATCAGATTCGTGTTGCTCCAATTCGTTATGAACAAAAAGATGAAACAACCGCTCCTGTTAGTGACAATGTAGCACAAAGCTTATTAAGCCGTATCGTCTATGAAGATGAAGGCCTATTAGTTGTTAATAAGCCGTCAGGTATTGCTGTCCATGGTGGCAGTGGTATGGCATATGGTTTGATTGAGGCATTACGCGCAGCGACTGGCAAAAAATATTTAGAACTTATTCATCGTATTGACCGTGATACTTCAGGTCTGGTCATGATTAGTAAAAAACGTAGCACTTTAAAACTACTACAAGATATGTTGCGTGAGCATAAAATTCGTAAGACCTATGCTGCGATTGTTAAAGGTCAAGTGAGCCTAGATAAACAACTGATTGATGCGCCTTTATTGCGATATGAGTTGGCAAATGGTGAGCGTCGTGTACGTGTGACTAAAGATGGTAAACCAAGTAAAACCGAATGGGTTGTAGCAGAGCGCTTTAAAAATGCAACATTAATCCATGCATCACCTTTGTCAGGCCGTACTCATCAGATCCGTGTGCATGGTTTAAGCATTGGCCACCCGTTGATTGGCGATGATAAATATGGGCACACTACAGCGTACACTGGCCCTGAAGCACGTCGTCTATGCTTACATGCGATGCGTTTAGATATTCCGGGTTATCCACCGATTGAAGCACCGTTACCAGAAGATATGACCCAGTTATTAAAGGCTTTGAGAGTGGCAAAATGAGTCTAAAAACCGAATTAGTTATTTTTGACTGGGATGGAACTTTATATAACTCTGTTGGGCAAATCGTTGCTAGCTTGCAGCATGCGGCAGAGCAGCATGAATTACCTTTAACAGATGAAGCAGCAAAAAGTATTATTGGTTTAGGCTTGCCTGAAGTCATGCAAACCTTATTCCCAGAAGCACCTGAGTTACATGATTCAATTTTAAAAGCGTATGGTGATCACTATATTGCGAACTCTACAAATGACGCATGGTTCGATGGTATCGCAGAGCTCTTACATGATTTAAAAGCTCAAGGTTTAAAACTTGCAGTCGCCACGGGTAAAAACCGTCGTGGGTTAGATCGTGTAATCGCAAAAACACAAAGTACTCATCTTTTTGATGTGACTCGAGCAGCCAATGAAACCCGATCGAAGCCAGATCCACTCATGTTGCAAGAAATATTAACAGTCACTGGGGTGAGTGTTGAGCGTGCTGTAATGATTGGTGATAGTAGCTATGACCTTGAGATGGCTCAGCGGTTAGACATGCCACGAATTGGTGTTGGTTATGGAGTTCATTCGATTGAAGTGCTGCAACAATTCCAGCCTTTAACGATTGCCAAGGATGTTCAGGAACTTCATAACTTTTTAAAAGGTTATGCTCAGTTACCTACAATAGATCTGGCTTAATTTAGAATAATACAAAAAGGGGGAATTGATTCCCCCTGAACTAAAGTTAAATAAAACAATAAGAAGAGAGATATGAGTCGTTCTATTCGCCTATTAAATCTTTTACAACAACTCCGTGAAGCCCGTTACCCAGTCACTGCGCAAGTTCTCGCTGAGCGTATGGGAATTAGTGTGCGAAGTATCTATCGGGATATTGATAGCTTACGTGAGCAGGGCGTAGAAATTGAGGCATCGGCAGGTATCGGTTTTCAGCTTAAAGAAGATATTGTATTACCACCAATGACGCTCAATGAAAATGAAGTTGAAGCTATTTTTTTGGCATTGTATTGGTTGAAGAGTGTGCCAGATCAATCATTACAATCGGCATCTACATCAGTATTAGCT
The DNA here is from genome assembly GCF_016124155.1 of Acinetobacter sp. AC1-2. Taxonomy (NCBI): domain Bacteria; kingdom Pseudomonadati; phylum Pseudomonadota; class Gammaproteobacteria; order Moraxellales; family Moraxellaceae; genus Acinetobacter; species Acinetobacter sp. AC1-2. Next base: position 141,104 of record NZ_JABFFO010000002.1, read on the forward strand.
AAATTGAATTCTGTTTTACCTGAACATCGGCAATATTTATTACAGCAAACGACTTTAAGAGCGTTTAATACATGGCTGCCTGTAGATGAAAATCGAGTCGAACAGGTGCGTTTAGCCATTCGGCAGCAAGTCAAAATCTCGATGCATTATCATGATGAGCAGCAACGAAGTAGTGTTCGAACCTTATGGCCTTTTGCCTTGGGATATTTTAATGACAAAATTGTATTGGCTGCATGGTGTGAACTCAGGCAGGATTTTCGACATTTTCGACTCGATCGTATTCAACAGCTAAGTTTAAGCCAAGAATTATACCCCTCATTTAAGCAACAACTATTTCAGCAGTGGTGGGCACAAGAATCGCAGACTACTGACAAAAATTGACAAAGAGGTTTTGTAGACTAGGATCCACGATAAACAAGGAGCCATAAAAATGAGCCTTAAACTTTATACTAACAAAGAGTCGCGTGGTGTTGTGATCGACTGGCTTTTAGCTGAATTAGGTGTTGAGTGTGAACGTATTGAAGTTGCATACAAGACCGAAATGAAATCACCAGAATATTTAAAAATTAACCCTTTTGGAAAAGTGCCCGTATTGGTGGATGGCGATGTCGTGATTTATGAGCTAGGCGCGATCTGTGCTTATCTGGCTGATAAATTTTTCGACAAGGGGTTGGCTCCGGCATTAGATGATCCTAAACGTGGTTTGTACTATCGCTGGTTATTTGTGATGGCAGGTCCATGGGAAGCTGCAGGCGTTGATAAAGCCCTCGGAATAGAGGTATCACCTGAGCAAAAAATGTTTGTTGGCTATGGTGATTATAACGATGCTTATCAAGCTTTAGTGCAAGGCTTGAGTGAAGCAAATCCGTATGTATGTGGTGAACAATTTACCGCGGCAGATGTAAGTGTTGGAGCAATGCTCTTATGGCAATTAAAAATGGGGGCGATTGAATCCCATCCTGCCATTACTCGTTATCTTGAGACCATCAAACAACGCGAAGGCTTAAAGCAAAGCAGTATGGGTACATTGGTGTAAACCTATACCATTAAGAGTCACCCATTTGGGTGACTTTTTTATTTTCGAAATAAAAGTTTTAGTTGGTAAGAAAGCCAGCAGCAACGTTAATACAAATCGCTAAAATTGTGGTGTTAAAACCAAATGACAACACGGCGTGAAATAGGTTTAAAAGCCGCATATGTTTTGTGGTAATTGAAACATCAGCAGTTTGAGCAGAGGTACCAATAATATAGCTAAAGTATAAAAAATCAGGGTAAGTAGGATGTTCTGTTCCAGGGAAATCTAAACCGCCATTTTCTTCATTTCTAGACAAAGCCATATAGAAATCATGTGCGTAATGTAGGGCAAAAACGCTATGCATAAACAGCCATGCAGAAACAATTGTTAGTAAAGCTAAAGCTACATGCCCTAGCTTTGCAGAACTCTCAGAAGGAAGCTGTGAGAGTTGGATTAGAATAGCAACTAAACACATGCCTAAGGCCAATAAAACAATCAGCATAATGACCCATTTGCTTTCATCTTGTTTTTTTGCTTGCTGTTGCATTTTTGAATGATCGCAACTTTTCATAAGTTGCAAAATATATAATAGATATACGCTAACAGAAGCATTCCAACTAACTAATAAAATAGTTGACCATTTCCATGAAGTTAACCATGTCAGAATACTTGCTGTAATAAGTCCCATGAATAAAGCAATAAAGAAGTGAGGGCGGTTTAGTACACTACGTCCAAGATGTTGAAATACTGCAACCATTTTTCCTAATCTCCTTTTACCACATGGTAAATATATTATTTTTTATTAAATGGTGAAAATAATATACAGTTTTATATGGATTTTATTCCAAGATTTTCAATTATATTTAAGAGGTATCTATTTTTACTGAGTAGGTAAAATAGAACAAAACCATGGGCTAAAATGTTTATAAAAAGTATAAAATAAATAAAAATAATATTTACTTATACTTTTTATAAAGGTGTTCTTATTAATCATCTACTTAAAAATAAAATATAGCTTTTCTGATTAAGTGTGAGTTAAGTTTTTATCCAGATGAAATACTTTCGTGAGTTGGTCAATGAATTTTTGGACGCCTAAAGACTGTGAGTTTTTACGGTAATTTACGAATAAATCCAGTGTTGGTAACTCGATATCAAGCGGGCGGACTACCGTATTTTTGATTCCTAAAGGTGCCACGTAGGCAGGTAAAATAGTACAACCTAATCCAGAACCAAGAGAGTTAATATTAAACAACATGCTATCTGCTTTTTGAACAATATTGAGGTCAATATTGTGAGTTTTGGCAAAGTCTAGAATAGTGTTATGTAATGTTTGTGACTGCTCGGCAGCAGGAATAATAAAATCAACGCCTTGTAAGGCATGGACAGGAATTCGGTCATATTGAGTAAGTGGATGATTTTTAGGAAGTAAAAAAATCAAGGGTTCAGTCAAAACAAATTGGCTTTGGATATCATCACTATCTGTATTTTCTCGGGTAAAGGTAATGTCCAACTCACCCTTTTTTAAGGCTTTAAGCTGTTCAGTATTGTTTAGGTTAGATAGTTCAATGATGAGATCGGGGTGTTGTAATCGCAGATTAGGAAGAACGTAAGGGAAAATTTTCATTTCTGCAATGGGGACAAAACCGATACGCAACAGTTGCTGTTTAGCCTTAGAAACCTGTCTTGCCAGAGCAACTGCTTTTTCAGCTTGAGCAAGGGTGAGGCGAGCATGTTCTAAAAATACTACGCCTTCTTCGGTTAACTCAACTTTACGTTTAGTGCGATTTAAAAGTCGTACACCAACATCTTCTTCTAAATCTTTAATCTGTTGGCTAAGGGAGGGTTGTGCGGTAAAAAGTTTAAGAGCGGCTTTACTAAAATTTAATTCTTCAGCAACGGTAATGAAATATCGGAGGTGGCGTAGTTCCATAAGACTAATCCAAAAAATGTCTTACTATGATTTATGTGAAGTATAAAGCATAAAGGGATATAGCGTGAAGATACTTTAGGTATTTATAAAATAAATGGAATTTAAATTTTCATTAAGTATTTAATATGGGAAGCTGGATTTTAATAATTCATAAAATATATTAATTATTAGAAATTAAATACATTATTTTACTTAATCAAAGAAATATTTAAATGTTTTAAATATTAATATGAGTAATTCTCATATTATGCAAAAATGAAGAGGAATAAATTAATATTATAAAATATGAATTCTGTCAGAATGAATCAGCTTTAAGTGTTACTAAATATTTTGTTCTATAAATTGTCAAAACATTTTAAATTAGAAAAGTAAGGCCTACCAAGGCAAAACAGGGCAATTCTCTGACAACTTCACGTGACTTATGATTGTTATGTTATACAAGTGCTCTTAATAAGAATGGTAATTATCGACGCATAAACCCAACACATCTATGTATTTTTTATGGCAAGCTAATTCAACTTATGTTGGCTGTGACCACAATAAAAAGGATATTTATATGATAAATAAGTGTAAGTGCCATAGCTTAATTTGTTTTAATTGTTAAGATAGAAACCTGAACACATCCATTCTGCCGATGCTAAAGCATAGAAAAGCCCATGAAAGACAAGCCGACATTAACATATCAATTGCCGACTCAGTCCTGTTGGACGCATACATGGATAAAACCTCCTTTTTATCATCCCGAGTCAGGGCATGAATCAGATACACGTTTTTATAACCAACAACCTAAATTACCGGCTAGAGGCTCAAAAGAGTTATTACGTTGGTTAGCTACTCGTGAGTCTTATACATGGAATGTTGATATTCAAAGTGAATATGAAACCCGCATAAATACAGCTGTGGCTTTACCTCAAAATCGACCACATGCAGATTTGGATGATTGGCAAGTTTGGTTTGTTGGGCATGCTACAGTATTAATTCAGATCGGACCTTATAACTTTATTACTGACCCAGTATGGTGTGATTATGCAAGCCCTTTACATGGTCGTGGACCACGCCGTGTATGCCCTGCGGGTTTTGCGTTAGAGCAATTACCGACTATTCATGGTGTTTTACTCAGCCATAATCACTATGACCATATGGATTTGGCTACACTCGATTGGTTGCATAAAAAATTTGCAATGCCGATTTATACGGGATTGGGGAATGGTTTTTATCTACCAAAAGAATTTCATGTGATTGAGATGGATTGGTGGCAAGAAATTCCCTATCATGAATTAAGAATAATCTATACACCTGCACAGCATGGATCGGGCCGTGGTCTACGTGACCAAAATAAAGCACTCTGGGGAGGCTTTTCGGTTGTTGCTAAAACAGGTCATTGTTTCTTTGCAGGGGACACTGGTTATGCAGGGCATTTCAAACAAATACATGCACGTTATGGGGCGCCGCGTGTTGCCTTGCTTCCAATAGGTGCTTATGAGCCACGTGCCTTGATGAGCTATGTCCACATGAATCCACAAGATGCACTACATGCACACTTTGATTTACAGGCCCATCGTTCTGTTGCGATTCATTATCGGACTTTCCAGTTGACTGATGAAGGTCGGGAAGATCCAGAACATGCTTTAGGACAAGCGATCAAAGCTTCATCGAAGCTTGCTAATCCTTTTTATTGCATTCGTGAAGGGCATAAATTAACTGTGTAACTCCTAGATAATTTTATATTTAAATTTAAAAAGCCAGTTCAAATTGAACTGGCTTTTTATTATTTTGACCTAAATTAAGCTAAGTCAAAACGGTCAAGATTCATGACTTTAGTCCATGCAGCTACAAAGTCTTGAACAAATTTTTCTTTACCATCTGCCTGAGCATAAACTTCTGCTAAGGCACGCAAGATTGAATTTGAACCAAAGACTAAGTCATTACGTGTTGCAGTAAATTTTACTGCACCTGTTTTACGGTCTTTGCCTTCAAATACTTCGTTTGATGAGTCAACAGGTGCCCACACCGTAGACATGTCGAGTAGGTTCGTGAAGAAGTCTGTGCTGAGTACACCAACTTGCTGAGTGAATACGCCGTGTTGTGAACCATCCCAGTTGGTACCTAGTACGCGTAACCCACCAACCAATGCAGTTAACTCTGGTGCAGTCAAAGTTAGTTGCTGTGCTTTATCAATTAATAATGCTTCAGTTGCTGCATTAACTCCCTCTTTTTTCCAATTTCTAAAACCATCAGCAAGGCCGAGGAGTAATTGCAAAGATTCAACATCAGTTTGACTTTGTAGTGCATCAACACGACCAGGGGCAAATGGAATGCTAATATTGAAACCTGCCGCCTGAGCAGCTTGCTCTACACCAACGTTACCTGCGAGAACAATTAAATCAGCTAATGACAATTGAGTTGATGCTTTGATTTCTTCAATTTTAGTTAAAGTCTCAACCGCTTTTTGGTTTACTTCCCAATCACGTTGTGGCGATAAAGCAATGCGGGCGCCGTTTGCACCACCGCGTTTGTCTCCACCACGGAAAGTTGAGGCTGAAGCCCAACCAAGAGAAACCAACTCTCCAGCAGATAGTCCCAGCGCAACAATTTTTGCTTTAGCATCAGCAATGCTAGCAGAAGATGGTATAGCGCTGGCAGTCGGTAATGGATCTTGCCAAATTAAGTCTTCAGCAGGAATTTCTGGACCTAAATAACGTGCTTTTGGACCCATATCGCGGTGAGTTAATTTAAACCATGCACGGGCAAAAGCATTGGCGAAAGCTTGTGGGTCGTTATGGAAGCGACGAGAGATCTTTTCAAACTCAGGATCAAAACGTAAGGTCAAATCTGTAGTGAGCATTGTTGGCTTACGTTTAATTGATGGGTCGAATGGATCTGGGATGATCGCTTCAGCATCTGCTGCTACCCATTGAATTGCACCAGCAGGTGAACGTTCTTGTACCCACTCGTATTTGAATAGGTTTTCAAAGAAGTAATTGCTCCATTGTGTTGGAGTTTGCGACCAAATAACTTCTAAGCCAGAAGTGATCGCGTCTTTACCAACACCTGTGCCAAAGCTATTTGACCAGCCAAAGCCCATTTGTTCAATTGGTGCTCCTTCCGGATCAGCCTGAACATGGTCAGCAGAGCCAGCACCGTGAGTTTTACCTAAGGTATGACCGCCAGCAATCAATGCAACAATTTCTTCATCATCCATTGCCATGTTGCCGAAAGTCGCACGAATAAATGGTGCAGCCGATTTAGGGTCACCACTGGCTTGTGGACCTTCAGGGTTCACATAAATTAGACCCATTTCAGTTGCAGCTAGATTGCTGCCTTCCAATGCTTCAGAGTTACGATGAGCTAACCATTCTTTTTCATCGCCCCAGTTTACATCGTTGTCTGGTTCCCAAACATCTTCACGACCCGCACCAAAACCAAAGGTACGGAAGCCAGAAGACTCAAGCGCAATGTTACCCGCAAGAATAAATAAATCTGCCCACGATATTTTTTGACCGTATTTTTGTTTAACTGGCCATAGCAAGCGGCGTGCTTTATCTAAGCTCGCATTGTCAGGCCAACTATTTAATGGTGCAAAACGTTGTTGGCCGCGACCAGCACCACCACGGCCATCGCCCATACGATATGTACCAGCGGCATGCCATGCTAAACGAATAAATAAGCCTGTATAATTTCCCCAATCGGCTGGCCACCAATCTTGGGAATCGGTTAACACATTTTTGATATCAGCTTTGAGTGCGTAGTAGTCAATTTTTTTAAATTCTTCGCGGTAATCAAAATCCTTACCAAGTGGATTAGAACGTTCTGAATGTTGGTTGAGCAAGTCAACGCGTAATTGTTTTGGCCACCAATGTAAACTAGGCGTACCACCACCGACCGTTGCTTCCGGTTTTGAGTTATGACCTGAAAAAGGACATTTTGATTCGTCTGACATGGTTATATTCTCTCTGGGTAATAATTATTGAGCTCTTGATAAAGTATTAGGGCTCATTTTCCTGGACTTCTGGGTTAAAAACTCATGTTTATCAAATAAAGAAATGAGTGAACAAATGGTGAGAGAAACCGTTTAAAAATTCTTTTCACTGAGATGTTAGCTCATTATTTTTTATTTAATAATGCATCAGATTCCTTTAATTGTTATTCCTCCAATTTACTGTATGAAGGTGAAAAAACAAGAGGAAAAATAAGCTGAAGGCTGTAAATAATGATGCATAGAATTACCTCTTCAATTGTTGGAACAACGTAAGATCTTTTAATAACGCTCTTTAAATATACTAGAAGTAGAAGTCTTATTTTTCAAATGGATTAAACTGGCAATATTGATTTGAAAAACCGATTGTATTTTTGTTTAATTTAAAAAATAGGGCAGAACTGAGAGTGAAAAGAAATTTTTATAGTCAGTAATCGTAGAAGCTATCTAAAATAAATAAAGGAGAGCATTGCTCTCCTTTATTGTTTATATATTAAACATTTACGATTCGATTTGATTTGACCATATCTGCTAAACCGTGAGTTTTAAAGTAGTACTCAAGCCAGCTTTTCACAATGAGTGGATTATTCATTTTCATGACATCATCAAGTAGTTTTTGTGCATCTGTCATAGGTACATGACAAATTGCTTTTCGTACTCGCAAAATGTTACTCGAACTCATTGAAAGGGTGTTAAAGCCCATCGCCATGAGCAAAATTGCCGATAATGGATCACCTGCCATTTCACCACAAATACTAATAGGTTTTTTATATTCATGACATTCTTTAACTAAGCGAGTTAAAGCACGTAGAACGGATGGGTGGAAGTGCGAGTAAACGTTTGCCACATGTGGATTATTACGGTCAACTGCAAGTAAATATTGAGTTAAGTCATTTGAACCGACCGAGAAGAAATCGACAAGTTCAGCAAACTCATCAATTTGTAGTAGTACGCTTGGTACCTCAACCATAATTCCAATTTTTGGCTTGGTAATTTTAACTTGCTCTTCTTCTTGCACCGCCATCCAGTCACGCTCAAGTAAATAAAGTACTTCTTCGACTTCACTTACTGTAGTGACCATTGGCAATAAAATATGCAAATTATTTAAACCAATACTTGCTTTGAGCATTGCGCGAATTTGTGACGAAAAAATCTCGGGATGATCGAGCGTGAAACGAATACCACGCCATCCTAATGCCGAGTTTTCTTCTTCAATACTGAAATAAGGGAGGTCTTTATCGGCACCAATATCCAGAGTTCGCATTACCACAGGTTTGTTGGCAAAGTGACTCAATTGTTGACGATAGATTGCACGTTGTTCTTCTTCACCTGGGAAACGTTCCCGTAACATGAATGGAATTTCACTTCGGTATAGACCTACACCTTGAGCACCGCGTTGTACACCGCGAACCACATCAATCATAAGGCCTGTGTTTACGTAAAGTGGAACAGATACACCATCTGGAGTAATCGCTTCTCTTGTCTCGTATTGTTTGAGATCTTTTGCGATTTGCTCATCTTCTTTTTGAATTTCTTTGTAACGTTGGCGTAAACGCCGTGGAGGATTTACAAAAATACGGCCTTGATAGGCATCCACAATCATTTCTGCATCATCAAGTGTGTTAACTGGCAGCTCAGTGACACCAACCACAGTTGGAATTCCTAGTGCTCGAGCCACAATCACCATATGTGAATTTGCTGCACCTTCTGAGGTAACAATGGCAGCAATATTATCTACAGGAAGTTCAACTAGTGCCGCAGTACTAATTTCTTCACCAATTAAAATACTGTCTGGACTGAGCTCACGGTGGCTAGAATCTTCTTCTTGCAACGAGGCTAAAATACGTCGGCCTAAATCTTTAAGATCAGAAACTCGCTCACGAAGATAGTCATCTTCCATTTGTGCAAATAGGGCAGTGTGCTTTTCAATGACACGGCGCACAGCACCTTGTGCCCAATGTCCGTCACGAATGAGTTCTTTAATTTCTGCTGGCAATGCATTTTCATCTAGCATTCTTAAGAAAACACTAAATAAAGCGCGTTCTTCTGCCATTAACGAATCATGCATTTTTTCATCCAGAGAGCGAATCTCTGAACGAACTGATGAAATGGCTTGATCTAAAAGTCGAAGTTCATGACTAATATCTTCAGCTTCACGGTCAGGTACTGAACCCAAATCGGCAGGTGGATATAAAATAATAGCGCGACCTAAAGCAACACCGCCTGCACCTGAAGCACCTTGAAAGGTTTTATAGGCAGGGCCATTACTTGGTTTACGAAATACGTCAATATTTCCAACCGCGTGAGCGTGGGCAATAACACCAGAAAGCTGGGCACACAGAGTAACTAAAAATGACTCGGCTGCTTCGCTAAAATCTTGAGGAAGTTTGTTTTGTACAACCAAAACACCCATAACCTTACGGCGATACATGACAGGTACGCCGAGGAATGAGTTGTAAATTTCTTCACCTGTTTCAGGTAAATACATGAAACGCTCATGTTTTGGTGCATTGTCAAGGTTAACTATTTCTTCACGTTGCCCGACCAGACCGACCAAGCCTTCACCGAGTTGTAGTGAAACATGACCCACAGATTCTGGATTTAAGCCTTTAGAGGCCATCAATACATAGCGCTGATTGCGTTCATCGAGTAAATAAATAGAGCAAACATCCACTTTCATGGCCTCAGCAACCTGATTGACCATGGTGTCTAATGATTCATGCAAACTGACGGACGCATTAACTTCTTGGACAATGCGCCGTAGAGTGTCGAGTTGCATGTTTGACATGGATGTATACTCCAGTATTTTTTTAGACTATGAATGTATTTATAACAGCACTTTCAATAAAAATCATTTGCTAGATAAATGATTTTTAGGGTAATTGTTGCATCGGCAACTGTGTACACAACTCCACCATGGCTTTGCGATAAACATCACGCTTGAAGTTCACCACTTGTCCAAGAGGATACCAATAGCTAACCCACTGCCATTCATCGAATTCGGGTGGGTCAGAGAGGTCTAACTGAATATTTCTTGCATGCGCAGTCAATTTCAGTAAAAACCATTTTTGTTTCTGTCCGATACATACGGGGTCAGAGTCTGACCGAATGTACCTATGTGGCAAACGATAACGCAGCCATCCTTTGGTTTGCGCAATAATCTGGACATGTTCGGGCAATAAGCCGATTTCTTCTCTCAGTTCTCGAAAAAGTGCCTGTTCAGGGGTTTCTCCAAACTGAATGCCTCCTTGTGGAAATTGCCAAGCATTGTGACCAATGCGCTTTGCCCATAAAACCTGTCCATCATCGTTTGCCAAAATGATCCCGACATTCGGTCGGAAACCTTCTGAATCGATCATTTGGCTACCTAAATATTGTCTATATCGTTGACTTTAATCGCGGGGACAAACACTTTTTTATGTCCAGCTCGAAAAGATCAAAGTAAAATGTTTAAATTGCTACGATCTTAACGAATTTCTATCGACTAGCGGAGATAGATTTACATTTTTTTTCTTAAATTTCAGTTTAAACGAGAATTTTCATGAAACTGGCGTTGTTTGATTTAGACCATACCTTGTTAAATACCGATTCAGACCACTCGTGGGGTGAATTTTTAGTCAATGAAGGTTTGGTTGATGCGGTTCATCATCGTCAGATGAATGATAAATTTTATGAAGATTACAAAGCAGGGCAACTTGACCCCTATGCTTATAATGAATTTGTCTTTGGATTTTTAACAAAGCACGACAATAACTACTTAACTGAGCTTCACCAATTGTTCATGCAAAAAGTTATTCGTCCACAAATGCGTCCAAAAGGTTTTGATGCAATCAAAAAGCATCAAGATTTAGGTCATACAATTGTGGGTATTACGGCAACAAGTGATTTTATTACTGCGCCTATTTTCCGTGAATTTGGTATTACCGAAATTTTGGCAACCAATGCTGAAGTTGCGGATGGGAAATACACAGGTAAAGTTGCGGGTTTGGCATGTTATCAAAAAGGTAAACTTGCACGTCTCGACGACTGGTTGGCTGGACGCAGTGTATCTGAATCTTGGGCATATTCAGACTCAATCAACGATCGCTTTTTGCTTGAATATGCGACCCATGCAATTGCAGTAAATCCTGATGATCGCCTTGAAAAGCTGGCTCAAGAAAATAGCTGGGAAATTCAAGACTGGTCGATTTAAGATTGTGGAGTTGGAAGAGTAGCTTGCAAAGCTTTGAGGTCTTCCAACTCTTAATTAATTATATTTAAAAATCATTTTTTGAATATTTTCTATAAATCTTGTTCCAAAAGTAGATATGAATATGTCTAATAAAAAATAAATTTTATCTTGGTAAAGGTTTAAGAATATAAAAAATTCTAATTTAAAAATGAGAGAATAATGCCAAAAACAGCACAAATTAAATTACCCAAACAACTTTGGAATGATGAAAGTATTGATTTAACACGTCATAGCTATCAGGGGAAATTACTTAATAAAAGCGAAGGCTTCAAATTAGGTAAGGCTCAACGTAAAAAAGTTCCGAGAGAACAGCTGTCAGAGCTTTCTGAGCGACCAAAAGGTATAACTGCTTTAACAATCTATGATTGGAGTAACCAAGGGCGTTTAGAGCAGCTCAAACCAATTCGTGCAAAACGAATGAGCGTTTCACCCTTTACATTTTATCGAGGTATGCCTTCTTTGATGCTGTTTGATCAAGCTTGGGAGCAGATGAACTCAGGTTTATTTCAACAGATTTGTGGCGATTGTCATTTAAGTAATTTTGGTGGGTTTGCTAGCCCTGAGCGTAATCTATTGTTTGGAATCAATGATTTTGATGAGACTTTGGTTGCCCCATTTGAATGGGATTTAAAGCGTTTAGCTACCAGTTTTGTGATTGCTGCTCGTGATATTGATCTTGCAGATAAAGTGGGTTTAAAAGCAATTAAAACGATGTTGAATAGTTATCGTCAGCACTTATTAGAAAATACGAAACTTTCGCCTCTACAAGTTTGGTATGAAAAAGTTGATGCCAGTACCTTATTAGAAAACACTGAATGCCGAAAACTGAGAAAGAAACGCGCGAAGCATCTTGATTCAGCACAAAAGAGAAATGCATATTCTGTTTTACCGAAGCTCACACAGCAAGATCAAGATACGGGATCTCGCCATTTTGTGGATGATGCGCCATTATTATGGCATCCAAAGGCAGATGAACCATTCAGTAAAGATGTTGATGCCTTCTTTCAGCAATATCGTGATTCTTTGAAATATGATCGCCAAGTACTTTTTGATCGTTATCAACGGACCGATGTGGCTTTGAAAGTGGTTGGTGTCGGAAGTGTTGGTACACGATCCGCGATTGCATTATTTCAGGATGCAGATCGGGAACCGTTAATTTTACAAATGAAAGAAGCGAATCCATCGATTCTTAGTCCGTTATTTGTAGAAAAAGCAAAACATGAAGGCGAGCGCGTGATACATGGCCAGCAACTTATGCAAGCTGCCAGTGACATCTTCCTTGGATTCTCTTCAACCCCCAATCAGCATTTTCATGTACGTCAGTTACGTGATATGAAAATCTCGGTTGATCTTAGTGATATGGATGATGAGTATTTCAATGAGTATGCTGAAAGTTGTGGTTTGGCTTTAGCTCATGCCCATGCTAAGTCTGGAAATGCTGATGTACTTATGGGATATATTGGAGAGGGCAGTACGATCGTAGAAGTATTGCAAAGGTATGCAGAGGAGTATGCAGAGCGCAATTTAAATGACTATCAGCAATTTATGAATGCAGTTGCAGAGGGTAAGATTCCGCTCGCTGGAGATGATGCACTTTAAGAATAAGTATGCTGCTACAAATGACATGAAATAATTTGAAAGGTTAGAGAAAAAATGTTTAATAAAATTATGTCTGGTTTGGGTCTTCAAGGTGTAACGGTAGAAACCGTTTTACACAATCCAAACTTGCAAGCAGGCGAGACACTGCATGGGGAAATTAGCTTCAAGGGGGGATCATCTGATAAAGAGATTAATGGTCTTTATTTGAAGTTGATGACAATGGCAGAAGTTGAATCTGGTGACCATGAGTTTAATCAACCTTTGGTCTTACAAGAGTGGTTAGTAAATTCTCGTTTTCTATTGCCAGCACATCAAGCTCATTCTTTCCCTTTCAGTATTCAATTACCATTTGAGACACCGATTACCGAAGTCGCTTGTCGAAGAAATGGTACACGTGTTTGGATTCAAACTCATATGGATGTTGATTGGGGATTAGATGCAACTGATCGTGATTATTTAAAAGTGCTGCCAACTCCCGCTATGCAAATGTTTTTACAGGCCATGCAGCGATGTAGCTTTATTTTATCAACAGTTGATGTAGAAAAAGGTCAACTTACTGCACGAAACTTTAGATCAACAATTGGTTGTTACCAAGAGCTTGAATTTGTCTCTTCACATATGTTTAGTGGGTTTAATGAGGTTGAAGTCTCTTTCGTTGCTGAACCTAAACAAACTCACGTTATGCTTGAAGTTGACCGTCATTTTCGATCAGATCAACTCTTAACGATGACCATTCCACATCATATGCTTGATGAAAACCAAATGGTGCAACAAATTCGAAGCCTATTGCAGCTTTGATAAATTAAATTATGCGCATCAAATGAGAGTTTTTTATCAACTTGAAAAGAGCTTTATATTTAAATCGCTTTTGCTGCATTGAGAGTAAGGGCGATTTAAATCGGTCGTTATGATGTGGAGGATATGATGGATAATCAGAATGAGACCGAAGAAAAGAAGACCCGTAGAGGTAATCTTCTTGAAGAATTTGGTGGGCAACTGATTGACGGTTTCATCACACTCATTGGTGAGCTCTTCATTTACATTATTTTTTTATTATTTTCAGGTACTTTACTCGGTATTATCTTTGCCGCTATTTTCTTTGGTTGGGGCATCCTATTTTTACTATTACCTTTTGCTGTTCTGGTTTACATCCTTTTTAAAAAATATAGTCGCTAATAATTCAACTACTCTTGCATCATTTTAATCAGTTCCTGCATAGCTCTGGATTGAGTGCGCGCAGGATGCCATACCATGCCTAATTGGCGATTCATTTTTACATCTAAATCAAGCTGCTGCATATCCTGATTCAATAGAGTTTTTGGTAAAACTGACCAACCTAAACCAATAGATACCAGCATACGAATAGACTCAAGCGGGTTATTACTCATGGTGATTTTAGGTTTAAGCCCTTGTTTTTCAAACTCTGCTAAAGTGATTTGAGCAGTGTAAGTTTGTGCAGCGGGTAACAAGCTCGGATATTCAATTAAATCTTGTAAGGTCAGATTCTTTTTTTGTGCCAGTGGATGAAAAGGGGCAGCAACAAAAACTAAAGGATCATTCCAGATGGTAATGTAGTTAAGGCGCTCATCACCTGAAGGGGGAAGTGTTAAAAATGCTAACTCTAAATCACCGGCAAGCACTTTTTCATGCGCCTGCTCTGAGTCAACAAAATGCACATCTAAGGTGACCTGAGGAAATTGCTGAACAAAGTGTTTAAGGGGCGCGGGTAAATGATGCAAACCAATGTGGTGACTGGTTCCAATTTTTAAACGACCTTGTACCTGATTTTGCTCATGGCTTAGGGTGTGATGGATATCTCCAAGCTCATTTAGCCAGTTTTTAACTTTGGGTAACAATGAATGAGCGGCATGAGTTGCTTGAACGCCTCGGCCTGCGGACTCAAATAGTTTGACACCAAAATATTCTTCTAGACTGTGAATCCGTTTGGTTACAGCAGGTTGAGTAATAAATAATTGATCTGCTGCCACAGAGATAGACCCTGTTTCCATAACTTTTACAAAAGCTTCAAAGGCTGCAAGATTCATAATACAACTCAACTTGGAATAGAAAAATCGAGGGGCTAAAGTTGCCAAGCCAAAATCGTATCATGCTTGCAGCAAAACGAGTTAGAAAGTTATGAATTACCGCACTAATCTTAGCCTAAGCCGTTGTCTCTTTCTCAGCTAAGGCTGAAATGCGGCGGTCTTTAGCTGCCCATACTTTTTCATGAAAGAAAAAAGCAAATGCTTGTACGGTTGGCTCAAGCATACTTAAAGTTAAAGCCATCCAGATATTACCTGTTACAAAGTATGCAACTATCATCGCTACGCTAATATGCATAATGTAATAGCTGAAGGTTTTCTTTAAGGTACGTTGATTATTTACAACGAATTTTTGAATATTAGCCATGATCATTCTCTTTAGCCACTTTAGATATTTTTAGTATAGAGATGAGAGTATAAGATTAAAAATTGATTATGCAAATGATAATCATTAACAAAAACGATTTATTAAATTTGATGTGTATAGAAGGGATTATGATTAATTCCAAAAAGTTTTCTAATTTATAAAAATGATAAATTAGATTTATGTGAAACTCTGGCTATAATCGAAGAAAGATTAGAATTACCCAGTCCAATGGAGCAAGACGACATGGCAGGCAAAACTTTATATGACAAATTGTGGGATGACCACGTTGTTTCACAGCGTGATGATGGCTCATGTTTACTTTATATTGACCGTCATTTATTGCATGAAGTGACTAGTCCACAAGCATTTGAAGGTTTGCAACTTGCGGGTCGTCAACCATGGCGTTTAAGTGCGAACGTTGCTACACCAGACCATAACGTTCCAACATCTAAAAAGGAACGTGAGCAAGGCATCGCGGGTATTGAAGATGATACGTCTCGTATTCAGGTTCAAACCTTAGATGACAATTGTAAAGCCTTTAATATTGTTGAATTTAATATTAATGATATCCGTCAGGGTATTGTGCATGTCGTTGGCCCAGAACAAGGCTTAACTTTACCGGGCATGACTGTGGTGTGTGGTGATTCACATACAGCAACACACGGTGCTTTTGGTTGTTTGGCACATGGTATTGGAACTTCTGAAGTTGAACATGTGTTAGCAACACAATGTTTGATTCAGAAAAAATCTAAAAATATGTTAATCCGTGTAGATGGCGTGTTAGGTAAAGGTGTGACACCAAAAGATGTGGTGTTGGCAATTATTGCTAAAATTGGTACTGCTGGTGGTACAGGCTATGCAATTGAGTTCGGTGGCCAAGTTTTCCGTGATATGTCGATTGAAGGACGTATGACGGTATGTAACATGGCGATTGAAGCAGGTGCTCGTGTAGGCATGGTTGCTGTCGATGACAAAACCGTTGAATACGTGAAAGGCCGCAGCTATGCACCAAAAGGCGAGCAATGGGAACAAGCAGTTGCTTACTGGGACACTTTGCATTCAGATGAAGATGCTACCTTTGATGCTGTAGTTGAATTAAATGGTGCAGAGATCGAACCACAAGTGTCTTGGGGAACTTCACCTGAGATGGTTATTCCGGTAACAGAGGCTGTACCAACTTTAGAACAAGCTAAAGATGATGTTCAACGTAATGACTGGACGCGTGCTTATCAATATATGGGCTTAAATGCAGGTCAGGCATTAGCTGATATTCAACTTGACCGTGTCTTTATTGGTTCTTGCACTAATTCTCGTATTGAAGATATCCGTGCTGCGGCTGAGGTGGTTAAAGGCCGTAAAGTAGCCTCTAGCATTAAGCAAGCCATGATTGTTCCGGGTTCAGGTTTAGTTAAACAACAGGCAGAGAAAGAAGGCTTAGATAAAATCTTCTTGGAAGCAGGTTTTGAATGGCGTGAACCGGGTTGTTCAATGTGTTTAGCAATGAATGCAGATAAATTACAACCAGGTGAACACTGTGCATCGACGTCTAACCGTAACTTTGAAGGTCGTCAAGGCAATGGTGGTCGCACTCACTTGGTGAGCCCAGCAATGGCGGCGGCTGCTGCAATCGCAGGTCACTTTGTTGATGTTCGTTCATTTTAATTCGGTCTGGAGCAAACCATGAAAGCTTATACAGTTGAACAAGGTATCGTTGCACCATTAGATCGTGCCAATGTTGATACAGATTTAATTATTCCAAAACAGTTTTTGAAATCAATCAAACGTACTGGTTTTGGTGATAACTTATTTGATGAACTTCGTTATTTAGATGAAGGTTATCCGGGACAAGATAATTCAGTTCGTCCAAAAAATCCGGATTTCGTTTTGAATCAACCACGTTATCAAGGGGCAAATGTTTTAATTGCTCGTACTAACTTTGGTTGTGGTTCAAGTCGTGAGCATGCACCTTGGGCATTGAATGAATACGGTTTCCGTACTGTTATTGCTCCAAGTTTTGCTGATATTTTCTTTAATAACTGTTTCAAAAATGGCATGTTACCTGTCATTTTGTCAGAAGAAATTGTCGATCAGTTATTTAAAGAATGCGCTGCCAATGAAGGATATCAATTAACAATTGATTTAGCGGCTCAAGAAGTGCGTACCCCAACAGGTGAAGCTTTTAAATTTGAAGTTGACCCATTTCGCAAGCATTGCTTGTTAAATGGCTTGGATGATATTGGTTTAACGCTTCAAAATGCGGATGCAATTCGCGCTTATGAAGAAAAAACTAAACAGGTTCGTCCTTGGGTATTCCAAGAGTTAAATTAACCTTTTGGTACATTTTAAACATAGCCATGGCGTAGTGTTCAAACTCTTGCTAACATGCTAAAGCATAAAAACACCTTAAAATTATGCACTAGATGAGGATTGGGCTTGAACAATGAAGAGGAACGTTACTCATAGCTTTTTGTTGAGCCTGTGCGCAATAACACTCAGTGCTTGTCAGAGCACGTACAATGTAGTGGATACTGTCCGTATTAAGCAGGCTGAACAAGAAAATTTGGGGCAGAATGCAGCAATATATTGTTCGGGCGCGAAGAGTTGTGAATTTGAACGACTCAATGATATTACTGTAGTGGATGCGCAAACACGACGAATTAGTAATCAGGCAATTCATCAAGGAATTGTACGGTTGCACGGTTCAGTGCTCGGGCAAACCAACAGTTTATATTTATCTGTGCCTGCGAAACAATATGAAGTGGTGATCCGTTTTTATCCGATTTCTCCAGATCGGGCCGAAACAATCCATGTGATTCACCAGTTTAATGCCAACCATCGCTATACATTTAAAATGTACCGAGACAAAACTAACCGTTCGGGTAGTTTGCTGAATGTTTCTGTACCAGATCCATTATGTGTCGACTTAGAGCAAGATGAGCGTGTTATTCGCCGTTTTTGTCGACCATTTGATGTAACAACAGGGCTAGGCGAGTTCCTTGAACAGAAAAAACTAACACCGCGGTCGTCATAACACTGCTTGTTTTTTGGAAAATGGAAAAAGTTCATGTCTAAACAGATTTTAATTTTAGCTGGTGATGGTATTGGTCCTGAAATTGTTGGGGCAGCAGAAAAAGTATTAAATACAGTAAATGAAAAATTTAATTTATCGTTGACTTGGGAACATGGCCTATTGGGTGGTGCGGCAATTGATGCACATGGCGAACCGTATCCAGCTGTAACGAGTGAACAGGCAAAAAAAGCTGATGCAATTTTACTGGGTGCAGTAGGCGGACCAAAATGGGATGCGATTGAGCGTTCTATCCGTCCTGAACGTGGGCTTTTAAAAATTCGTAGTGAACTCAACTTGTTTGCTAACTTACGCCCAGCGATTTTATATCCGCAATTGGCAGATGCTTCTAGCTTAAAACCTGAAATTGTTGCTGGTTTAGATATTCTGATTGTTCGTGAGCTTACTGGCGGTATTTATTTCGGTCAGCCACGTGGTATTCGTGAACTCGAAAACGGCGAAAAACAAGGCTATAACACTGACGTTTATTCTGAAAGTGAAATTAAGCGCATTGCAAAAGTTGCTTTTGAACTTGCAGGTTTACGTGGTGGTAAAGTCTGTTCAGTCGATAAAGCGAACGTTTTAGAAGTAACAGAACTTTGGAAGCAAACAGTTACTGATTTGCAGCAAGCGAGTTATTCAAACATTCAGCTTTCACATATGTATGTAGATAATGCTGCAATGCAGCTTGTACGTGCGCCAAAACAGTTTGACGTGATCGTAACTGGTAACTTGTTTGGCGATATCTTATCTGATGAAGCTGCAATGCTTACAGGCTCAATCGGCATGTTGCCATCAGCTTCTTTAGATGAAAATGGCAAAGGTATGTATGAGCCTTGCCATGGTTCTGCACCTGACATTGCGGGTCAAAATGTTGCCAATCCATTAGCAACTATTCTTTCTGTTGCAATGATGCTTCGTTATACATTCCGTGAAGAAGCTGCTGCAAAAGCAATTGAAGATGCTGTAGGTCAAGTACTTGATCAAGGCTTACGTACAGCAGATATTATGTCTGAAGGTATGACAAAAGTTGGTACAGCCGAGATGGGTGAGGCAGTTGTAGCTGCTCTTGCTTAAAAGTTTCTTATAAAAAACGCAGCTCAACGCTGCGTTTTTTTATGCCTATGTTTTAGCAGGCTTTACCTTCATATTGAATAGACTCGGCAATATCATTTTTAAGCTGAAAAATAACTTTGCAGTTGAAATTCACATCGTAAGAATTGCCACCCAGATTACCTGACTGTATAGCGACAGAATTACCTCTCATATCGACATTAGTCACCATCGGAATTGGGATGTTTAATGGGCGTAAAATCGTATAGATGAGTTGATTGGGTGTTTTCTGTGGAGCATTAGCGACTTGAAAACCAAGACTACGTAGATTGATGTCTTGTCGAATGGTTGCAGAAGATTTGCCTAGAAAGCTCTTTAAATACTCTTGTAAATCTATAGATTGGCGTGGATGGCTAGTACAACCGTTCACATTCATCATGATCAAACAAAGTAGGCCAATTTTACATCGGGTGTGTATATTCATTTTTATCTCAATAAAAAATTATATTTATTATTAAAGAACAATAGGTTGGATTTGAATGCTTGTAAAGTAAAAAAGGAAGATTATGATAAATGGAAGGTGAACTTACCTTTAGACTTATCCTTACATTCAAACCGTTCTAATAATAATTTTGTAGAAAACTAAGGGAAAATACGATGAGAAAAATAGCTTTTGCATTTTTATGCAGTTTAGGAATGACTGTCGTCTATGCAGATAACTGTGATAGTGCCCGCAATACTTATGATGATATTTACTGTACAAATAAAATCTATGCGAGTGCTGATGTAGATCTGAATAAGAATTATCAAGCATTGCGAGTAAAGTTAAATACCGCGCAAAAAAATATTCTTAAGAAATCTCAGCTCGCATGGATACGTCAACGTGATGCTGAGTGTACAGATTCAAATAGAAATAGCGTAGACGTGCAATGCCGTTTACAGACAACGCAGGAAAGAAACCATTGGCTGCAAGAAAGATTGCGTGAATGCCAAACGGTGGGATGTAAAACTAGTCGCTTAAGTGAATAAACAACGCAATAAAAAAGCCACATCATGAAGTGGCTTTTTTGCATTCACTAATTAGCGAGCACGGTACGTGATACGACCTTTAGTGAGGTCATATGGAGTCATTTCGACTTTTACACTGTCGCCAGTAAGAATACGAATATAGTGTTTACGCATTTTACCAGAAATGTGTGCAATAACTTCGTGACCGTTTTCAAGACGTACACGGAACATCGTATTAGGAAGCGTTTCGGTGACAACGCCTTCGAACTCAATGAGTTCCTCTTTATTGGCCATAGCCTACCTGATGATCAAATTGGAAAGGCGCAAATTATAGTCAATTTATTTAAAAAAAACAAGATAGACATACTTCTACTCAAGCATCTGGTTAAAGTATGACTAATAAAAAAAGATGTAATTTTTTTCACAAAAGAAGTGTAATTCTGTTGTCAGTTTGGTCAATCAACGCTAATCTAAAATCATAGTTATTAGGGACTGTTAATTGCGTAAAAGTCAACGGCCCTAAATATCAATGAAGTATCTACATGGAAGGGCACTGCGTGGGTCAGCTAACAGATGCATCAGTTGTATTACGCTTTGGCTATCAAGCGATTCGTCGTGCGGGATTGCCAACAGAAGAAATATTAACCAAAGCGGGAGTTGCTTTAAATCAGGTTGATACGAATGCACGTACACCGTTAAGTGCACAGTATGCCTTTTGGACTGCCGCTCAGGAAGTCAGTAAAGATCCAGATATCGGACTGCATTTGGGCGAACATTTGCCTTTATATCGTGGTCAGGTCATTGAACATCTATTTATTAGTAGTGAAACTTTTGGTGAGGGCCTAAAGCGGGCTTTAGCTTATCAGCGACTCATTAGTGATGCCTTTGATGCAAAACTAGTGATTGAAGAAGGGCGCTGTTATTTAACCAATGGCGAGCAGATCGGTGCTGATAATCTTGTTAATCGGCATTTCTCTGAATGTGCAATTTCGGGCATCCTTAGATTTTTTAAATTTATTACCGAAGGGCAATTTCATCCGATCTTTATCGATTTTAACTTCAGCGAAGGAGCAGCTGAGGATGAATATTTCCGCGTATATGGCTGTCCGGTTAGTTTAGGTCAAAAAGAAACACGTTTATATTTTGATCCCGCTATTCTAGATTTTCAGCTTTGGCAAGCAGAGCCTGAATTATTGCAATTGCATGAGCAGCTTGCGATTGAAAAACTACAAGAATTAGCGCGTTATGATCTAGTGGGTGAAGTTCGTAGAGCAATTGGTTCAACGCTGGAAAGTGGAGAAACAACCTTAGAAACGGTTGCTGCTCAGTTGAATATTACCCCACGTCGCTTACGTACTCAGCTAAGTGAGGCGAATACCAGTTTTCAGCAAATACTTTCTGACTATCGTTGCCGATTAGCTAAAAAACTTTTGGCCAATACCAATGAGAGTGTTGAACGTATTGTGTATTTAACAGGCTTCTCGGAACCAAGTACTTTCTACCGCGCATTTAAGCGTTGGACAAATGAGACACCGGTTGAATATCGGAAACGTAAACAGCATCGCTAAATAAGTATATGTAGAACAGGCTAAGCTTACTCAGGTAAGTTTAGCCAATGTGGTCCAAGTGGCGGCTGAGGCAGATCAAACTGCTCAGGATAATTACACTGAATAAAATAAAGACCATCTGGCGGGGCAGTGACTCCTGCTGCCTTACGATCCTGTGCAGCAAACATTGCATCGATATGATCAATTTCATACATACCTTGACCAATTTCGAGTAAACACCCAACAATATTACGCACCATATGGTGTAAAAAACCATCTGCCTGAATATCTAAAACCAAATAACGTCCATGTTCAAATAAACGGCAATGTTTTACATGTCGAACAGGCTGATTTGATTGGCAGGCCGCTGCACGGAAGCTTTCAAAGTTATGAGTACCTTCAAATTTACTAGCTGCTTCAATCATCTTTTTCACATCTAACTGTTGGTAAATGTGAGTAACCTGTTTATGCAATAGTGCAGGGCGATGAGGAGTGTTATATATAATATAGCGGTAACGTCGAGCAGTCGCTTTAAAACGGGCATGAAAACTTTCATCCATCAGTTTAATCCACTGAATGGAGATATCTTTAGGTAGCTGGCTGTTTGCGCCTCTTAACCACCCTGTTTCTGGGCGAATGGCATGCGTATCGAAGTGTGCCACCATATTTGTCGCATGTACTCCTGCATCGGTACGACCAGCACCATGAAGTGCTATAGGTTCATTTGCGACTTTGCTAAGCACACGTTCAATGGTTTCTTGTACGCTGGCAACGCCTGGCTGTTGTGTTTGCCAACCTCGATATTGAACTCCGCTAAATTCAATACCGACTGCATAACGTTGCATGGCTTTACCTCTATTTAATGCAAATTTTCGTTCCAATGGCTGAACCATTGTTTTGGGGTTGAGTATTTTAAATAGATTTGAAGTGCTTTTGCATAGAGATCTGCATGACTATGTGCATCACTAATGACAATTTTTGCAGTTTTCGTCCACTCACTAATTGCATAGCGTTGATCAATACCACCAAACGTAACTTGAGTCGTAAGAATCGGAACGCAGCCATGTGTATAGAGCTCATCTAATGTTGCGAGTAGTTCCTGATTAACAGCTATGTTTCCAGTACCAAAACCTTGCAATACTAAAAATTGAGGTGGGGCTGGCAGTAAATTTCGTAATTGTTGAACGAGCTGAGTGGTCGCGATAGGTTGCATCATCCAATTAAAAATTTGAAAAGATGCTGCACGTTCGATTTGCGTATCTTGGACAATCAGCCCGTTTTGCTGAGGTGTAAATTCAGACTCAGCTTTAAGACCAGAAAAAGCATCAAGTTCAGTCGTATGTGTCTTTAACACAGTTTGAGCATGAAATACTTGATGATGAAACGCAAGGTAAGTACCCACAGGTAAGCTAATCGCCTGCTCTAATGCAAGATATAGATTATCAATTGCATCGGTAAACTCACGGGTATCATTTCCTTGAATATTCAGGAGAGGATATTGACTGCCAGTAATAACTATATGGCAGCTCTGGCCTAGAAAACGAGCTAGAGTCGCTGCAGCATAACTGAGAGTATCTGTACCATGAATAACGACGAAGTGCTGATAGCCTTCAAGTTGTAGTTGTTGTATGCGTTGAATAAGACGTAGCCAGTCGGGCGCTGTACAAGCACTGCTATCTACAATATTTGGGGCAGCAAAACAGTCGACCGTTAAGTGAGGTGGTATAACTTTTTCAAGTTGGGGTAAGAATTGGTCATATGGCATAGGCGCTAAAGGTTCACCTACACAGCCAAAAGTACCACCCATATAAAATAAGGCTATTTTTTTCATCTTTTTCAGGCACAAAAGCAGTCATCTTTGACTGCTTATGGTAAAACGATCAGCCTTAAGAAGCTATGCGATTTAGTAGATTTTTCGCACGTTGTTGTTGCTCTGTGTTGAATTTTTGCTCATTACCTGCCAACAAGGCGTGCGCTGCTGGGTAAGCACCTAACTTGATGTATTGCTCTGCAAGTTTTAAGTCAAGTTCATTTTCATCTAACTGTTTTAATTCTGGAAAAGCCTGAACAAGTGGGTCGTTGTTTTCAAGGCTAAGTTCTGATTCATTTAAATTCGGTTGATTATCTTCAGACTCTATAGGATTTAAAGAAAACTCAAGGGTTTCAACTGATAATGGCTGAGTTTGAATATTTTCTTCTAAGACGATTTCTTGAGAGTTATTGCTTTGTGCATCAGACTCTTTGTCTATTGAAAAATTACTAAAATCAAGATCAATGTCTGGCGTAGCGGTTGTATCAACTTTGATTGTTTCAACAGTCAATTCAGCGGTAGTCTCAAGAGACTTTTCTGCTTTATTTGGGATAGACTCTAAATCAAATGAAAACTCTAAAGTATTTAAGTCATTTGTTTCACTGGCTGTTTCAGTGCTAATTTTATCTTCAGGTTTAGCAGAGTCGACTTCTGTTGTTTTTTGCTCAAATGAGAAATTAAATTCCAGAGGCTCAACTTCAACAGCAGGTTCTTGCTTTACAGGTGTATAGTCTTTCTGCAAGTCATCAAAAGAAGCTTCAGAAGAACTTGTTGTTAACTGGTCAAACTGAGCTGTTGTGTCTGGTGTATTTTTTGGCTCTTCGTGTGTTTGAGCTTGAGGGAAATCGATAGCATCAGGTTGTCTTGATGACTCATATTCTTTTTGTCTAGTTTCAGCTTGAGTCACTATTTCATGTAATGCCAGACTTCGAATATGACTAATCAGTTGTGTTATGGCAAATTCATCTTTCTGTGCAATATGAACTTCAAGCAATAATAAATAAAGCTCATGTTGAGTATTATCTTTTTTTAGCGCCTGATTTACCTGAGCTTCAGCGGCTGAATATTGCTTTTCTTGAATGAGCTGTTTAATTTTTTGACGTACAGCTTCTGGAAGAGGACTACTTTGTGGAATAGGTGGAAGAGTTTCTTCTACCACATTTACTTTACTTTTTTCACGCGAGTTTTTACTCGATTTAGAGTTTGCTTTTTTATTGGTTTTTTTATTTACCGTTTTAGGGGAGGTGGCCTCTTGCTTCTGGCTATTCTCGCGTTTTTTAAAAATAACAGCGACCACGAGCAATATGATGAACGGAATCACATATAACATTACTTTCCCCTTAAAAAATAAATATTTGCAATATAAAGCGAGCTAACTCTGGTTTTAACTTAATGTTTTTGCTTGTGAGTGTTTTGCTGTGCTTGTAACTGCTGTTGTAACTCTGCCAAACGCGCATTCAAAAGTTGAATACGTTGGTCTTTTAACCGTAAAGTTTGATTTAATTTGGTTACATTCCTTTGTAATGTAACGTTTTTTTCTCTTTTTGTCATAACTTTTACTGCTAACTCAGTATTGTTTTGACTTTGTTGTGTGCTCTTTTTAGCACTTCCATGTGTAGAATTTTGGCTGTTTTCAGCCACGATACTCATTTCTGCTTGTTGCAAACGGTATTTAGCTTTGCCAGAAGGTGATTTTGCAGTATGCGTTATTTCTGTTTTTGATTTATTTTGCTGAGTTTTAGAGACAGGAGTATGGGCGAGTTTTAGAGCGATTCCCTGACGTAAACGGTTTACATCACCTTGGATAAAAGCATGCTGGTTTTGTTTTTGGATATCGTGCATGACTTTCGCAACTGGCTGTTTGGTTTTCGCTGCAATACGATTAGCAATGCTCCATAGAGACTCATTGTGTTGTACTACATATTTACCTGAAGTTACTGGTCCTCTAGATGGACTTATTGTTTGTTTCTTTGCAGCATTTTGACTGAGATTTTTGGATGGAACAGATTTCTTTTGTACTGCTAACTTTTTAACTGGTGTTTTTGGCGAATTATTTGCATCTGACTTCTTAATAGCAGATGTAATTTGATTTTTTGTTGCTGCCTGATCAGGAATAGTGCTTGTTACAACTTGTTGAGCCGAAGAGTTTTCGCTAAGTGGCGCAGATGAATTTGTATTTATCGTTGGGACAGTCCCAGACTTGATATTCAGGTTTTGTTCACTATTCGAGTTAGTGGTAGCTAGGGCAGGAGCAGATGAAGTATATCGGGTACTTTCCGGCAGATTTAAAGCAATATCTTTTTCATTCACAATAAGCTGAGGCGATAAAGTACTTTCGTTATTTTCGGTCTTTTTTATAGCAGAAGGCTTAATTACAGTTTTGATATGCTGTAAACGAGTTGCAGAACCTTCACTGATTTTTACAACAATATTGAGCTCGGGATCAATAACAGGACGGGATGAGGTAATGACAATAACCCCAGAGCCTTGACCATTTTGTCGTGTATAAAAATTAAGATTTCCCGGAGGTTGATGAGTCACACCCAAAGCACTTAAATCTTCGGGGGTTGCTAAACTGACTTGCAAAGTAGAATTGGGATCAGCTTGCTGGAAGTTCATTTCTGCATATAACAAATCGCCGGGTGCGGACTGAATTTGTATAGGGTCTAATGTAATCGCATAAATAGATGGCGAAGACATAATGGTGAAAATGGCAATTTTTAATTTGTTATAAACAGTCATCTCAATCCATGACCTAATAAGTCGTAAAGTCGTTCAAAATTATACAATAATGAAATGTAAATAAATTGTAAATTTTTCACAAACCAGTTACGAAAAAGCCGATCTAATGTGATCGGCTTTTTGTTTTGACTGAATAATTCAGACCAAATTATGAGCTTTTGTATTCTACTAAGATACGTAACATACGACGTAAAGGTTCAGCAGCACCCCAAAGTAACTGATCGCCTACTGTGAATGCGCCTAAATATTCTTTACCCATGTTAAGTTTACGCAAACGGCCGACAGGTACAGTTAAAGTACCAGTTACAGCAACAGGTGTAAGGTCAGTCATAGACGCTTCACGAGTGTTTGGTACAACTTTTGCCCATTGGTTTGAAGTGCGAATCATATCTTCGATTTCATCAAGTGGGACATCTTTTTTCAACTTGATAGTCAATGCTTGAGAATGACAACGCATCGCTCCAATACGGACACAGTGACCATCGATAGGAACAATTTGTGAATTACCCAAGATCTTGTTGGTTTCAACTTGACCTTTCCACTCTTCTTTTGACTGACCGCTTTCAAGCTGTTTATCAATATAAGGAATCAACGATCCAGCTAATGGCACGCCAAAGTTAGCAGATGGGAAACCTTCGCCACGTTGTAACTCGGCAACTTGACGGTCAATATCCAAAATTGCAGATTTAGGATCATCTAGCAACGTTTTGGTATTGTTATATAAGTAGCCCATACCAGTAATTAGCTCACGCATGTTTTGTGCGCCAGCGCCTGATGCTGCTTGATAAGTCATAGCAGTCATCCACTCCACCAAATTGTTTTGGAAAAGTGAACCTAAACCCATCAACATAAGCGATACAGTACAGTTACCGCCTACGAAAGTTTTAGTGCCGTTAGCCAAACCATCTTTGATAACGTTAAGGTTTACTGGGTCAAGAACGATGATTGCATCATCTGACATACGTAAAGTTGAGGCTGCATCAATCCAGTAGCCATTCCAGCCAGTTGCTTTTAACTGTGGGAAAACTTCAGACGTATAGTCACCACCTTGACAGGTAATAATGACATCCATTTGCTTCAGACTATTAATGTCTGTAGCTTCCATAAGTGCTGGGGCAGTCTTACCACCAAATGAAGGAGCTTCACCACCTGCATTACTGGTAGAGAAATAAAATGGCTCAATATGAGCAAAATCATTCTCTTCAACCATACGTTGCATAAGGACGGAACCGACCATCCCGCGCCAACCGACCAGACCTACTTTCATGTCATTTTGCCTCGGTGCGTTAAAATTGTTAGGGGGAGTTGAGTGTATCAAAAGTGTCCACAACTGCAAGCGTTACAGAAACAAAACACCATGTTTATTGAGTAGAATATCTTGTTTATGTTACATACAAAATTGATAAAGATGACAAAAACTTTAAAAACCAAATCATCTTAAAAGAGAAAATTCAATGATTTATATCGAAGTTCTAACTGGTCTAGTGATTTGGTTAAGTTTCTGGTCACTTATTCCTCGTGATGAGTGGTGGTTTCGGGGCGCCGATTTCCCGCGTTTGCAGATTCTATTTGTTGGATTATTAGCCTTTGTCGGGATGTTGTTTTGGCCGACCGAATGGAATCTATGGCGTGAAATATTGCTTGCTGTGCTCATCGCTGCCATAGCGTATCAGCTTAAAATGGTTTTGCCTTATACCTTGCTCTGGAAAAAACAGGTTAAACAGGTGAGATCATCTCAGTTAGACCCGCAAAAGCAAATTTCATTAATTGTATCGAATGTTCTAACCCCTAATGATAAGTATCATTTACTTCTTGAGCAGATCACTCAATTAAAACCAGATTTGTTGCTTACACTGGAAAGTGATAAGACGTGGGAAAATGCTTTAAAAGAAATTGAAGAAGATTATCCTTATCGCGTTCCAGTGCCTTTAGATAATTTATACGGAATGCATTTATATAGCCGTTTACCTTTATCAAATACGGAAGTGAAATTTATTTTAAGTGATGAAACTCCTTCTATTCATACCACGGTGACTTTACGATCTGGTATGCCAGTTCAACTCTATTGTTTGCATCCTAAGCCACCGAGTCCAACCGAGGCGAAAGATTCGACTTTACGTGATGCAGAGCTTTTAATTGTTGGAGATCAGATTAAAGACTTAGATGAAAGCTGTATTGTGATGGGGGATTTAAACGATGTAGCATGGTCACGTACTACACGTTTATTTCAACGTATTAGCGGGCTACTTGATCCACGGGTTGGTCGACATTTCATTAATACCTTCCATGCAGATTATCCATTACTACGTTGGTCTTTAGACCATATTTTTCATAGTACCGATTTTGGTCTGGTCAAAATGAAACGGTTGCCACATATTGGATCGGATCATTTTCCTGTATATGTCGTTTTGCAGACTGGTCGGGTGTTTGAACAAGTTCAAGAGGAATTGGAGCAAACTCAAAATGATGATGAAGAGGCCCAAAGTGCCATACAAGAAGGTATTGCAAAGGCTGAAAAAGAAGAAAAAATTGTGAGTGATAAAATTGCGCAGCCTTATAAATAAAAAGAATATAAAAATTGATGTAAGCAATATCGTACAAAGATTTGAGTCTAGGGCGAATAGGCAGGGGGTTATAAAAACCTTATTCTACATTCATCGGCACACGGAAACGGGAATGGACGATCCCACGTAAGGATACACAAAGCTGATATGGAATAGCATCACGGATTAGATGTTGGAACGGAAACGATAAAAATAACGATTAACCTGAAAGCACAACCTCATTTACCCGAGTTTTGCAGGACGCAGAACTCGGGTTAATATTATATATATACCTTATTTAATTCATTGCAAATACAAGAAATATTGTTAAGTTAATCTTAATTTAAAAAGCTATTTAACTATAGGTAATAGTTCATAAGTTCTTTATATATCTGAATATATCTGAGCAATTTTCAATGAAAATAGATACAAAATTTTTTTTTGATAAGTTTTTGTTTTTATAGATTATTGATGAATAAATATAGGCTTTGATCTATTTAGATATAAATTGGGGTTGTTTAATTGGCAAATCTCAATAGAATGTGCCGATCGTTGACATGTTGGATCGTCAACAGGCATTGTTGTTTATTTCGCCGGATCGGCGAGTTGTGATTTGTTTGTGCATTTAAATTTCTGTTTGGAAATTATTGTACATATTGAGGTTTCACTCTTAGTTAGTGGTCTTCTCCCTCTCATATTTGATACTTTGCGGTGCATAAGGATTGTCTTATGAAGAATTTTAAATTTAGCCTTGCTTGGCAAATTTTAATTGCTTTAGTCCTAGGGATAGTTGTAGGGGCTGTTTTACATAACCAGCCTGAAATCAAAGATAGTATTGTGAATAATGTTCTTACGCCAATGGGTAAGATCTTTATTAGCCTGATCAAAATGATTGTTATTCCAATCGTTTTCTCTACCTTAATTTTAGGTATTGCAGGTGTTGGTAGTACGAAAAGTTTAGGGCGTCTTGGTTTTAAAACCATTCTCTATTTTGAAATTATTACCACGATTGCCATTTTAGTTGGTTTGGTTGCGGCAAATATCTTCCATCCTGGTTCAGGCATTGATATGTCTCAACTGGTTCAAACCGATATTTCTCAATATAAGAGTACAGCTCAAGAAGTTGGTTCTCAATCGCATGGTTTGGTACAGACAGTTTTGTCAATGATTCCAACCAATATTATTAACTCGATGGCACATGGCGAAATGTTGCCAGTGATTTTCTTCGCCGTGTTATTTGGTATTGGTTTATCTT
This sequence comes from Acinetobacter sp. AC1-2, assembly GCF_016124155.1. Classification (NCBI taxonomy): domain Bacteria; kingdom Pseudomonadati; phylum Pseudomonadota; class Gammaproteobacteria; order Moraxellales; family Moraxellaceae; genus Acinetobacter; species Acinetobacter sp. AC1-2. The sequence goes on from NZ_JABFFO010000002.1 coordinate 171,289, forward strand.
CATTGCCAGAGAAGACCAAAGATCCATTGTTAAGCGTATTTCATGCTGTGTCAGAAACAATGTTCCGTGTGACACACATCATTATGAAATATGCACCATTTGGTGTGTTTGGTTTGATCGCTGTAACTGTTGCGAACTTCGGTTTCGCATCATTAATTCCATTAGCTAAATTAGTGGTATTAGTTTACGTAGCTATCTTATTCTTTGCTTTTGTGGTTTTAGGAATCACTGCAAAAATATTCGGTATCAATATCCTTATTCTAATGAAAATATTGAAAGATGAACTGATCTTAGCTTACTCAACAGCGAGCTCGGAAACTGTTCTACCGCGTATTATGCAAAAAATGGAAGACTACGGTGCACCAAAAGCAATTTCTAGTTTTGTAATTCCAACGGGTTATTCATTTAACCTTGACGGTTCAACACTTTACCAAAGTATTGCAGCTATCTTTATTGCGCAGCTTTATGGTATTGACATGTCAATTGGTCAACAAGTTCTTTTAGTTGTAACCTTAATGATTACTTCTAAAGGTATTGCTGGTGTTCCTGGTGTATCATTCGTGGTGTTATTAGCTACGTTACATACAGTTGGTATTCCACTTGAAGGCTTAGCATTTATTGCTGGTGTTGACCGTATCATGGATATGGCGCGTACCGCATTGAACGTTGTAGGTAATGCACTTGCAGTACTTGTGATTAGTAAATGGGAAAAACAATACGACAGCGAGAAAGCAGCAGCTTATGAGGCAACTTATAAATAATCTGCCTTGTTATTGTAGTAAAAACCCGCGTTGATCGCGGGTTTTTTTATGAGGTTATTTCAGTATAGATTCATATAGTGCCAGTGTCTGATCACACATGTCTTTCAAGCTAAACATGGTAACAGGGGCAACGACTTGAGGCTGTTCAATATGCTGTTCCACAGTTTCCACTAAAACCTTTTCATTTCCTACTTCAACAAGACCTTGTGGATACACATTAGATAAAATCTCGGCAACACCTCCACGGTTCCAGCCAATGACTGGCGTACCTACTGAGAGCGCTTCTAAGGCTGTTCTGCCAAATGTTTCTGCCTGATTGGATAGAGAGAGCACAATATCGCTAAAAGCGAGCCATTCACGTATATCTGAGCGATGTCCTACGAAGGTAATTTTATCTGCGAGTCCTTTGCTTTGGATGTTGTTTTGCAACTCACTTAAATAGGCTTGTTTTTTTGTGTCAGCACCGCCGACAACAACCGCATGTAGTTGTGGATATTGCGACTGAAGCTGTTGCATCAGTTCAATTAAGCTTTCATGGCCTTTTAAACGTGTAATACGGCCAGGTAAGCAAAGTAAAAATTTATTTTCGAGTTTAGGAAAGTCATTAAAAACTTTATTAAACCATTGTGCTGGAGGGTGATAGTTATGCGGAAAAGCAGCTGGGTCAATCCCTCGATAAATCCGCACAATATCTTGTGGTGGGCAATTTTTATAATGGTCAGTGATGTATTTGACCACGCTATCAGAAACAGCAATAACTTTCTCGGCTTGAGTCATAATCGCACTATAACGATTGACTGAATAAAAGCCATGCACCGTGCTAATGAGGTGAGGGCGTTTGTTCGCAGGTATTTTTCTTAAAGCAAAATGAGTTAACCATGCTGGTACACGAGAGCGTACATGAACAATGTCGGGTTGATGCTGTTCAATAAGCTGGCGTAAAGGCCGGATCTGCCACAAGCTTGAAAGTGACTTTTTATGAATCGGTAGTGTTAAGTGAGTAGAACCTTCAGCTTCGAGTTGTGAGACTAAACGCCCACCGTTGGATACAACTAAAGACTGATGTCCTTGTGCAACAAGCGCACGTGCGATTTCAAGTGTGCCGCGTTCTACGCCACCGCTGTTGAGTTCTGGGAGAAGTTGCATCACTTTCATTGTTTTTTTGCCTTATACGTTCATAGAAGATGGATGATTCATAGATACATCGTCATCTCAAATAATAAATCTATATCTGGAATTTACTATCGTGATAGCGACATGGATGTCGCTGTTTCGCTGTGTTACAAGGAAGTAACATTAGCGGAACAAAGGATTTTTGCTTGCTTTTTATCCCTAAAAAGTAAGGTCTGCCTATTCGATAGTATTTGAATTTCACTTTAAATTGAGGCAGTGCCTACTATCAATTTAAAATTATTACAGCTTTATCTTAATAGATTTCTTCATATCCTTCAGGACGTGTTTTAAAGCGGCGGTGGAACCACATATATTGAGTCGGTGCGATTCGAAGCTGATTTTCAATAATTTTATTGACGCGTGTTGCATCATCAACTTCATCATCACTTGGCATATTGTCGACGGCAGGTTCAATCAGAACATGATATTTCGGGTTCTTAATATCCCCATGACGGTAGAAATATAAAGGCACGGCGACTGCTTTTGAGATTTTTAATAAGCGGCGGTGTGCAGTGACTGTGGCAGCTGGTACACCAAAGAAAGGTGCCATAATGCCTTGTTTTAAACCAAAGTCTTGATCGGGACTATACCAAATTGCATCACCATCTTTAAGGTGACGAATTAAACCACGCATATCATCATGATCGATTTGTGCTTTATAAATCGTGCCACGGCAACGATAAATAAGCATATCGAGTAATGGATTATTTTGAGGGCGATAGACAACATCAGGTTCAAAATATTGAGCACAAAGATAGCCGCCTGCATCAAGAAGCGTGCTATGAGTCCCCAGTAATAAAACACCTTTGCCTTGAGCTTGGGCATTGGTAATGTGTTCTAAACCTTCAATGGTGAATCGGTTTTTAAACCAGCGCGGGTTGTACCATGCATTTAAGGTTTCAAACACCCCAAGCATCATATCGACAAAAACTTGTTGAGCTTGTTGCTGAACTTTATCGGCAGACCATTCAGGAAAGCAGACTTCTAAATTACGAATAGTTGTTTTACGGCGTGATTTTAGATATTTCCAAGCCAGATGAGCTACGCTATGCGCCAGACGCCATTGTATGGCCCATGGTAAAATAGCCAAAAGCATTAAAAAAACAATAGCAATCCAAACACCCCAATATTTAGGCAATAAAAAGGACCATTGAAATTCACCGGGCGTATAAGACTGCTTTTGGCTCATAACGATATAAAGATTTCAAAAAATTAAAACTGGCAAAAGTGTATCACGAACTGAATTTATCGTCGTAATACACTGTTCAATTGAGTGTTAAGAGATTTTGAAATAAAAAGGCTGGGTTATCGGCGATTTTCTAAAAGAATTTTAACAGCGAGTCCGGCTAATACAGTTCCCATGAGCCAGCGTTGTATATTTGCCCAAAGAGGCTTTTCTTGTAGAAAAAGTGCAATGCTACCTGCGGAAAGTACAATAAGAGCATTTACTGAAACGCTTACAAAAATTTGAATCGTACCAAGTTGGATTGATTGCCATAAAATACTGCCTTGTTGTGGGTGAATAAACTGCGGCAGTAAAGATAAATACATAATCGCGATTTTAGGATTAAGCAAGTTTGTGGCAAAACCCATTAAAAAGAGTTTAGCTGGGGAGTCTACTGATAAATCTTTTACATTAAAAATAGGGGAGGCATTTGGGCGTAATGCTTTCCATGCAAGCCAGAGTAAATAAATTGCACCCGCAATACGAATAGTGTCATAGGCGTAGGGAACAGCAACAATTAACGCCGTAATACCAAAAGATGCGCAAAGCATATAAAAGATAAAACCTGCAGCTACCCCGCCTAAAGAGATAAATCCTGCCGTTTTCCCTTGGCAAATTGAGCGGGAAATCAGGTAAATCATATTGGGGCCAGGAGTGAGTACCATCGCCAAACAAATTAGTCCAAATGCCAAAATTTGAGAAAGCTCCAGCATGCGAAATCACTCCAATATTATTATGCATATACATATAACATAATTATTTTTATAAGTCTTATATTCAAGCACAAGGCTATTTTAAAATACTAAAAATAGCGAAGATATAATCCATTATAGGAATGTGATATAGAAGCTTTGATTTTAAAAAAGCTTAATATTCGCAATATAAAAAAGAGCCCCCTTAATTTAAGGAGACTCTTTTTACGTTCTTTTTAGCAAAGTAAAGCTGATTAGTTTCCTTTACTCATTTGTTCAAGCACGTCCCAACGTTCCAATTTTTCAAGTAATAACTCGTCAATTTCTGTAAGACGTTGGCTTGCTTTTGTTGCTGCGTCAGCATCTTTAACAAACCATGAACCATCTGCAAGTTTCTCAGAAAGTTCTGCTTGTTCCTTTTCTAAGTTTTCAATTTCAGCGGGTAATTGTTCAAGTTCACGCTGATCTTTATAACTCAGTTTGACCTTTTTAACATTACTTTGGGCTGCGGCTTTGTCTGCTTCAGCTTTTGCCTGAGCTTTTTTAACGTCAGATTTCTGATCTACTACTTTGTCATCTGGACGTTGTTGCAAATAGTCTTGGTAGCCACCGATGTACTCAGCAATATTACCTTTACCATCAAATACCCATGTAGATGTTACTACGTTATCCATAAATGCACGGTCATGGCTAATGAGAAGCAACGTACCTTTATAATCAGATAACATTTCTTCAAGTAGCTCAAGAGTCACCATATCCAAGTCATTGGTTGGTTCATCCATTACAATTAGATTGGATGGTTTGAGTAGTAATTTAGCCAGTAAGATACGATTTCGTTCACCACCAGAAAGTGCTTTTACTGGAGTACGGGCACGTTCAGGTGAAAATAAGAAGTCTTGTAAATAGCTGTAGATGTGACGACGGTTGCCATTTACATCAACGAAGTCAGAGCCTTCTGAAACGTTTGCCATGACTGTTTTTTCAAGGTCTAAGGCATTACGTAACTGGTCAAAATAGGCAACTTCTAACTGTGTACCTGTTTTAACTGAACCGCCGTGTTCGAGTTCACCTAAAATGGCTTTAATCAATGTCGTTTTACCAACGCCGTTATCGCCGACTAAGCCAATACGATCACCACGCATAACAAGGGTAGAGAAATCTTTGATCAGTAAATTGTCATCGTAAGCTACGCTTAAATGTTCGATATCAAATACTAATTTACCCGAGCGATTTGCATCTTGAGTTGCCATACTCACTTTGCCTTGTTGTGAGCGACGTGCTTTAGATTCTTCTCGTAAATCTTTTAAAGCACGAACACGGCCTTCATTACGCGTACGACGTGCCTTAATACCTTGGCGAATCCAAGCTTCTTCTTCAGCTAATTTTTTATCAAATAAAGCATTCTGTTTTTCTTCTGCTTCCATTTGCTGAGCTTTGAGCTCTAAATAGCGTGAATAATTGCCCTCATAACCTCGTAGAATGCCTCGATCGAGTTCCACAATTCGAGTTGCAATGCTATCTACAAAAGAACGGTCATGCGAGATAAACAGAAGCGTTAAATTATTTTGATCTAGTAAAAATTTTTCTAACCATTCAATACTTTCAACATCTAAATGGTTCGTTGGTTCGTCTAAAAGTAATACATCTGGTTGTGTCAAAAGAGCGCGAGCTAATAAAACACGGCGTTTACGTCCACCAGATAAGTCTGCTAAGTCGGCATTTGGATCGAGACCCATTTTGCTTAGAAGAGCATTTACTTTATTTTCGAGTGCCCAACCGTCTAGTTGGTCTAGCTTATGCTGTAGGTTGCCCATACGGTCACAGGCTTCCATATCCCCTAGCATACAAGCGTCAGTCGCCTCATGATAAGCTCTGAGGACTTCAGAAGCTTCTCCTGCACCATCTGCCACAATGTCAGCTACTTTGCCAGAGTCCATTGGAACGTCTTGGGCTAACATTGAAACAGTTAGACCATTTTGAATGGAAACTTCACCAGAATCTGGTAATAGGCTTCCCTCGATCAGTTTAAGTAAAGTAGACTTACCTTCACCATTACGACCAATTAAACAGACTCGTTCGCCACGCTCTAGATTAAAGTTCGCGCCATCGAGCAAGGCAGGTCCGCCAAAAGCAAGTTGGACATCCCTTAGGGTAATATAGGCCATAATGTTTTCCAGAATCTCAAATGAGGATTTAAATGACTAAACCACCATATCATGATGATCAAGCGTCATTGTCCGCACCCATTGAAGATTTGCAAGTGCGAATTACATTTTTGGATGATTTAGTTGAAGAATTAAATCAACAACTCGCTATTCAGACCCAAGAAATAGCTGATTTAAAAAAACAAATGCAATTTCTTTATCAACGTATGGAATCATCGGATTTATCAGAAGGTATTGCCGCTTTTGACCCATTAACCAATAAACCTCCTCACTATTAATAAAATGGCAAGTTCAATACTTGCCATTTTATTAGGGGATATTTATTAATTTTGCTTAAAAACCATGCAATACAATTTTCCCTTTTGTCGTACCACTTTCAATTTGTTGGTGAGCCAGTTTTAGGTTTTGAGCATTAATTGGGCTTAAAACTTGCGAAACAGTCGTCTTGATTTTACCTGCGTCAACAAGTTCGGCAACCTCACTAAGTAACTCACTTTGTTTAACCATGTCTTGGGTTTGATACATAGAACGAGTGAACATAAACTCCCAGTGCACTGATACAGACTTAGATTTAAAAGGTTTAATATCTAACTGTGCTGGATCATCAATTAAGCCAAAATGACCTTGTGGTGCAATCAATTCTACGATGTCTGATAAATGTCGATCTGTTTGAGTGGTCGAAAACACATATAAAGGTGCATTTAAACCTAATTGCTTGATTTGTGTTGTTAAAGGTTGACTATGATCTAGTACATAATCAGCACCGAGTTGCTTAACCCACTCTTTAGTTTCTGCTCGTGAAGCTGTTGCAATAATCGTTAGGTTAGTCAGTTGCTTGAGTAGTTGAATTGTGATTGAACCAACACCGCCAGCCCCACCAATCACTAATATGGATGTATTTTCTGGGGCAACCTTTGGTACTTGTAACCGATCAAATAGCATTTCCCACGCCGTGATTGCGGTTAAAGGAAGGGCCGCTGCTTCTCTTGGTTCTAAGGTTTTTGGTTTATGACCCACAATGCGTTCATCAACCAACTGCAACTCACTATTACTGCCTTGGCGATTGAGTGCACCTGCATACCAGACTTCATCTCCGATTTTAAATTGTGAAACTTGATCTCCAATTGCTTCAACGACACCTACCGCATCCCAACCAAGAGTTTTCCATTGATTATTCTCTGCATTTACATTGTTGCGAATTTTAGTATCTACCGGATTCAAAGAAATTGCCTGAACACGAACAAGTAGATCATGGCCCTCTGCAACGGGAGTGTCGAGTTCAACATCAACGAGTGCCTCTGGTGAGGTAATGGGACCTGCTTTTTGATATGCCACAGCTTTCATAATAATTCCTCTTGTTGGCAGTTTGATCATAACGTAAGCTTAAATTTGGTGACTACAGACAAATAACGCTCATAGTGTCAAAAAGGATACTGTAAAATGGCAAAAGCACGACATTCAAGTTTTGATTGCTCTCCAGGTTGTTCAGTTGAGGCAGCCATTAGTTTGATTGACGGAAAGTGGAAATGCGTCATTCTTTGGCATTTGTTTAATGAAGGCACCTTAAGGTTTAATGAAATCCGAAAGCGTGTTCCAAGCATTACCCAAAGAATGCTGACAAATCAGTTACGTGAGTTAGAACAAGACGGAATTATCCATCGGGAAGTTTATCCTCAAGTTCCGCCTAAGGTTGAGTACTCTCTAACTGATTTAGGGCGGAGTCTAGAGCAAATTTTGTTTGCTTTAAAATTATGGGGAGATGCCCATCTTGATCAGTTTGGTAAATTGGCATTGGTTGCGAGCGATCAGAACCCTTAAACATATTTAAATAATCTCACGGCAATTTGCACCTTGAAATACCGATATTTTGGGCCTTGCGATTTTATCGGGCATTATTTTTATGATGTAACTTGCGTTTTCTGGTCAGCTTATGCAACTCTAATAAAAGAGATTAATAGGTTTTGCTATGGACAATATGGGAATTTGGGTTACCGTTATCATTGTTCTTTTCGTACTAGGCTCCATTTTTGGTTTAAGAGTGAGCCCACGTGAAAAGGCACTTGGTATTATGCGAGATAAAGCCCGTAAAATAGGGTTACATCCACGTGTAATTGTTGCACCTGAATGGACACATGTCCCAATGGCCACTGAAAAACGTGCCAGCATGGTTGCTTATTATAGTGTATTGATTCCTGATGCCCGTTTATCTTTAATGCGTGCTCGCGTTATAGACGGCAAGTTAAAAGTAATTCAGGGTGATGAGAAATTTAATGATTCTCCCATTGCATTAAAAGGGATTTATGCTATTGATATGCAGGCAAACTGTGTAGGGCTTTATTGGGATGAGGAATCGGACCTAAGAGCAACACAATTAGATGAGATGAAGGCTTATCTGTTGGCCTTGGCTAAAGCCTGATTTTTAAATTTATTGGTATAGGAATAACATTTTATATGGCGAATACCTCGCGCTCTGCATCTCAAAGCACAGCATCTACTGCACCTGCTGCACCTAAACGTGCCTTAGTGATTGTGGAGTCGCCTGCCAAAGCGAAAACCATCAATAAATATTTGGGTTCGCAATTCATTGTAAAGTCTTCTGTAGGTCACGTACGTGACTTGCCAACAGGCGGCAGTAAATCAACAGAGAAAAAGCCGGCTGCCCGGACTAAACTCACCGAAGCCGAAAAAGAACAAAAAGCTAGTCAGGCTTTAGTTAATCGTATGGGGGTTGATCCTGAACATGGTTGGGAAGCTCATTACGAAGTTCTGCCAGGTAAAGAAAATGTTGTTGCTGAACTCAAAAAACTCGCCAAAGATGCCGATGCAATCTATCTCGCAACGGACTTGGATAGAGAAGGGGAAGCGATTGCTTGGCACCTAAGAGAAGTTATCGGTGGTGATGACAGTCGTTATCACCGCGTGGTGTTCAACGAAATTACCAAAAATGCCATTCAAGAAGCATTTAAACAGCCAACACGTCTAGATCTAAATCGTGTGAATGCTCAGCAAGCACGCCGTTTCTTAGACCGTGTAGTGGGCTTTATGGTTTCACCATTACTTTGGGAAAAAATTGCCCGTGGTTTATCTGCCGGACGTGTGCAGTCAGTAGCAGTGAAACTGGTTGTAGAGCGTGAGCGTGAAATTCGTGCGTTTATTCCAGAAGAATATTGGCAAGTTTTTGCAGATACTCAGTCCAAAAAAGATGATATTCGTCTTGAAGCATTTAGACAGGCTGGTAAAACCCTTAAACTGAAAAATAAAGCTGAAACTGATGCTTTATTAGATGTTTTAAAAGGTGCTGAATATAAAGTTGCACAGCGTGAAGATAAACCGACTAAGGTCAATCCAAGTGCACCTTATATCACCTCAACGTTACAGCAAGCTGCAAGTACGCGTTTAGGCTTTTCTGTAAAGAAAACCATGATGCTGGCGCAGCGCTTGTATGAGGCAGGTTTTATTACCTACATGCGTACTGACTCAACTTTCTTGAGTGATGATGCAGTAAGCATGGTACGTGCACATATTGAAAGCCAATATGGTGAAAAATATATACCAGCAAAGCCAAATCGCTATGGTAACAAAGCGGGTGCTCAAGAAGCCCATGAAGCGATTCGTCCGTCAAATGTTGCGCTTACTGGCGATCAACTTGCGGGTGTAGAACGTGATGCTCAACGCCTATATGATTTGATCTGGCGTCAGTTTGTTGCGTGTCAAATGACACCAGCAGAATATTTATCTTCTACTTTGATTGTTGAAGCAGCGAATGTTGAGTTAAAGGCGAAAGGCCGTACGCTTGTATTTGAAGGCTTCACTAAAGTACGTGGCGCGAATAAGTCAGATGACGATATTATTTTACCTGCTATTAAAGTAGGCGAAATTTTAAAATTAGAAAAGTTAGATCCAAGTCAGCACTTTACTAAACCACCTGCACGTTTTACTGAAGCATCTTTAGTTAAAGAGCTTGAAAAACGTAGTATTGGCCGTCCTTCGACCTATGCAGCTATTATTTCTACCATTCAAGAACGTGGTTACGTTAAGTTAGAAAACCGTCGTCTTTTCGCCGAAAAAATGGGTGAAATTGTGACGGATCGTCTGGATGAAAGTTTTAATAACCTGATGAATTATGCCTTTACGGCAGATCTCGAAGGTCAGCTTGATAAAGTTGCAACAGGTGAGCGTAACTGGAAAGAGTTGCTAGACACTTTCTATGGCGACTTTAAGAAACGTTTAACTAATGCTCAGGGCGAGCAGGGAATGCGCCGTAACCAACCGGTTGAAGTACCAGCAGTACATTGCCCTGAATGCTCACGTCCAATGCAGATTCGTACGGGTACAACTGGTGTATTCCTAGGGTGTTCTGGCTATAACTTGCCGCCTAAAGAACGTTGTAAAGGTACACTGAACTTAACACCTGTTGAGTCTTTGGCTGCGCTATCTGATGATGATGGTGCTGAAACCGCGGACTTGATGTCTAAGCATCGCTGTGAGAAATGTGGCACTGCCATGGACAGCTATGTGATTGATGGTGGTCGTAAACTGCACGTATGTGGTAACAACCCGGACTGTGATGGTTTTGAGCTTGAAGAAGGTGAGTTCAAGATCAAGGGTTATGATGGCCCAACGATCCCATGTGACAAATGTGATGGTGAAATGCAGCTTAAGACGGGTCGTTTTGGTCCATATTTCGCTTGTACCAGTTGTGACAATACACGTAAAGTCTTGAAGAGTGGTCAACCTGCACCTCCACGTGTAGAACCGATCAAGATGGAACACCTACGTTCAGCGAAACATGATGACTTCTTTGTGTTACGTGATGGCGCAGCAGGTTTATTCTTGGCAGCGAGTAAATTCCCGAAAATTCGTGAAACACGCGCACCAAAAGTAGCAGAGTTACGTAGTGTTGCAGCTCAACTTGATCCGAAATATCAATTTATTTTGCAAGCACCAGATGTAGACCCAGAAGGTAATCCAGCAGTTGTGAAATTCAGTCGTAAGAATCAATCACAATATGTAGGCTCGGAAACACCAGAGGGTAAACAAACCAAATGGAGCCTGATTTATCAAGATGGTAAATGGGTTGAGGGTTAAACAAGCCCAATATAAAAAATGCTAGCTCAGCTAGCATTTTTTATATCTAAAACAATAAAAGAAAATTTTAATTTTACGGGGAATAAGAATGTGGAAAAACATTCGGGTCTTATGCTTATTAATTATTTTATTGATTGTTGCTGTTCAGGCATGGCGAGATCAAAATCAAGACTGGAATCACACAGTTGTAGTCGTTCTACATCCAGTGAATGCTGATGGTTTACAGACAACACAGACCTATACTAATCAATTGAAAAACGAAGATTTTTGGGCACTTAAAAACTATCTAGATGAATGGTCACAGCATTATCGTGGGCAAACAGGAAACTTTGTAATTCGTTTAGGACAACAGTTACAGCAACGACCACCAGAGGTTCCTGAAAATGCCAATATCTTGCATGTTATGTGGTGGAGCTTAAAGTTTCGTTTCTATGCATGGCGACAACAACAACCCGAGGATAGTGGAGCCTCACTCAAACTTTACTTAAATTATTATGATCCAAATTATCAGAAAGTCTTGATCCATTCGACTGCTTTAGAAAAAGGTCGTATTGGTAGTGTTAATTTATTTGCGACCAAAACACAAGCTTCACAAAATCAAGTCGTCATCGTTCATGAGTTATTACATGGCTTTGGAGCACAGGACAAATATGATTTAAAAACAGGACAGCCGATTTATCCCCTAGGTTTTGCTCAACCAGAAAAAATTCCTCTTTATCCGCAAAATCAAGCTGAAATTATGGGAGGACGCACTGCCTTATCTGAGCAGAGTAGTAAAATGCCCAATAATTTACAAGAAACGATCATCGGTTTACCTACTGCCCGAGAAATTGGCTGGGTGAAATAAAACTGTGGATAAATACTGCTTTATCCACATCAATTGTTAAGAAACGATGCAGATTTTATACAGACAAAAAGTGTGAAGTACATCACTATTGTTAGGTAGATGAAATTCTAATACCTGATAATAAGAGTAGCCATGATGAAAACTGTAGGTAATGATTTGGTACGTAATCAGTTACATGCTGACCGTAAATGGTATTTGATATTAGGCTTTGTGCTTATTGGTTTTGGTCTGATTTTATTTAGTTCATTGCCATTTGCGACTTTTTCTGTCGTTTTTTTATTTGGAATACTTATGATGGTCGGCGGTGTGTTACATCTCGTCGCGGCTATGAGTGTTTTTAAAGGCGCAAGCCGATGGTTATGGGCACTGTTTGGTGTGCTTTATCTCATGGCTGGCTATTACGCTTTTTCTACTCCAGTCACTACAGCTGTGGTTTTGACAAGCCTATTATCTATAGCGCTTATCATTGCTGGTGCTATACGTACTATAAATGCAATTTTACTTAAGCCTATTACAGGATGGGGCTGGACCTTGTTTTCAGGACTGCTCACCCTATTTACTGGGATTTTAATTTTGGTTTCTAAAGATTCACCTTTTTGGGTGCTGGGAATGTTCCTTGCTGTTGATATCTTATTTCAGGGAATTAATTTCCTTGGTCTAGCTTCAGCCATCAAACATCTTCCATCTAGTTCAGAAACAGTATCTTAAAAAATAATATCGACTCAAAGAGCACTTTAAGTGCTCTTTTTGTTTTTAGGACAGGCAGACCCATCTTTGCTGGGCTCTGTTAAACTATGCCTTGGTGTGTTAGCGATATGTGTTATGAGTCTTGCAAAATTAATTAATGAACTAAATGCTCAGCAAAAAAAAGCAGCAACAACGTCTGCGCAGAACTGTTTAGTTTTGGCGGGTGCTGGTTGTGGCAAGACTAAAACGATTGTTGCGCGCGCAGCCTATTTAATTGATCAAGGCTTACCAGCGAACCAAATTCAGATTTTAACGTTTACTCGACGTGCTGCGAGTGAAATTGTTGCAAGAGTAGAACAGCACGTCGGAGCACAGGCAAAGGGTCTGAGAGCTTCAACTTTTCATACTTTTTGTATGTATTTACTGCGCCGTAATCCACAAGCTTTTGGCTTAAATCAATTTAGTATTATTGATCGTGATGATCAGTTGCTCATGTTTCGCTTATTAAGAGGCAAAGACAAAGATAACGTCTTACCTAAAGCCGCAGAGCTGTGTGATTTATATTCTTATGCCCGAAATACTCAAACAAAACTTTCTGAAGCATTAATCAAACAGCTTCCAGAAGCCTATGAGCATAAGACTCAAATTGCAGATTTGATGAAAACCTATGAGCAGCGTAAAAGAGAACGTAATTTTTTAGATTATGACGATATTCTCTCAATTGTAGCTGTCCATTTGCAAAATTCTGAAGCACTCACCAACTGGGTTGCAGGTTTTTGTCAGGCACTGCTGGTTGATGAAATGCAAGATACTAATCCTTTGCAGTGGGCTTTATTGCAGCCACTTATTGGTAAAGTTAAGCTGTTTTGTGTTGGCGATGATGCCCAGTCGATTTATGGTTTTCGTGGTGCGGACTTTGAAAATATCCATTCTTTTAAAGAGCGGATACCTGACGCAGTCATTCATACACTGGATTTAAATTACCGTTCGACCCAAGAAATTTTAGATTTATCAAACTGGTTATTAGCAAATAGCCCAATTGATTATCAAAAACAGCTGCAAGCTCATCGTGGTCAAGGCCAAAAGCCTCAGCTACACCTATTTGGTAATGAGTATGAAGAAGCAAACTGGATTGCACAGGATTTAATAACGCGACATCAGCAAGGTGCAAGCTGGCACGACCATATGATTTTAGTGCGTTCTGGCTATAGTGCACGATATCTGGAAGGGGCTTTTATTGCTGCTGAACTACCTTACCGTTTTATTGGTGGTGTAAAACTTCTTGAGTCTGCCCATGTAAAAGACGTGCTTAGCCTGCTACGTATTGTGAGTAATCCTCACGATGATTTGGCGTGGATGCGTTTCTTAACTTTGTGGGATGGTATTGGTGATGTTGGAGCAAGTAAGCTCGCTCAAGATCTGATGGGAATTGCTGATGTTGAGGAGCGCTGCAATCGTCTAGAACGTCATGGCAAAGTTCCTTTACAGGCTATTTTAATTTTAAAACAGTTAGATGTATTGCAGCAGCATGTTGAAGCAAGTATTGGCTTAGCACTCGATGCTTTAGGTGAACAACTAGAGCAAAATTATAAAACTAAAGATTGGTCACGCCGTTTGAAAGACTTTGATTTGGTCAAGCAGCTTGCTCGTAAACACGCATCTTTAGGAGAGTTTCTTGAAGAATATGTGCTTGAACCTATTTCAGTTTCTGAAATTGAAAAAGCAGCTGATCAGGATTTAGTGACTTTAATTACGATTCATTCAGCTAAAGGTGCTGAACAGAAAGTCTGTTATGTACCTCATGTATCACCAAATCAATATCCTTATGCAAGGGCGCAGGGTGATTTTGATGATGTCGAAGAAGAGCGCCGCGTATTGTATGTTGCATTAACACGTGCAGAAAATGAATTAATTTTGACCAAGCAAAACCTCAATACATGGTCAGAAGACAATTACGATGAGCAAGGTCGTAAAATCGAAAGTTATTTCCTAAATGATCTTCCTGCACATTTGGTTCAGGCAAAGATTCATAGGCAAGTACCTCAGCCATTTGCTAAAAAGCAATGGAACCGTTCACCTGCAGTAAATTTAGGTTTTGGTATCGATCTGGATTAAACTACTGTATAAGACACTGTGATTACTTAAATATATTGGCTGCTCCCTTTTATTGCCAATTAAGGTTAGAAAATGAAGATATTAGTTCGTAATTTAGATCGTGCTGTGAGTGAAACTGAAATTTTAGAGTTATTCAAAGCATTTGGTAAAGTTGAAACGTGTGTTCTTGTTACTGATAAAGACACAGGTAAATCGAAAGGTTTTGGTTTTGTTGAAATGCCTAACCCACGTGAAGCAATTAAGGCAATTAAAGGCTTAAACCTGCTTAAAGTTAAAGGCAATGGAATTCGCGTTAAAGCAGCTGAAGAATAAGTCTTCAGTGTGAAAAGACAGTTTTTAGCTCTTTCGATTGTCGCGCCAAATGGTACTCGTATCGCTGAAGGTATAAAAACACTTGAAGTGCGTTCATGGGTACCTACAAAACTGCCAATCAAAGATCTATTAATTGTCGAGAACCAAAATTTTTTTGGTCAAAGATACTGTTGAAGAACAGGGAGTTGCTGTCGCTTTGGTTGATATCGACTCTATTCATGCTTGGCGAAATGATGAAATTGAGCCCGCATGTGCAACTGCTTGGAGTGAGGGATATTTTGCTTGGGTTTTAAGTAATGTTCGTCCTATAAGGCAGCCATTAAAAACTTTAGCTAAACGTAAAATTTATCAAGTTGAGCTGGATTTACCATAAATAACGTTGATTTTATCAATGGAGCCGTTAAGCTAAGAATAGCCGTTGAAATGGCGATTTAAAAACAGGAAAGTTTAGTTATGTCACGTGTTGCTCGTTATCATGCCGATCGTACCAATCAGAAGCTCTATTTTGCGCGCTTAGCGTGTCAACAGGCTGAACAGACCGATCATGTGCAGCAGATACAAGCTCACCGTGAAGCAGCTGTATTCCACCTACATGGTGCAATGTTAGCTTTCTTGCAAGAATTGGTACGTTATTATCGTTTAAATGATTTACAACCTACCTTAAAATCTATTGAGGAACATATGGCGGCAAAAGGGCAGGTTTCTCCTGAAGTCTCTGTTTTGCAGCAATTGGCAAAAGATGGTTTTGTTGCTGAGTTAAAGCGAGCTTATCGTATGTGCCAATATGCGCCGGAACCAAAAGAGCCGACCCCTGAAGAAGAGACATCGTCTAACCTGATTATCAAAGTAACTCAAGGTCCTCAATCTTGGTTGCCTGATGTCAAAATTTTGCGTGAATGGCATCGAGAATTAACCCATTTAATTGATGGTTTTCGTAATGAAATGGTCGAGTTCTAAAATTAAACTGTCCTAGTGCTTGAAATTTAGTGTGGATGTGCCTATATAAATAAGACAAGAGATGCAAAGTGCAAGGGTGCTTTGCCACCATGTTGAAACATGGAGGAAGTATATGTCTATACAGCAATTGAAAGAGTTATTTGGAAATCAAGAAGCAGTGTTGGAATTAGTCCAACTCGAAGGTGGTGAACTTGCCTTGCGTAATGCCGGTTCTGAGAATGAACCCTTGGTCAAAATTCAATTTAGCGATGAAGTAAAAGCAATCTTAGGTGAACAAACACCTGTGGTTGCCCAACATATGATTCAGGCTGCATTGTTTGGACTGCTTGAGAAGCAGGTAAATGAGTGGCAGGCTGAGGTAGTAGACGAACAGCCTAAATTCTTGAGCTAATAAAAAGCGTACTCTTGAGTACGCTTTTTATATCAGTCAATGAATAGTTGACTGATGGGCAAGCTCGATCTGATTTACTATATGATGGCTCATATTCTTTGCCATTTCCTCTTTAGCATAGAACACTTCACCAATATTCTCATCTCGAATGATAGCCGCTTCTTCTTTACTTTCTGCGCAAATTAACACCTGAATTTGAGGGTTTAATTGCTTAGCAATCGCCACAATACGGTGAATATCTAGAATATCCATAGGTGAAATCACCAAGAGCCGTGCATGCATGATATGTGCTTGAATTAAAACACTGGGCTCAGTTGCAACCCCACTGACTGCTGCAATATTCGAGTTACGCAGTTTTTCTACGATTTCACGATTCTCTTCGGCAATAACGACTTTAATATTTTCATTAATTAAATTTTCAGTGATACGTCGTCCGACACCGCCGTATCCCACAATGACGACCTGATCGCGTAAATAAGCTTGATCAACTTCATCAGGTAACATTGCTAATGGGTCACCACTACGTTCAAGAAGACGAGCTAAGTGAGAGCGCTCACGAATCCAGCGTTGTACTGGTTCAATTGCAGAGAATATAAAAGAGTTCAGCGTAATTGAAAATAAAGCACCAGCTAGAATTAGGTTTTGTGCTTCTAAAGTTAATAAACCTAATGAGACACCGAGAGTTGCTAAAATAAATGAGAACTCACCAATTTGGGCCAAACTCGCGCCAACTGTAAGGGCTGTATTGATGGGGTAACGAAAGAATAAAACCAAAGCCATTGCCGCTATTGTTTTCCCCACCATAATAATGGCGATAACGGCCAAAATATGTAGTGGACGTTCTACAAGAATACTTGGGTCAAACAGCATCCCCACAGAGACAAAAAACAGAATTGAGAAAATTTCACGTAATGGAAGTGTTTCTTCTTCTGCGCGGTGGCTGAAGTCTGATTCTTTAACTACCATTCCTGCAAAGAATGCGCCTAGTGCCATGGAAACCCCAAAAATGGCATAAGATCCATAGGCAATAGAAACAGCGGCTGCAACAACGGTGAGGGTGAATAACTCTCTTGAACCTAAACGAGCAACAAACTGCATGATAATAGGAACAACACGTTTACCTACAATCAGCATAAAGGCAATAAAGCCAACTACTTTTAATAAAGTGAGCCCAAGGGTTAACCAGATATTACCATCTGCACCTTCTGGTGCTTTCCCGCCGAGTAAAACTGCTGTAGCTGGAAGGAGTACTAAAACAAGTACCATCACCAAATCTTCGACTAACAGCCAGCCCACAGCAATTTTACCGTTGACTGAATCTAAAAGACCCCGATCTCCTAGAGCTTTTAATAATACAACGGTACTCGCACATGACAGACTTAAACCAAAAACGAGTGCAGAACCAAAGCTCCATCCCCATAGCATGGATACGCCAACTCCTAATAGAGTGGCGACCGCAATTTGTAAAATCGCGCCTGGCACAGCAATACGTCGAACCAGCAGCAAGTCATTTAATGAAAAGTGCATCCCTACACCAAACATCAGGAACATGACCCCGAGTTCTGCAAGCTGGTTAGCAAGATGCATATCAGCTTCTATGCCAGGTGTATTTGGGCTAATAATAATTCCGGCAATTAAATAGCCGATAAGAGGGGGAAGTCGTAACCGGGCTGCAAGATAACCAAAGAAGAGGGCAACACCGAAACCAACAGCAAGTAAAACAATTAAATCTACGTCATGCGGCACTAAAAACTCCTTTTACGTGAGTTAGGCTAAAGACAAGCATAAAAAATGCCAAGGCGAAATATGTGGAAAGTTTAACAAAAAAAAGCCAGGTATAAAAAAAATGCAAAAAAAAACGACCTCATTGTGAAGTCGTTTTTTTCGAGGCTAAAATTATTTGATTTTAGCTTCTTTGAAAATCACGTGTTGACGGATTTTTGGATCAAATTTTTTGATTTCCATTTTTTCCGGCATAGTACGTTTGTTTTTAGTCGTGGTATAGAAATAACCTGTACCAGCTGTAGAAACGAGACGAATCTTATCACGCATTGTTCAGACTCCTTAGATCTTTTGACCTTGAGCACGAAGGTCTGCAACAACCTTTTCGATACCCAATTTGTCAATAATACGCATACCTTTAGTGGTTAAACGAAGACGTACAAAACGTTTTTCGCTTTCTAACCAGAAACGGTGGTGGTGCAGGTTCGGCTCGAACCGGCGCTTGGTTTTGTTGTTGGCGTGTGAGACGTTGTTACCAACGACTGGACGCTTGCCGGTAACTTGGCAAACCTTAGACATGGTGTAACTCCATTGATTCAGCCAACAGCAAATCTGTGGCCAGTCATACTAAATGTAAACGGATGAATTCATTCAAGGGGCGTTTTATACCAAAAATACGATTAAAAGACAAGCGGAATTGGTAAAAACGAGGCATGATTTAGTATAACAGATCATGCCTTGATCAGTTAGCGCAACAAGGTTTTCGAAATGAAACGATGAATGGGCTTATTGAACGGTGGAAGAATGTATTTAAGACTATAAAGTTTTGGATTTGACATCACCGAACGTTCATGAGAAAGGCTAAAAAAGCCCTCTGGTCCGTGATATTTACCCATACCTGATGCCCCAATCCCTCCAAAGGGCAAATCATCCTGAGCCACATGGGTAATGACCATGTTGATTCCGAAATGTCCTGAGTGGGTGTGCTGTGCAACATAATCAGCGCGCGCTTGATCATAGTCAAAATAATACATGGCTAAAGGACGTGGACGACTATTAATAAATTCGATGACTTCTTCTATTTGGTCATATTCTAAAATTGGTAGAACGGGACCAAAAATTTCATTTTGCATAATGTCCATTGCAGTCGTTACGCCTGTAACTAAAGTCGGTGCAATTTTACGGACATCATCTAAAATTTCATTTTGTGGATTAATTTCAACAATACGAGCACCTTGATCGCGGGCATTTTCAAGGTAGCCCTGAATACGGTTGTATTGCTTGTCATTAATAATAGATGTGTAATCTTGATTATTGCGGAAGTGTGGATACATACCAGCCACAATCAATTTAAAGTTTTCTATGAACTCAGCAGTTTTTCCACGTGGCAAGAAAATATGGTCAGGTGCAACACAAGTTTGTCCTGCATTCCATAATTTACCTACAGCAATACGTTGAGCCACATCTTTCATATCCATAGATGCATGCACAAGTGCAGGAGATTTTCCGCCTAACTCAAGAATCACTGGAACTAGGTTTTGAGCTGCGGCTGCCATCACTGTTTTACCAACAGAAGTTGAGCCTGTGAAAATCATTTTGTCAAAAGGCAAATGACTAAAAGCATCTGAAATAACGCCACCACCATTTACTACAGCAACTAATTCTTGTGGAAAGGCTTCTGCTAATACACTTTCAAGGACTCGCCCAAAATTTGGAGAGGCACTAGAAATCTTGATCATGGCATGGTTGCCCGCTGCCAGTGCACAGATTAATGGTCCAACTGAAAGCAGTAATGGGTAATTCCATGGTGTAATAATACCAATTACACCCATAGGTTGATATTGTACCCAACCTTTTGCTGGTTGATGTAATACACTGATATGGCGTTTTGAAGGTTTCATCCACGCTGTCAGATGTTTACTATAATATTTGATTTGTTCCAAACTGGTGAGTAATTCACCAATTTTTGTTTCCATAACTGCACGATTGCCATAATCAAGGTTAATTGCGTCGGCAATCTGATCTTGATATTTTACCAAGACTCTTTTAAGACGAGCTAAACGATCAATACGCTCTTTAGCAGTGGGTACCGGATGACGTAAATAAGCAAGCTTTTGATGTTCAAGCAAGTCATGTAAATGCTTAACATCATAAGGAAGCTGAGTCTCTGGATTTGTTTTTGTTTGACTGTTCATCGGTACTTACCAAATACATTGATATGTTTATTTTTTAGAGTAAATACTCTAAATAGTCAAGTCAGTTTATGTGTTCAAGTCTTAACCATTTGAATTATTAAAGGTTATTAAAATGTCTCAACCTAAAGCTCTGAAGACAAAAGACCGGATTTTACAAATCAGTTTGCAGCTTTTTAACGAGCGAGGTGAACGGTCGGTTACAACCAATCATATTGCTGCGGAGTTAGGTATCAGTCCCGGAAACTTGTATTATCATTTCCGGAACAAGCATGAAATCATTAAGGAATTGATGTATCAGTATCAGGCCGAGACTTTGGAAGTACTTTCTTTACCTGACGATAGACCATTAACGACTAATGATAAAATCAACTATTTTCAAGTGCTAAGTGGCCAGTTATGGAGTTACCGTTTTATTCATCGCGATGTTTATCATTTAGTTGAAAGTAACGAAGACTTTAAAAAGATTTATCCACGTTTTGCGGGGCAGGTCATGCAGCAGGGGCAAAGAATTTATCAAGCCTTTGTAGATGCAGGTCTTATGAAAATGACGCCATCGGAAATTGAAGCACTCATTATTAACCTCTGGATTGTATTAACAAACTGGACAAACTTTTTGTATATGTCTGGTCATATTAGTGACAATAACCATTTAGAAGAAAAATGGGTTTGGCAAGCATTACGCCAAATGGTTTTCCTTGAAGGCCCTTATCTTATGGGTGAAAGCCGAGCAACTTATGAACAGTTGCTTGAATCTCTTGGACCTTCAGATCTATTTGCTAGCTTATCGTCCTTAAAAGACGAATAGTTGTGCTTGTTTATTTAGGGCGCTAGAATACTCGGCCTATTAAAAAATTTATCTCAATTAAGTGATATTAACCAAATGAATATGACCACTGCCAATACAGCCCGTTTACTGATTACTTGTGAAGACAAGCCAGGGATCGTACAAGCGGTATCGAGCTTTTTGTATCATCAAGGTGCAAACATTACCGCGCTTGATCAGTATGCGACGGAAGCTCAGGGCGGACGTTATTTCATGCGTGTTGAATTTGAACTTGATCATTTACAGTCGCGTAAAGATGCATTAATTCAAACTTTTGCTGCGAACGTTGCGGAGCGTTATAGCATGCAATGGCGTCTTGCTTTCGTAGGCGATGTTAAAAAAGTTGGTATTTTAGTTTCTAAAGTTGACCATGCATTGCTTGAGTTGTTATGGCGTCATGCACGCGGTTCGTTACCTTGTGAAATTACTCATGTCATTTCAAATCATGAAGATTTACGTGAATCTGTCGAAAACTTCGGTATTCCATTTTCTGTAATTAAAGTTACTAAAGACAATAAAGCTGAAGCTTATGCGCAAATTGATGAAATGATGCAAGGCAATGATTTATTAGTTCTTGCACGTTACATGCAGATTTTAAGCGAAGATTTTGTTGCGAAATGGGAAATGAAAATCATCAATATTCACCATTCTTTCTTGCCAGCTTTTGTGGGTGCTAACCCGTATAAGCAAGCTTATGAAAAAGGTGTGAAGTTGATTGGTGCGACAGCTCACTATGTGACTGCTGACCTTGATCAAGGCCCAATTATTGAACAAGACGTTGAACGTGTGAGCCATAATTATAATGTTGAGCAATTACGTGAGTTAGGTGAAGATGTAGAGCGTAATGTATTGGCTCGTGCAGTGAAGTGGCATTTAGAAGATCGTATTATTGTTGATGGTAATAAGACTGTTGTTTTTTAAATAATGCTTATTATAAAAAAGCACGCTTCTTGCGTGTTTTTTTATATTTAAAATTAATTTGAAATGATATAACATATCAATAATAAGTAGGTTTATCGTAGGATTAGATCTGTTCGTGGTGCAAATAGCTAAACTATTTTAAGTTTGACTAAACAAATTGTGAACAGGAGGTATCTATTGATGTAACTATGAGAAAACTAAAGCAAAGATACTCAACTGGTAACAATCCCTGATAGAGAGTAAATGTTTTTCTCAAAAAATAGTTGCAAATGAAAACACTTCTCATTTATTATTGTGGCACTTTATTGTTCTATCCGATGTTTGAAATCGTTTCTATAAATAGAAATCTGAAGTCATCGTCCATTAGGTAATTAGATTCTTATGAGTCAATCTTCCGCAGCCTTAAACGCTCCCAATCCGATGAAAAAGAAAGTCATCACAGCACTAATTGCAGTTGCAATTGGTCATGTCGGGGTCTTATGGGCAGTTAGCCATATTAAGCCTGCTGAATTAAAGCCAATCGAGAAAAAACCTTTACAGGTACGTTTTGTAAAAATTCAAGATCAGCCAAAACCTTTACCTCCTAAACCAAAGGAACCGCCAAAAAAACCGGAACCTAAGAAAGAGGTAAAAGAAGTTAAAATTGTTGAAAAACCTGTAACACCACCAAAAAAAGTGGAAAAAATTCAACAGGTGAAAAAGGCTGAGACACCAAAAGAAACAGTAAAGACAGAACCTAAAGTTGAAACCAAAGTGCTGACAACGACGACAACTGTTGTTAAAAAAGTAGATGAAACCCCAAAACCAGTGGTACAAGAAGCACCTAAAGCTCAACCTGCTCCAGATCCATCACCGAAACGAGTTTCAATTGGTGGTTCGGGTGTACAGTGGAGTCGTTCACCGAAGGTATCTATAACAACGAAAGAATTAGATAATAAAGCTTGTTCTGCAAACGTTTCTATAGATGCGGATGAGAAAGGTCGAGTGACTGATGTTCGCTTCTTGCGTAGTAACTGTCCTCCTGTTGTAGAGGCAAAGATTTTACGTGCTGTAAAAAGTGCGAAGTTTAAACCTTATACGGAAAACGGGGTTGCTTATCCAATTAAAGGTCCAGAGCAACCATTTGATTTCGTTCCTTAAATAACTTTGAGTCCCAACGGCTAACCTTAATCAGGAGTTCATATGAACTTTTCAATCTATTGGCAACATGCAGATGCAGTGAGTAAAACCCTGTATTTCATCTTATTGGCAATGTCGATTGCTACCTGGACAGTTTTCATCTTACGTTTGATGGGGACTCGCCAATTAAAGCAACAAGCTTATACTCAACTTTCTCAGGCTATTACTTCGCTAAAAGCAAAGTTACAACCATTAAGTTTTGAGCAACGTAAAGCGGTTGCAGAGCAGGCACTACTTCGTCAAATTTCTGCTGAAAAAGTCAATGCTGAGAAAGGTATTTCTGTTTTAGGAACAATTGCTTCAATTGCACCATTCGTTGGTTTATTTGGTACGGTATGGGGTATTTTCCACGCACTTGTTGCAGTAGGTAAAAGTGGACAAGCAGGTTTGGCTCAAGTGGCTACACCAGTAGGTGAAGCGCTTATTATGACGGGTCTTGGTCTTGCAGTTGCGATTCCTGCGGTATTGGCTTATAACATTTGTGTACGTGCTAACCGTGGTCTTGCTCATGATTTACAAGATCAAGCACACAGTTTGTTAATTGACACGATGTTGCAGCAAGATTCTACTGTAAAGTCTGATGTTAAAACTGCACAGCAAAGTTATGTTGGAGGTCAAGCTTAATGGCTTTTCAATTGGGTGAAGACCACGATAGTGGCATAAATGAGATGAACCTCATTCCGCTAATCGACATTATGTTGGTGTTAATGATCATCTTTTTGGTCACAGCAACAGTTGCCAACCCATCGATTCCATTAACGCTTCCTAAAACAACTGCTGAAATTATTGATCCACCACCAAAAGCAATTACGATTAGTATTAATGCAAATGGTGAAGTGGCTTGGGATACTCAAGTAATTAGCCTAGATGAGCTTCAAAAACGTTTTCAAGAAGCGGGTCAAGGTGATGTTAAACCAACAGTTCAACTTCGTGCTGATAAAGAGTCGAAGTACGATACTGTTGCACAGGTAATGTCTCGCGCAAGTGAAGCCGGACTGAGCGATATTGCCTTTGTCAGTGAAAACTAAAATTTAGTTTACCTAATAAAAAAGCAACCAAATCGGTTGCTTTTTTATTGCTCTAATTTATTGATCTTTCATAAGATGCTGGAATTTACTATATAGTTTGAGCAACTTAGGTGGAATCGCAAAGTTGCAATAACCTTGTGAAGGATTCTTTGCATAGTAATTCTGGTGATATTCTTCGGCTGGATAGAACGTCGGGACAGGAGACAACTCAGTCACAATATCAAGATCATCATCTTTTAGAGTTTGAATCGTATGTTCTGCTGCCTGCTTTTGCTCTTCATTATAATAGTAAATAACAGAGCGGTATTGCGTGCCGATATCATTACCTTGGCGATTTAAAGTCGTTGGATCATGAGTCGCGAAGAATACATCGAGTAACTGGGAGTATGTTACTTGCTCTTCATCAAAATCTACTAAGATAACTTCAGCATGCTGAGTATCTCCTTGGCAGACTTGCTCATAAGTTGGATGAGTTGTATGCCCACCCGCATAACCACTAGTTACTTTTTCTACACCACGAATTTGTAAAAAAACGGCTTCGACGCACCAAAAGCAGCCGCCGCCAAATAAGGCCTGTTGCATTGTTTTTTCCTCTATTTCCTGCCTATTACAATAGGGGTTATGTATTTAAAATACAAAGTAAAGCATGTATAAAAAAGTAAAGAAAAGTGCATTACTTATTTCGGTTTTGGTAAACCTTGTCGAACGATTTGAGAGAAATGTTCGCTACTCTGATCTGAAAGCTGTTCAAAATTTTCAGTACGTGGGTTGATGTGTGCAATTTGATACCACTGTTTTAAACTGATAGTTTGATTAAGTGCTTTAAGATCATATAAATAATTAGGTAAGTAACCTGAAGCGATTAGGCGATAATCTTTAGGAAGTTGATAGGGATTAATCGCTTGAACCATATCAAAAATTAGAGTGGTACAGTTACTGGTGAGGGTGTTGTACCACTTTGGTTCTGCACGAAGCTCATCGGATTTCTTTAGATATTCTAAAAATAAAGCCTTTTGCTCGCGACGTGGCATGTTGATAGGAAAATTATAAACTTGCTCTTTGCGGATGTTACTACGCGTATAGACAATATCTTTTTCATCAGAAGCAATTAAGCTAAGTTCATATTTTCTAAAAAAACCACCGATTGCCGAAAACTCTTCGGTTTTTTCTTTACGAATCTCGATTGAGAAGACTAAAGGTTGTTGATTGGTAAATTCAAAGCTGACCAATGTATGGGCAATTTGTGGTCCCATCCAGTAAGAGGCAATGATGTTTATGCCATTCAACTGGTTAAGATCAAAAGTTCGAGTTTCCCAGCGAACATCATAGGTTCCATCGGGATGCCAGTTGAAGTTACGAACATTATGCAGGGTAATCACATCGCCATGCTTTTCGTAGCTCAGCATATTGGCAACTTCAGGGTTCCAGTCGCGGTCTTGGCGTGCAGTAATCGAAAAATACCAAACGAGAGAGCAAGCAAACGCGAGAAGATAGATCAGGATGTCTGTACGGCGGCTAATAATATGGCCTTCCACATATAAGCCAGCCATACTGAGTGCAAAAGCAATCCAGATACCAATAAGTATGCGGCTGCCTAACCAGCCAAAAGGTTGTTGAACCCAGAGCGCTACACATACCCAAATGCTAGAGAGCACAATAAACAGCGTGAATAGACTATGTAATAGCCCCAAAAGTAGGGCAGTAATAAATTCACGTGTTCCGATATTGTGCATAGGCATCCATAGAATTATTTTTTATAAGTAGCAAACTCGAATGAAGTTCCTGATTTTTCATCAACTTGCTGTTCACTCGCAGTTTTATGAAATTCACTCGGTATTGTTGGATAATGTGCATCACCTTGCACATCTAAGTCAACATGAGTGAGTTCAAGACGGTCTGCAATTGACAAAGTTTGCTTAAATATCTCACCGCCACCAATAATGAACAATGCCTGCTTTTCAGTATTTTTCACATCTTCTAAAGCTGCGTTTAAAGCATCTTCAATTGAATAAGCAACTTTAACACCGTCAAATTGCCAGTTAATGTCACGGGTAATGACCCAGTTCACACGGTTTGGTAGCGCACGCCCCATAGACTCAAGGGTTTTACGGCCCATCACGACCACGCCGCCTTGTGTGATTTCTTTAAAATGCTTTAAGTCGGCAGAAATATGCCATGGCAACGCATTGCCTTTACCAATACAGTGGTTTTTGTCCATTGCCACAACGTGAACAACTTCTACATTTTGCCATGCCATAATCTTATTCTCTAAACCGTAATCTAATGAAATTTGAGTCGTCGTTATACTGCAACTGGTGCTTTAATAGCAGGATGCGACTCATAACCTACAATTTCAACATCTTCAAAT
This sequence comes from Acinetobacter sp. AC1-2, assembly GCF_016124155.1. Taxonomy (NCBI): domain Bacteria; kingdom Pseudomonadati; phylum Pseudomonadota; class Gammaproteobacteria; order Moraxellales; family Moraxellaceae; genus Acinetobacter; species Acinetobacter sp. AC1-2. The sequence continues at coordinate 197,938 of NZ_JABFFO010000002.1, forward strand.
TTGAAATCAAATAAGTCTTTTACTTCTGGATTCAGTTTCAATTGGCATAGTGGTAAAGGTTCACGTGTCAATTGAAGTTGTGCTTGTTCAAAATGATTGACATAAAGATGCGTATCACCGCCTGTCCAAACAAAGTCACCGACTCCTAAACCGCACACTTGAGCAATCATATGGGTGAGTAGAGCATAACTGGCAATGTTAAAAGGCACGCCTAAAAACACGTCTGCACTACGTTGATAAAGCTGGCATGACAATTTGTTATCTTGTACGAAAAATTGAAAAAGTGTGTGGCAAGGTGGTAAAGCCACTTGTCCAGCTTCATTTGGATTCCAGCCTGAAATAATTAAACGGCGTGAATTCGGATTGGTTTTGATTTCATTAATTAACCATTTAATTTGGTCAAAACCATCTTGGTTATAAGTACCATCGGCATTTTTGGTTGCGCCGAAATTACGCCATTGATGACCATATACCGGTCCAAGTTCATGTTCTGGGCGGCCAAAACGGGCAGTTTGTTCTGCTGTAGCCCATTCATCCCAAATCGATACTTTATTGTCTTTTAGATATTGGACGTTGGTGTCGCCTTTTAAAAACCAAAGTAACTCAATCACAATAGAACGGAAGTGAACTTTTTTTGTGGTGAGTAAAGGAAAACCTTTAGAGAGATCAAAACGCATTTGATGACCAAATACAGAACGGGTTCCTGTGCCTGTACGGTCGCCTTTGTCACCGCCATTATCAAGGATATGTTGTAGAAGGTCTAAATATGCACGCATAACACTCTCGAGTTCGGATTAATTCCATAAAATAAAGGGGGAGATAGCTCAACGATAAATAATTACGCAATAGAGCTGCTTCATCATGAACCACTGAAGATGATACCCGTTGTAGCTCAAGATGAAAATCTAAAAATGGTTCTATAGCATTTCAATGAATGTAATTAGTCAAATCGCTTGGCGCGATTTTGATAAATCGAAACAAGAAAAAAGCCAACCAGTACAAAGCCTAAAGCTTGTATCGCAAGAATCCATTTATGCTGATCAGGAAGCAGATACATCAAAATAATAACGATAAAAATAGGATAGATGCTGCTTAAAAGTCTAAAGCTCGATTTATATGATTTGTTATTTGAAATTTTGGTATTTAAGTAATGTCCAACATGTAAACCAAAACCGAAAATAAGGCCGAGTACAGTATGAATAGGAGGCAAGGGCTGAACTTGATTAGCTACGTAAACTGCCACACAAACGGCAACAATGAAGATGAGTTTGATATGGCGCGGAGCGTTGTACCAATAAGCCAACATGAAAACTAAACCTATTTATTAAAAAGCGATTGAGGTGAAAAAATAAAAGCTGCAAGTGCCATAAAAGCGATTCCCTGAACGCCCCAGATTAGTAAGTTAGGTAAGGCCTTAACAAAAATCAGTGCGAATAAAAGCGCGATAGGCACCCAAGTCAGCAGACGATAAAGTAAACCGGTCGGATTTTTTTGAGCAAAGTGCAATTTAAAGTAACGGCAGATTAAAAAAATTACCCCAGTTCCAGTAAACATCAGAATCGTATCTAAAGGCAGCGGTTGGTATTGATATAGCGCAATACAAATAAGCAGCGTAATAATTAAAATCACTAGTTTTTTAAATGTTGGGACTTGCGTGTTAAACCAGAATTCCAGCATGGTATATCTTCATTTTGGGAGAGTAAAAACTGTAGCATAAAAAAGAAAAGAGGAGCCGAAACTCCTCTAATTTAGATATTAACTATTCTTTTGTGGACCCCAGTCGTAAATTTTCTTTTGATAGGCATACCACATCATCCAAAGGCCAATCAGCAACATTGGAATTGTTAGAATCTGTCCTTTCGTCATCCAGCCAAACAGAATAAAACCTTGGTCGGCATCAGGCTGACGGAAGAATTCCATAACAAAGCGGGCAACGCCATATCCCATTAAAAATAGAGCAGAAACAGCCATACGTGGACGCGGTTTTGAACTAAACCACCACAAGATAATGAATAGAATTAAACCTTCACAAAGCGCTTGATAGATTTGTGATGGATGGCGAACCAGGTGTAACGGATCTGTCGGGAAAATCATACCAAATGGATAATTTGGGTCAGTTACCGCACGACCATATAACTCTCCACCAATAAAGTTACCAATGCGTCCGAACATTAAACCAGTCGGTACACAAGGGGCAATAAAGTCGAGGGTTTGAAACCATGTTTTTTGGTATTTTTTACACCAAAATAGCATAGCAATCATGACGCCTAAAAAGCCGCCATGGAAGCTCATACCGCCTGTCCAGACTTGAAATAGCCAGATTGGATTTTCGAGGAATTTATCAAACTCATAGAAAAGGACATAGCCGACACGACCGCCCAGAACGACACCTAGAGCACCGTAAAATACCAGATCGGAAACCATGTCCGATGTCCAGCCATCACGCTGTTTGGCACGGTAGGAAGCAAGCCCCCAAGCACATAAAAATGCTAATAAATACATGAGTCCATACCAATGGACTTGAAGAGGTCCTAAGTGTATTGCGACCGGATCGATATTAGGATAGGTCAGCATTGCTGCTCCTTGATCTTACGTTTTGACAGATTGTAGCGGAATGATGTGAAAAATGTTGTACATTCAATGTGTAAAGATAGGGAACAAGAATTAATGTGTATTGTGGCTTTAGCATGGCATGTTCTGGATGATCTGCCCTTGTGTCTTATGTCAAATCGAGACGAGTTTTATCATCGCCCCACAGCTTTGTTGCATCAGTGGGAACATACGCCAATTGTTGCAGGGCAGGACTTACAGTCCGGTGGTACTTGGATGGGGGTTACGCCTCAAGGCCGATGGGCTGTTTTGACCAATTTTCGTGATGGGCGAGACCAAAAAACTTATGAAACTTCTCGGGGGCATTTAGTTCAGGCTTTTTTAGAATCTGATTTATTACCTATTCGTTTTGCACAACAATTAGAACAGCAACAACAAAATTTTGCTGGCTTTAACTTGTTTATGGGCAATGCTGATCAGGCTGTCTATATGAGTAACCGTGGTGAAGCTCCTCAAGTATTAGCCAATGGAGTCTATGTGGTTTCTAATGGCCTCATGTCTGATCATTGGGAAAAAACCAGACATTTACGAACACGGTTTACGCAAGAATTTTTGCCTATGCTTCAACACGAGACAGAAGAATTAACATTGCAACATGCAGCGTGGGATATTCTGGAAGATGAGCGTAAAGTCACAACTGCTTTATTACCCAATACTGGCATTCAAGCAGAAATGGAAGAGTTATTATCATCCACCTTTATTCAAAGTCCCGTGTATGGAACACGCTGTTCGAACTTTCTAAGAATGACCAATAATGAATGGCTTTGGTTGGAAAAGACTCAACAGGGTGAACACAGCGGTCAACTTGTTCAGCAGCAGGTTCTCTTAAATCGATAGCAATAAAAATGCCGGTCAATTGATCGGCATTTTTAATCTTCTACGAATTAGCCTGCGATCACACCGCCATCTTTACGGGTAATCACAACAGTTGCTGAACGTGGACGTGCAGTTTTATTGCTTGGATCTTTTTGAGTTGCAGGCCAGTTACTGTCTGGTGTGGCATAACTCTTAGAATCTTCACCGGGATGTTGAACATTAATAAAAATAGCTTTGTGGTCTGGTGTCATGGCAATGCCTGTAATTTCACACTGCTTTGGTCCAACCAAGAAACGGCGTAATGTTGAGTCTGTAACTTTAGCACCGACTAGCGTTTGTTGGCCATTTGAAGTGGTTGCAGTAGCGCCATCACCAATCTGGCCCGGTAACGCAGCAAGCATCATACAGTTGGTTACATCGGTGTAAGCACCATCATCTGTTTGAATCCAAAGCACACCGCGTGAGTCAAACCACATACCGTCTGGAGATGACAAATCATTGTTGTCTGTCAGACCCGATAGGTTAATGTTTGAAGCCATAGATGCTTCTGCACCAAAAAGATAGATATCCCATTTGAAGGTTTCAGCAGTCGTTTTATCATCGGTTTCTTTAAAACGGATAATATGACCGTTCACATTACCTTTTTGGGTGGTTGTTCCATCTTTAAGGTCGGTATAGTTACGTGGGTTAGCGGCATCAGTTGCATAATCTTTACCACGGTTCGAGTTGTTGGTTAGGGTTACATAAATTTCGCCGTTGACTGGGTTGACCGTACACCATTCTGGGCGGTCCATTTTTGTAGCACCGACTGAGTCACCAGCTAAACGTGCAAATGTAACAACGTCCGCTTGAGATTTGAATGGGTAAGTGGTGTTGCTTTCATTTAAGCCGTTTTTGCCATAGGCAAGTTCAATCCATTGACCTGAACCATCGTTATTAAATTTGGCAACATACAATTTACCCGCGTTCATATATTTGTCACCGGCCGTATATCCGCCGTTTACATCTTTGGCATCCCATACAGCGGTAGAGACAAATTTATAGATATATTCACCGCGAGAATCATCACCCATATAAAACGCTAATGGTTGACCTACAACGGCACGGCAAGCACTATCTTCATGTGCAAAGCGACCTAATGATGTACGTTTAACTGGATTTTGGCGAACATCAAACGGGTCAATCTCGACCATCCAGCCGAATGTATTAGGTCCATTGCGGTAGTCTTGTGTCGGCTGTGCAGCTTTTACATCAGCATTCCAACGGTCATATAAGTCTTGTGATTCAACTTGACCAATTGCCGTTTCCCAGCCATAACGCGAACTTGTGCCTAAATAAATTTGTCGCCCTTGTTCATCAACGTTAGGGATTAACTCACCATTTTTATCTTTTAAATAAATAACCTTGCCATCTTTATCTTTTTTAGGCGCACCTTTTTCATCTTTCTCATAAAGATAGAGTTCATCTTTTTTAACGCCTAAACCGTAACGTTTTAATGCAATTTTTTCTGCATCTGTACGTGCATATTCATCGCTACCTGAACGTTGGAAATAACCAATAAAGTTTTCTTCGGTAGTTAAGTATGTGCCCCAAGGCGTATAACCGTTACCGCAGTTATTATGTGTGCCTCGAGTTTGACGGCCAGCAGGCGAGAAACGAGTTGCAAGTAGGCTAGAACCAGCTGCTGCACCCGCAAAAACCATCTCTGTTGATGCTGTAATACGTCGGTTAAAAATTGATTTTTTAACAATTTCTACTTTTTGAGTTGCTGCATCTTTTTTGATATGAACGACAGATACGCCGTGTGCATTGGTTTCACGAATCACTTCATCTTCAGGGCGACATCCATCAACTTTTGTTGGGCCTTTAGAGTGAAGGAAGGTCTGATTAATATATTCGTGATTCATCACTAACAAACCTTCAGCTGAAACACTTTCATCAAAGCGGCTTGTCGATGTATTTAAACCAAAGAAATGCATGCCGTCATGGCAGTCACCAGAACGGAACTGGAAGCTTGGACCTGATGGAATATTATTATCATCCCAGTCCCCAAACGCAGGGTTGATTGAATCACCTAAAGCGTAAATGACATTGGCTTCATAGCCTTCAGGTACAGTCACGATATCGTTGTGGTTTTTCGCAACAGCTGTGAATGTTAATTTTTCTGGTCTTTTATTTGGGTCTACAGGCGGGATTCCACCGTTATTAGAACCTGAGTCATCATTACTATCATTACAGCCTGTTAAAGTAGAGGCTAAAGTCAGAGCTACGGCACCGCTTGCTGCTTTAGTAATTAAACTACGGCGACTTACATGTTGTTCTAAAATGTCACGAAAGTGGATATTGTCAGAAGTATTATTATCCAATTCTTGGTCTTCATGATATGGCGTCAGCTCTGTCATGGGAAATTCCTAAGTAAGTAAATAAAGAGATTGTTCTAAAAGTCTCCATTAGCTTAGGTTGTGAATATGACGTGGCTTTGACGTTTTGATGATAACTTAGTGAAATATTTGATCGTTTAGTCAAAAATAAAAGAAACCTGCACAAAGCAGGTTTCTTTTATTTCGGTGAAAGAAATTATTTCTTCACAACAGATGGAGCAATTGGGTCGGCAGTGATATAGCCAACTGCTGCTGCAAATTTGTTGCTGTAGTTTGTATTAATTGCTGTATCAATTTGCGCAAGTAAATCTGCACTGATACCAGTACGAACACCGTTAGTTTCTTTGTAGAAACGGTTCCATTCATCACCAGGATGTTGGAAGTTACTCATGATGTAAGTCCAACCGTTCACTTCATCGACCGCATGTAGACCAGTCGATTCGGCACCTGCTGGTGTAGACAAGATACGGATGAGCTGTTTAGTGTCGACATTGTAAGCCCATAAGAAGTTATTCAAATGGTTACCAGAGTCTTCACCAATAAATAACGTACGTAGCTTTTCAGAGAACTTCAAGTTATCAGGGCTAGCAATCTGCTCTGGGTCAGCAGTATTACCTAAACTGTCAAAGCTAATATCTTTACCTTTAATGAGAAGGCTAGATTGGCTAGGCACCCATTCACTATTGATTGCGACATTTAAGCTGTCTTTTTGGCCGCCTGTAAGCTTATGCTCCAAAATACCACCAGCCGTGATTTTCGGGAATTTAACGTTGTGCTCAGCAAGATAACCGCTACCACCTTCAACCATTGAATCAACAATGTTAGCTAAAGCCGAATATGCTCGTTTATCTGCAATATTTACAGTCGTACCTTCGTTCTTAGTCAATGCCATTGAAGCACCGACGTAAGCAGCATAGCGGTGTGTTTCAAGGAAAGCAGCGGCAAGTTTAGTTTTGTCACTGTTATCTTTAAGCTTGAGATAAACACCAGTTTTGCTCAAATAAGTAAATTTGAAACCTTGTGCTTCCAATTCTGCTTTTTGAGCAGCTTGTTGAAGTTTTAAACGATCTTTCGCAGCTTTTGCTAAAGCTTGTTGTTCAGGATTACCTTTGTCACCTGCATCAATAGCATCTTTCTCTGCTGTTGTTGCATCGCTTGGATATTTAGCAATTTGTAGAACTGATTCAAAAATATCAGTTCCTTTAATACCGCTCTTGATTAGGTTTTCAATCTCTACACTTGTTGCATGACCAAGCTTGATCCATGAGATCTGACCAGTCGTTGTATCTGTAAGCACTGTTGTATATTTTGCAACGTAGAGTGTACCCGCAGATAAGTCTTTCTCTTTATCTGCAACGAACATGAAGAGGCCGCCGTTGGTATAGTCATCGCCCATCAAGACTGTACGATTGTCTGGAAAAACTTGTACGAGTTCGTGTGAAATACGACCTAAACAGTAGTGCTTTGTCACGTGACCCGTACCATCTGCATTTACAGTAATTTCTGGTAAATGACCGTAGTTATATGGATTAGCCGCATTTTCATCACCATACACATTTTTACTGAATGCTTTAAGTGTTGAAAGTGATTGACCTAACTTTTGGTTGAAAGCATCTGGCTCATATTCTTCACTCGATAAATGAGTTCCCCATGGTGACAAGCTTGCACCACAAGTAATCCATAAACCATGCGCATTTGAAGTATCTACATTGTGATATTTAATTAAAGTCAAATGACCAGTTTTCGGGTCTTGGTCTAAAGTAAGAACAGCAATCGGAGATGATAATTTACCGTAAGTATCACCACCATTTTGGTCCTTCGATAAATATTCAAACTGGACTACATGGAATACTGGGTTACCAGTTACACCTAATGCTTTCTTGTCTGCATCTGTGAAATCTTTGCCAGTCGCTTGTTTGAAGCTAATCAGAGAACTACCGTCTGGACAGTCAGAGAAGAACTGACGCTCTTTACCCGCAACTGATTTATCGATAATTGGCTTATTATTAATATCGTAATAACCACCCGCGATAATCTTTCCACCTTTACCATCAGGAACTTCTGTACCTGTTAAGAAGAATGGTTTGTAAGCGAGTTGGTATTCGGTTTTACTGCCATCTTCCCATGAAATCGCAAGCTTTGATGCACATGCTGTCGTTGCCATCTCTGCTACAGCAGAAGGAGCTGGCATTGAAGTGAACGTTGCATTTTTAAAGTTAATTGGTTTTGACGGAGTAGTGATATCTGAATCATCATTACTATCGTTACATCCTGCTAACGTTGCTGCCGTAGCCATCGCACCTAATGGAAGAAAAGGAATCCCCGTAAACCATTTTAAAATATCGCGACGTGTTGGGTGGTTAGAAGCAGTTGTCATAATAAATCCGTAACTTTTGTGAGTATATTTGTTGAGTTGATTCTATGGACTAGAAATGACACTTTTCTTACACTTTTAAGTCACTTTGAAGACAGTTTATGGGTTTGTAGATTAAAAAGTGGTCTATATGGAAAAGCCTGAAATTTGTATTTCAGGCTTTTTAAAAACATGATTTTTTATTCAGCAGATTGAGCTTTTCTTTTCTCAAGAATTTTACCGAACAATAATCCAAGTTCAAAAAGCAACCACATTGGAATGGCTAACATCACCATAGAAATTGCATCTGGTGGGGTAATGAACATGGCTACAAAAAAACATCCCACAATAATAAAACGTCTTTTTTCAGCAAGACTTTTTGTATTTACCACACCTATTAAAATCAGTAGAAGCGTCGCGATTGGAATTTCAAAAGTTACACCAAAAACTAAAAACAGCTTTAAGCAAAAGCTTAGATAGCTATTAATATCCGTCATAGGTGCAACAGTTTCAGGCGATACACTAATAAAGAAATGCAAAATTGCAGGAAGTGTAATGTAATATGCAAAAGCAACGCCGGCATAGAACAAGACAATACTACCGATGAGTAAAGGCAGTGCTAAATGACGTTCTTTTTGATATAACGCTGGGCGGACAAAAGTCCAGATTTCATAAAGAATAAATGGCATTGCCAGCACAAGCGCGACAAATAAATTGAGCTTAAAAGGCGCCATAAAGGTTGCAGTTACATCTGTTGCAATCATTGAGGATGATGCTGGAAGTTGCAGCCTTAAAGGTTCAGATAATAATTGGTAAGTGTTATTTCTAAAGGGCAATAAGCAAAAGAATAAAAATAATGTTACCCCGACAATCCTAAATAAATGACGTCTTAAAACGACCAAATGGTTCATGATTGGCATTTGGTCTAAATTTTCTTGCGTATTTACAGTCGTTGAAGGCAGTTGGTTCATACGGCAATCTTCAATTTAACGGGGGGTGTTTCTAAAGTGTCGCTTTGAGATGCCAAAGGTGTAAATTTGGCAAGAAAGGGCACTTCATAATGGCCCGACACAGGGGAGTACATTATAGATTGAGATATAGTTTCAGCTACCTCAGCTTTTTCTGAGTTGTCTGAAGTAGTCTGTTTTTGTATTTCTTCAAGTTGTTGCTGTACTTTACGTTCAAGTGCTTCAATGCGGTTGAGTTCTTCTTGCATTTCTTTTCGAAATTCAGAAAGACGCAACTCTTGATCAATCTCATTTTGCAAATTGGTAATATAACGTTTTAGACGGACATACCAACGACCAGCAAAGCGTGCAGCTTCTGGAAGTTTATCCGGACCTAAAACTAAAATTGCAATAATTGCAAAACAGAGTAGCTCTGTCATTCCTACATCAAGCATGGTGGAAAACCTTTAGCTTTTCACTGATGTGCTGTCAGGGGTTTTGACTTGGGCATCAATTGTACGTGGAGTATTAAGAGCAGCAGTTTCGTCTTCTTCACGAACTGATTTTTTAAAGTCTTTTACTGCACCGCCTACGTCTTTACCGATATTTTTTAATTTAGATGTACCGAATAATAAAATAACGACAATTGCAAAAATAACGACGTGCCAAATAGATAAACCGGCCATGATCTTATACCTCTTTTCAGTTCGCTTTATATCAACAGGTTGCCATGACAACAATGTGACATTTATATGTCATTTTTAAGACAATAGCCGTTAGTCAAAATCTAAAAGGTAGTTTTATAAAGGGTGTATTTGGTTTTTTTATTTTAGAAAGGGTTAAAAAGAGAAGCTTAAATTACTTGAAAAGGAGAGTACATTTCATTTTGAAAAGGTGTAGGATAACAAACTGATTTTGAGGGGTGAGAGGAGCAAACGTGGCGTTATTACTGCCAATATTGGCGTTCATCACTGGACTTTTACTTGCCCAGACTTCTCTTTCAGAAACGATAAAACCTATCCTTTCAGCTTGGCTCGCACGCTTACTTATTCCCGTTGTTATTATTTACAACATGGTATTTTATCAACCGGGTAGTTTGAGTTTAATGCTCTTTAGCTTTGGTTCAGCATTTCTTATTTTCTTTGCTTATTTAGCTTTATTTAAAGACAGATTATTAGCACTTTGTGCAAGTTATACCAACATGGGGTGGCTCGGTTTTCCTTTTGCCATGGCTTTATTTGGTCCCCAAGCTACAGCGCCTATTGTGGCGTTATATATTGGTATGTCGCTGTTCGGAAATGCATGGGCAGTTACAGCAGTAACGACTGCACCGCAAAGTAAGCTCAATATATTAAAAAAAGTTTTGTCTTCTCCACCATGTATTTCAATATTCGTTGCGCTTCTACTTAGACTTCTTGGTGCTCAACATATTGAACATCCTGCCATACACTGGGTTTATGAAGTTGCCAAGTTCGCAATGACTTTTGCTGGGATGTGTGTATTGGGAATGTGGCTGCGCCGTACACGTGTGCATTTAAAAGACTTAATCTACAGTACAAAAGCTCAAGCTTTTAAGGTGGTATGTGGGATTATTCTTTGTGGACTTACTTATAGATTTCTACCAATTCCCAATATGAGTCAGCAAATTGGAGTGATGTTTTTAATGTTCTGTCTGCCACCAGCAGCCAATATTGTAGCGCTAGAAACACATTACCAAGGAACAGGAAGATCCGCGGCTTATATTGCTTCAGGGACGATTGTGAGTTGTGTGTGTATTGCCATTTATGCAGTGTTTTTGCATCTTTATTTCTAAGTAAGATGATTAGATCAGACTGCCTTTGAATAGTGGTTATATGCTTATTTTGTGTATATAGGCAATATTTACTTTTGTTTCGTCAAAAGTAACAAAACCATTTGTCGAACTGACGACACATCCTGAGCGATTTCCGAAGCACTGCTTTGGGAATCTGCGCAAGGCAGTGACGTGGCGACATCCATGTCGCCTAGCACGATGGCAAATGGCTTTAAAATTAAACTAAATAAATGCTATATAAAGTTTTACTTCTGCAAGCTTTCTCTAAATAACTGCATCGCTTGTCCACGATGACTAATCTTATTTTTGTCTTCTTTAGACAGCTCAGCACTAGAAACTTGCAATTCAGGCAACCAGAACAGTGGGTCATAGCCAAAGCCATTTTCACCACGTGCAGCTTCTAAAATTTCGCCGTACCAGATGCCTTGGAAAATTTGTGGCAAAGGGTCTTCTGCATGAGTCACTAAAGCAAGTACACACACAAACATACCTTCAATCACTTCACCATTTTTACGAAATGGTAAAAGATCATTTAATAATTTTGCATTGTTGGCAGCATCGTCACCATGTTCTCCAGCATAGCGTGCTGAGTAAATACCGGGTGCGCCACCTAATACAGGAACACAAATACCAGAGTCGTCAGCCATAGCAGGTTTGCCTGAAATTTGAGAGGCATGACGAGCTTTAATAATGGCATTTTCAATAAAGCTTAAACCATCTTCAATTGTATCAGGAATATTAAGGCGACCTTGAGGAATAATTTCTACAGGTAATTTAAGCTGTTCAAAAAGTTTTTCAAACTCTGCGACTTTACCTTTGTTATTGCTGGCAAGAACTAAACTGCCCTGATCAAACCAATGTGGGGTAGACATAATAAAACCAAACTTTATAGCTAATATCGAACGTGAGTTATGTTACGTGTTTTTTAAGAGGGGATATAGAGGGAAATAAATAGAATATAAAATGGCATGATCTAAACTAAAACCACCTTGTAGAGCATACAAGGTGGTTTTAGTCGAGTAAGGTTTTTTTACGGATGAACCGTTATTATTGTGCTTGAATCCATTTGTCTGCACGGTCACGTGCTGTACGGATTTGTTCTTGAGTCAAGTTAGCTGCAAGAGCAGTTTTCTTACCTTCTGATAGGCTAATTACTTTATTGTCGAGCATGCCATCACGAGTTGAAAGCTCATACCACTGGTAAGCACCTACGTAGTTTTTCTTTTGCTCTTCCATCATCGCGAGGTTATAGCTTGCACGGTTATCACCATTGCTTGCTGCTTTCTCAAAGTATTTACGAGCCATTGACTCATCTTTTCTAACACCAATACCGTCGGCATACATACGGCCTACGTTTAATTGTGCTGGCGATAAACCTTGATCAGCTGCTGCTTTAAACCATGTGAAAGCTTGCTTTTCATCTTTTTCTACATCTTTACCATATTGGTAGTGTGTACCAAGGTAAAATTGTGCGCCTGCTTGACCAGCTTTTGCAGCTTTCTGAAGGTCATTAACCCCCATTGTTGAAAAGCGTGCAGCCTGACTCGCAACCGATTGTGGCTGGGCGATATAATCTGCATGAGCCTGCATACTTAGCAGTCCTGCAAATAGTGTGCTAAATAATGTCTTTTTCATAGTGCACTCACTCGATAAATAGCGACTTCACCAAACAAATTAGGAACATGTTTGCTTAACAGGCTTCCCTGCTGATTTCCATTGACGGCGAGTCGATTAATAATTTGTATCTGATTTTCCGCACAAAGTGCTTCGAAATCTTTAAATGTACATAAATGAATATTGGGGGTGTTATACCACATATATGGTAGAGCATCCGATACAGGCATCATACCTTTTAATGCAAGAAAAGAACGAGTCTTCCAATGCGCAAAGTTTGGAAAAGTAATAATTGCCTGTTTACCCACACGCACCATGTCTCTTAATAAAACATCCGGTGCATCTACAGCTTGCAAAGCCTGTGCCATAACCACATAGTCAAAAGACTGGTCAGCAAAACGGCTCAAACCGAGATTCAAATCTTGTTGAATAATATTTAACCCGCGACTGACGGCAATTGCAATCTTTTCTTGATCAATTTCTAAGCCATAAGCACGAATTTGATGCTTTTGGCTCATATGAGCGAGTAATTCACCATCACCGCACCCCAAGTCGAGTACGCTTGAGCCTGGTTTAATCCACTTTTCTGCCAGTTGTTGATCAATACGCATTAGCTTGCCTCCAGTGACGTCGATTTTAAGAGTTCTTCACCGCCTAAGAAAGCGCGCATTGTTTTTACATACAATGGAATCGGGAATAAGAACGAGTCATGTCCTTGTTCCGCATCAATATCGAGGTAACTTACTGGCTTATGATTGGTAATGAGTGCATCAACAATCTCTTGAGAGCGACTTGGTGTAAAACGCCAGTCTGTTGTAAAAGAAACGATCAGGAACTGACATTTTGTTTTACCCATCGCGTCTGTTAACGAGTGGTTGTATTCACGTGATGGATCAAAATAATCCAATGCTTTGGTCATAATGAGATAAGTATTGGCATCAAAGTTACGGCTAAACTGTTCGCCTTGGTAACGAAGGTAGCTTTCGACCTGAAACTCGACATCAAAACCATACATAAATTTGCCTGATTTTAAATCACGACCAAATTTTTGTTTCATGGCTTCTTCGGAAAGATAGGTGATATGACCTACCATGCGAGCCAAAATCAGGCCACGCTTAGGATAGCTATCATTTTCCAAATAACGACCATGATGGAAGTCTGGATCAGACAAGATAGACTGGCGTGCAACCTCATTAAAGGCAATATTTTGTGCTGAAAGCTTTGGCGCACTGGCAATGATGACACATTTTTGTAAGCGGTCAGGATAGTCTACCGACCATTGTAGTGCCTGCATGCCCCCTAAAGAGCCACCAATAACGGCATACCAAATATTTACACCCAACCGGTCAGAAAGCATGGCTTGCGTTTTGACCCAGTCACGTACTGTAACTAATGGGAAATCTGGTCCATAAGGGCGATTATCATTTTCAGGATTTGGTGATGTTGGGCCAGTTGAGCCATTACACCCACCAATATTATTTAGCGAAACTACAAAAAACTTATTCGTGTCGATTGCTTTACCCGGGCCAATACAACTATCCCACCAGCCAGCTTTTTTATCATCTTCATGGTGATAACCCGCTGCATGATGATGTCCAGATAAGGCATGACAGATTAAAATGGCATTTGATTTATCTGCATTTAAAGTGCCGTAAGTTTCGACCATTAATTCAAAACGTGGCAAAACACGGTCACATTCAAGATGTAATGGTTCTTCAAATTGGAACTTTTGCGGAGTGACTAACCCCACTGAATCAGCTGGAAAAGACACGGGAACATTTCGCCTTTTAAATCTTTCAGGAATAAAAAGAAAGGATACCAAGCTAGGTATCCTTTCCAAAGTCTTTTTTTAATTAAACAGCGGCGGCAACAACCTGATCTGTACTTAAAACGCCTTGATCAATCAAACGGTTAGTACATGCAATAATTGCTTCAATTGATGAGGTGACTGTATTGTCATGAACACCTGCACCAAATGAACCTCTGCCTGTACCTTTGACTTGAAGTTCAATTAAGGTTAACGCCTTCGCATTTGCACCTGAACTGATACTACGTTCTTCATAGTTCAATACGTCAATTGGTAACTGAAGCGCATTTAAGAATGCAGAAATCGGTCCGTTACCTTCACCACGAAGTTGTTGTGTTTCACCTTCGACATCAACATCAAGTTCGATGATTTGAGTACCATTAATGTCAGATAATCTGTAGTTTTTGACTGTGTAATGATGGTTTTTCACATCAACATAAGTGTCTTTAAATAAGGTCCAGATTTCTTTTGCATTAATTTCTGTACCATTATCATCAGCATATTGTTGAACAACCTGACTGAATTCGATTTGTAAACGGCGAGGCAACACAACGTTGTAGTTCGCTTCTAATAAGTAAGCGATACCGCCTTTACCAGACTGGCTGTTTACACGAATAACTGCATCGTAGTCGCGGCCCAAATCTTTCGGATCGATTGGCAAGTAAGGCATATCCCAGATTTCTTCGTTTTTCTGGTACTCGAAGCCTTTTTTGATTGCATCCTGATGTGAACCAGAGAATGCAGTAAATACTAAGTCACCTGCATATGGATGGCGAGGGTGTACAGGTAAACCAGTACATTCTTCAACCGTTGCAATCACTTCATTAATGTTAGAGAAATCTAACTCTGGCGCTACACCTTGGGTATACATGTTCAATGCAATCGCTGCAACGTCAACGTTACCTGTACGTTCGCCGTTACCGAACACACATCCTTCAACACGGTCAGCACCTGCCATAATTGCAAGTTCTGATGCAGCAATACCACAGCCGCGGTCATTGTGGCAGTGAACAGAAATGATTACGCCATCACGACGTGCCAAATTACGATGCATCCATTCAATTTGGTCTGCATAAACATTTGGCGTAGAAACTTCTACAGTCGCAGGTAAGTTTAAAATAACTTTATGGTCAGGACGTGCATCCCAGATTTCTGTGACGGCATCACAGACATCTTTAGCGACTTCTAATTCTGTTGCAGAGAAACACTCTGGACTGTACTGGAAAATCCAGTCAGTTTGAGGATACTGCGCCGCATATTCTTTAACTTTTTGAGCAGCATTAATTGCTAATTGTTTTGCGCCGTTAACATCTACATTCAACACTTTTTGACGGAAGGTTGGAGAATTAGAGTTATAAATATGCACAATCGCACGTTTAGCACCTGCTAAAGACTCAAAAGTACGTTCAATTAAATGATCACGTGCCTGAACCAAAACTTCAATGTATACGTCATCAGGAATATGATTTTCTTCGATCAACATACGGGTAAAATCGAAGTCGATTTGAGATGCAGAAGGGAAGCCGATTTCAATATGCTTAAAACCGATTTTTACAAGCATTTTGAACATTTTGAATTTTTGTTCCATGTCCATTGGTTCAAAAATTGCTTGGTTACCGTCACGTAAATCGGTGCTCATCCAGATTGGCGCTTTTGTAATTTCGTTATTTGGCCATTGGCGATCTGGTAAATCCACTCGTTGGTACATACGGCGGTATTTTTTGCTTGGGTCAGCCAACATCATGAGAAAACTCCTTGTCTCGTAGCGCGGTTGCTCTGAATATATTTAAAAGGCAACGTCTCTACGGTTATATATGGTATCTAATTGAGAAAAATTAAAGGTAATTTCGAAGTGCTGCTTTAAAAAGCAGACAAAATATTTATACGCGCGCGTGGCGCAGCATCAGGAGTTGCAGATGATGTCTTGCTTGAGTAGGCTGGGCAAACAAGTAATTCGTTTTCATCTCTAGACCGTGAAATAATAAGTTTGGTGGTTTGCTAATATGTTTATCATTTAGATATATCACATCTAAACAATGATTACACGTTGTGCAAAATTCTTATAATAATTTTAATCTCGGAAATTAGAAAATAATTTTCTAATTTTGCGCTACTTTCTAATTTGTGGGAAATATTTTTCGATATTTCGCCTTATTAAGGGAAAAAAGATTACATCGTCTCAATAAGGCAAAAATAAATGTAGTTACAGTTCTGACCACATGCGAATTAAGTTGTGGTAAATGTTGGTGAGTTTCATAACTTCAGAATAACTATCACCGTGTGTCTTACGTAGTGCTCTGATACTTTCATCTAAATTAAATAGAAGGTGTCGCTTACTATCATCGCGCACCAGACTTTGAACCCAGAAAAAAGAAGCAAATCGAGTACCTGATGTAATACTACTTACCTCATGTAAGCTAGTAGAGGGATAGAGTACGACATCACCTGCTGGTAATTTGACTTCGTGATAACCATAAGTATCTTCAATAACCAGATCACCACCTTCATATTCATCAGGTTCACTTAAAAATAATGTACAAGATAAATCGGTACGAATTTGTTCAGAAGTACCACGGATAAGACGAATTGAGTTATCTACATGGAAGCCAAAGCTTTCATGTTCATCATATCGATTAAAAAGTGGTGGAATAATTTTGTGAGGTAGGGCTGAGGCCTGAAACACAGGATTTTGCCAAATTGCTTTGATCACAATATCACTTAAATGATGTGTAAGTGGATCTTGTTCAGAGAGTTGCTGATTTCTTTTAACTGAAGCCGATAGAGTGCCAGCAGTAACTTTCCCTCCCACCCAATTCGCTTCTTTCATGAGTTTACGAAACTCGGCAACTTGCTCTTTGCTTAAAACATTAGGGATATGATGAATCACAGCAAACACCTTTAAATAGATATTTCATTTATAAAAAATAGCCTCGTGATGAGGCTATCTTATATGAACTTTAATTAATTCCATAAATAAATTATGGAATTTAAACTTAGTACTTAAAGTTAATTGCTAACACTGCGTTACGGCCATTACCTTCAAATGCATAGTGGGCTGCATGTGCACTCGTGAAATAGCGCTTATCAGAAATATTATTAATATTAAGCTGTAAATTTACGTTCTTGTTAACGTCGTATTTAGCCATCGCATTGTAAATAGTATAAGTTGGCAAGTATTTAGGTGCAGTCGTGTTCACAAAAACTTGATCGCGGTATTCAACACCAGCTCCTAAAGTTAATTGAGGCATTACTCTGTAAGTAGACCATAAAGTCGCGCTGTTTTTAGCTACGAATGGAAGAGGTTTACCTTCTTGAGCAACTGCGTTGTAAGCTGCTTCCGTGATTTCACTATCTAAATAGCTATAACCTGTAGAAACATCCCATTTGTCGGTAATTTTCCCGTTCAGACTAATTTCAAATCCATCAACTTTACTTTTACCTGCATTGGTAGTCGTGTTCGGGTCGATTTGGATGCGAGTATTTTGCTTCTCAGTACGGAAAACTGCTGCTGTTAAGTTCGCACGATTATTAAACAGGTCCCATTTTGTTCCAAGTTCAAAAGTACGAGCTTCTTCAGGTTTTAGTTCATTTGCACTCGCACTTGCGGTCCCTGAGTCGCTAATAGAATCTGAACCTGTATCACCTTCAGCTAGCACACCTACAGGGTTCGCTGACGTTGCGTAGCTTAAATAAATACTACCATCTTCTGTTGGTTTAAAAACTAAACCAGCTTGGTAAGAGAAGTAATCTGTATCACTTTCTAATTTATCACCAGCTTTATGAGGTGTACGTCCACCTACATCCTTATTGTATTTTTTCTCAGTTTCAAATTTATCCCAACGAACACCTAGGTTAAGTAACCATTGTGGATTAAATTCAATACTGTCTAAAGCGTAGACTCCTACATTATGACTACGAGTGGTCGATTGTGCTGTAATAGATCCACGTTTATCTGTGAATGCGCCGTTTCCTGGATTATTTAAACTCGTACACCAGCCATTTGCTACAGCAGCAGCTGAAGTACAGTTTTGAATATTGCTGTCTAAAATAGTCGATGTAGTTTCACCAGCAGCATTGGTAAAGGTATATACGCCTTGGTCAGTTTCTTGGAAGCTCCATTCAGTACCGACATTAAAAGAATGTTTTAATGAACCAGTATTGAATTTACCTCTCAAAGAAAGTTGATCACTATAAGCATCGCTATCTAAGATACGGCTTAAAGCACGGCGAGCGATTGTACCTCTGTAAATGTTACCCTTCGAGTCATCAGCATTGGTGTAAACATAGTCAGATTTAGATTTGTTGTAAGTCGCTACATTAGACAAGGTAAGATTTTCATTAAAGTCATGTTCTAATTTAAACGTACCAATATGGTTTTCACGTTTATCAAAGTCACGAGCTTTCCAGCCATAGTAAGTACCCGCTTTTACATCAACAGGCTTACCGTTACCAGGAGTCACAGTAACTCCAGCCGGAGGAGTAGTCGGGTTTGCATTGTTAAATGGAATACCCGCATCTGGTTCATCATTACTGCGTAAATAGTAGTAGCTAAGTGTTCCACGAGTTGCTGTATCTAGGCCAAATGCAAGGCTTGAGGCAATACCTGCACGAGCATATTCAGCGCCGTTACTCTGACCAGCTTTTTCATTTTCATGGCCCATGATAACAACACGACCAGCAATTCCGTTACCAAAGTCTTTGTTGGCATCAAGTTGGATATGGCGATAGTTGTCAGTACCACCTTGAACACTACCTTGGTAAACGTCACCTTCATGAGCAACTTTAGGGATTAAGTTGATACTTCCACCAACGCTACCACCGCCACCAAGAGCAGAAGAAGAGCCCTTAATCACTTCAACTTGTTCAATGGCAAACATATCGCGGCTTTGTGACGTTGTATTGCGAACACCATCAACATAAATAGAAGACTGTCCGCTATAACCACGAATGTAAGGCATATCTGTAAATGGTGTACCGCCTTCACCTGCACCTAAAGTAATGCCTGGTTCATAACGTAAAGCTTCGAGTAGGGTATTAGAGTTCGTATCTTTAATTAATTTTTGAGAAAGAATAGAGACCGATTTTGGCGTGTCTTTGAGGGGAGCCACGAATTTAGAGTTTGCAGACTGGTCTACTTTTAAAGATTCTTCTTGAGTCGCTTGAGTATGAATCGTTGGTAATTGTGAAATTGCTTCTTGTGCCATGGCTGTTGTTGCAATCATTGATAGCGAAGAAGCTATCGCAGAAGAAACAATTTTTTTACGTGTTCTAATCAAAGACATGACTTCAGGACTCTAAAACTAAAAGGTTATGCGAATAATAATAATTCTTATTTATATGTACAGTTTGTGTTAATTGGATTTGCCAATTGAATTGTGAAGAAAATATGAATAATTGAATGGTTGAATGTGCATTTATGCAGCTAATCTACTGATTCTTAGTAATTGTTTGTAAAAACGATTAAACTTTAACTTTGATTGTAATTTTAGATTTATGAAGAATAACTAAAAAATTAGTTTTACTTAAGACTTTATGAAAAATATTTAAAGAATCATAAAATTACTGTGAAATTTACGAGAATAATGACCTTCACTTAAATGAAGTGGTCGGTTAATTTTGTATATCTTGAAAGTTGTCATATAATACAGCACTTTTAAAAAAACTGTTCCTACTCACTAATTTTTATCGAGGAAGCCATGCAAGTAACGACTGAAGCGGTTTCGGGCGTTGCCCGTCGTTTAAATGTTTCTGTACCGACGAGCCGTATTAACGAGCAATTTGAAGCTCGTTTGAAGCGCACTGCCAAAACTGTGAAGATCAACGGCTTCCGTCCAGGTAAAGTACCTGAAAACGTTGTTCGTCGCGAATACGGTGCGGGCATTTATCAAGAAGTTGTAAATGACATCATTCGTGATAGCGTTTTTGAAGCAATTCAACAAGAAAAAATCAATGCGGTAGGAATGCCGAACATTGATAAAGTTGAACATAAAGAAGATGCTTTAGTTTTTGAAGCGACTGTAGAAGTTTATCCAGAAGTTACAGTACAAGCATTTGACGGTTTAGAAGTTGAACGTAAAACAGCTGAAATTAAAGATGCTGACGTTGACGCTATGATCGAAAACTTGCAAAAACAACGTCAAACTTGGGCTGTTACCAAGGGCATGGCGAAAAAAGACATGCAAGTGACTTTTGACTTTGAAGGCACTATCGATGGTGAGAAGTTTGAAGGCGGTTCTGCTGAAGACTTTAAACTTGTGTTAGGTTCAGGTCGTATGATTCCTGGCTTCGAAGACGGCATCATTGGCATGAAAGCTGGCGAAGAGAAAGTAATCGATGTTACTTTCCCAGAAGATTACCAAGCTGAAAACTTGGCTGGTAAAGCAGCTCAGTTCAAAATCACTGTGAAGCAAGTTGAAAAATCAAAACTTCCAGAAATTGATGCTGAATTCTTGAAAATCTTCGGTGTAACTGAAGAAGAAGGCGTTGAGAAGTTAAAAGCTGACGTTCGTAAGAATATGGAACGTGAAGTTCGCAATGGTTTACGTAACCAAGTTAAACAAGCTGCTTTTGATGCACTTGTTGCTGCGAACGAAGTTGAAGTTCCAACTGCAATGGTTGCTCAAGAAATTGACCGTCAACGTCAACAAATGGTTCAACAATTCACTCAACAGTTCGGTGGTGCAGGCGCGCAATCTTTTGACAAGAGCATGCTTCCTGACGAATTGTTCAAAGAGCAAGCAGAGCGTTCTGTTAAGCTTGGCGTATTGGTGAGCAAAGTTTTAGCTGACGCTAAACTTGAAGTTGATCAAACTCGCGTTGATGCTTACATTGACGACATGGCTTCTTCTTACGAAGATCCAACTGAAGTGATTGAATACTTCAAAAATGATGCTCAACAACGTGCTCAAATCGAAGCAGTTGTATTAGAAGATCAAGTTGTTGATCACATCTTAGCTGCTGCTAAAGTGACTGACAAACCAGTATCTTATGATGATTTGTTAAAAGAACAACAAGCTCGCCGTATGGGCTAATCTTTTAAGAAGTCAGAAAAAGGCGCTTTAGGCGCCTTTTTTGTTTTTCACTATGTGGTTAATTTGAGTGCGACATTAAGTACTTAGGTATAAATAATATAATATTTCAGTGCGAACCTTTTGCAATTTGAGAAATTATCCCGCATATTGTTGCCATAGGTTAAGTCACAAAAAATTTAGGAATAAATAACGTATGTATGTTCCAACAATTGAAAATGCTTTAGTTCCTGTTGTGGTTGAACAATCTTCTCGCGGCGAACGTTCTTTTGATATTTATTCACGACTTTTACGTGAGCGCGTCATTTTCTTAACAGGTGAAGTTGAAGACAACATGGCAAATCTGATTGTTGCCCAAATGTTGTTTTTAGAAGCTGAAAACCCTGATAAAGATATCCACCTTTATATCAACTCTCCAGGTGGTTCTGTGACAGCGGGCATGGCTATTTATGACACGATGCAGTTTATTAAACCTGATGTCGTGACATATTGTATGGGTCAAGCTGCTTCAATGGGTGCATTCTTGTTAAATGCTGGTGCTAAAGGCAAACGCTATTGTCTAGAAAATGCCCGTGTCATGATTCATCAACCATTGGGTGGTTTCCGCGGTCAAGCATCGGATATTGAAATTCATGCGCGTGAAATTCTATTTATTAAAGAACGTTTAAACCGCTTAATGGCAGAGCACAGTGGTCAAGACTACGAAACCGTTGCTCGTGATACTGACCGTGATAACTTTATGACAGCACAGTCTGCTAAAGAATATGGTTTGGTTGATCAGGTGTTAAGTAAGCGTCCATAAGGACCTTCTGATGTAAATAACTTGAGATGTTGAAAAAGATCTCCATTTAGTTATTTATGCAGTGCATCTTGCCCTAATATTTAAGATTCTATTTGTGGAGTGAATATGTCCGAACATCCTCAAGGACAAAAACATTGTTCATTTTGCGGTAAAACGCAGTCTGAAGTCGGGAAACTGATTGCAGGTGAGGACGCATATATTTGTAATGAATGTGTGGATGTCTGCTTAGACCTTGTACAAACCAGCCAACAGGTTGAAGCAGGGGACTGGGCAAGTAAGGCATTGCCAAAACCACATGAAATACGTGCTGCGCTTGATCAATATGTGATTGGTCAAGATCTTGCCAAAAAGACGTTATCTGTTGCGGTTTATAATCATTATAAACGCCTAAAAGTTGGTCATAATGGCCATGTGTCTAAAGAAGTAGAAATTGCTAAAAGTAACATTCTACTTATTGGACCTACAGGTTCGGGTAAAACTTTACTTGCGCAAACATTAGCTCGCCTTTTAGATGTTCCATTTGCAATGGCAGATGCAACGACATTAACCGAAGCTGGTTATGTGGGCGAAGATGTTGAAAATATTGTACAAAAACTTTTGCAAAAAGCGGACTACGATGTAGAAAAAGCTCAGAAGGGCATTATCTATATTGATGAAATTGACAAGATTACTCGTAAATCTGAAAACCCGTCAATTACGCGTGATGTTTCAGGTGAAGGTGTACAACAAGCATTGTTAAAAATGATTGAAGGTACAGTGGCTTCTATTCCTCCGCAAGGTGGGCGTAAGCATCCGCAGCAAGAGTTTATCCAAATTGACACCTCGAATATCTTGTTTATTTGTGGTGGTGCATTTTCTGGTTTGGAAAAAATTGTACAGCAGCGTCAAGAGAAAGGCGGTATTGGTTTTACAGCTGATGTTAAAAACAAAGATGAAACCAAAAAACTTGCTGAATTGTTCCGTCAGGTTGAGCCAACCGACTTAGTGAAATTTGGTTTAATTCCAGAATTCATTGGTCGTTTACCAGTGATTGCTACACTTGAAGAGTTGGATGAAGAAGCATTAATGCAAATTTTGACTGAGCCAAAAAATGCATTAACTCGCCAGTATCAATATCTTTTCACTATGGAAAATGTTGATCTGATCTTTGAAGATTCTGCATTGCGCGCTATTGCGAAGAAAGCACTTGAACGTAATACAGGCGCGCGTGGTCTACGCTCTATTATGGAGAACGTACTGCTTGAAACCATGTATGATTTACCAAGTCGTACTGATGTCGGAACAGTCATCATTAATGAAGCAGTCATTAATGGTGAAGCAGAACCTGTTTATCAAGCAGAGCGTCAACCTAAAGAAGCTGCAACGCATGAAAGTGTTGCTAAGGCAGATTTAAAGGTTATTGATTCGAAGTCTGCATAGATTTCATTCATCTAAAAAGCATGAATCGCGTGAGTGATTCGTGCTTTTTTTGTTTTCAATTTATGTGGGTGGTGTTAATCTTAAAAATACAAAATACGCATAGTTTTGCGGTGTAAAAAATAAATCAAAAACAAAACGCTTTGAGGGATGCCATGCGTTATTTAATCGTATCTTTGTGCTGTGCCGGACTGTTTGTGGGCTGTCAAAGTTCATCTCATTTAGAAAAAAATACGGGTGAATTGACTGCAACCTTACCTAAAGTCGATGTTGAAAAAGAACCCGGACTATTAGATCAATATCACGTAGGTGGTTTTGCGGTAGGTGGTTGGGTTAATCAAAAATTGGGTCAGACATTTGTTCCGATCAAACCACAAAACGCACAAGCTGCTGTTGTTTATCTCTATCGACCAGATACAAAATGGAATCGTCAGGAAATTGCTGCGATTAACCTGTTTGTAAATGGCAAGCGAATTCCGAGCCTACTACATAACCATTATTATTGGATTGAATTGCCAGCAGGAACTTATCGTCTTTCTGCGAGCCGCCCTTTATTGGGTATTCATTTTCAAGAGCCAAAATATATGGATATAACTGTTGAAGCTGGAACGTCTTATTATTTGAAATATGATGAAGAAAATAAAATGGACCGAGATGAACACACTGGCCCATTTATGTTAATGCAAGATAATATTGGCCGTAGAGAAATTGCTTTTACTGAGTTGAAATCTTCAAGCTACAACTTTGTAGCAGAAGATGCTTCAGGCAAGATTCGACATAAACCACAAGAATTAAAACCTGCCAAATATGATGAAAAATCAGATGTACATCTGATTAAGCCTTTTAAATTATGGAATCCTTTAACTTGGTAATGGCCTGAAAAAGATAAAGAAAAGTTAAGACTTTTCTTTATCTTTCATCAATGGCGCAATAATTTTAAGCATCTCTTCTTGCATATGATCCCTTGCTTTAGGGTCATTAAAGGTCTGTTGTCCTAACTCCATCATATATTCTGAAATTTGCCCCATAATCTGCACGTTTTTACGTGTAATCGATTGGCCTTCTGGGGTTTTTAAAAACTTAAGATTCGCTTGAATCTCTTCTTCAGAATATGTCTTTAAATAAATATCTTGTAAGGCTTGAGTGGTTTTTGGGTTGCTGATGAGTTGATTGCTTGAATCTTTCAATAGTAAACCGAGCTTTTTTGCAGCTTCTTTTTCTTTTGGACCTAAAGTTTTGATACCCGTGATATTACTAACGATCTGTTCTGCCTGTTGATCATAATAAGGCGTTAATTCATTAATTGATTCTTTAAGTAGGTAATCAATTTGGCTCATTTGCATGAGTTCTTTTACTGAACTTAATTTGGCAGGAGAGGCAAATAAGCTTGTCGTAATACAGCTTAGGCAGAGGCTGATTGAAAGATTTTTAAGAATAGGGCGAATAGTCATGAAATGACCTATATTCAATATATGGCGAGAGAGTGCATTTATTAATAGCACAGATTGAAGAAGTAATTGTTACAATTCTTTTCAGATTTTAAAATAAAAAAAGAAGGTATAAAAAAAGCACCGAATTCGGTGCTTTTCTTGATTAGCCTGCTGCAGCATCGACTACTGGAATTTTCCCAATTTTCGCTTGCCAGATTTTTGGAGCAATTGCATGAATTGATGTACCGTTTACGTCAACCGCAACAGAAACAGGCATATCTTCAACTACGAATTTGTAGATTGCTTCCATACCTAAGTCTGCAAACGCAACAACTTCAGCTTCGCGAACAGCTTTAGATACAAGGTAAGCTGCACCACCAACTGCCATTAAGTAAGTTGCTTTGTTGTCTTTGATTGCTTCAATCGCTGTAGGACCACGATCAGCCTTACCGATCATGCCAAACAAGCCAGTATGCTCAAGTACTTTACGTGTGAATTTATCCATACGTGTTGCAGTTGTAGGACCAGCAGGACCAACAACTTCGTCACCCACTGGATCAACTGGGCCAACGTAGTAAATAAACTTACCTTTAAGATCAACTGGTAATTCTTCACCGTTGTCGATCATTTCAACCATACGTTTGTGCGCAGCGTCACGACCTGTGTACATTGTTCCGCTAAGGAGTAATGTGTCACCTGGTTTCCAAGAATCCATTTCTGCTTGAGTAATGGTATCAAGGTTTACACGTTTAGATTTTGAAGAATCCCAAGTTACAGATGGGTAATCTTCAAGTTTTGGTGCCTGAATATGAGCTACACCTGAACCATCAAGCTGGAAGTGAGCATGACGAGTAGCAGCACAGTTAGGAATCATACCTACTGGTTTACCAGCAGCGTGACATGGGTAATCTTTAATTTTAATATCAAGAACAGTTGTTAAACCGCCAAGACCTTGTGCACCAATACCAAGTGCGTTTACTTTTTCAAAGATTTCGATACGAAGTTCTTCGATTTTGTTTTCTGGTCCACGACGAAGTAATTCGTCCATGTTGATTTCTTCCATGAGCGCTTCTTTAGCAAGCATCATGGCTTTTTCAGCAGTACCACCAATACCAATACCGAGCATACCTGGAGGACACCAGCCTGCACCCATTGTTGGTACAGTTTTAAGTACCCAATCAACAATCGAGTCAGATGGGTTAAGCATCGCAAGTTTAGATTTGTTTTCTGAACCGCCACCTTTAGCAGCAACAGTAATATCTACTTTGTTACCCGGAACGAGTTTGTAGTGAATTACAGCAGGGGTATTATCTTTTGTGTTTTTGCGACCAAATGCAGGGTCAGCAAGTACAGATGCACGAAGAACGTTGCTATTTTCAAGGTAACCTTGGCGAACACCTTCATTCACTGCATCGTCTAAGCTCATTGTTAAATCAAATTTAACATCTAAGCCCACTTCAAGGAAAACGTTAACAATACCAGTATCTTGGCAAATTGGACGATGACCTTCCGCACACATGCGAGAGTTAATTAAAATCTGTGCAATTGCATCCTTTGCAGCTTGGTTTTCTTCGCGATCATAAGCGCGACTCATCGCTTGGATGAAGTCTTGCGGGTGATAGTACGAAATAAACTGTAGGGCGTCCTTGATTGATGTAATCAAGTCATCTTGTTTGATAATCGTTGTCATACCAAAAAATCTCTTGAGCGGGCTGTTAGCTAGCGGGCTAAATTATATGACAAAAAGATAGTTTTGTGGGAGATTGGTTGATCTTTTGACCGAAAGTCGCATAAGACTATATAGAGCGCATTTAAACGTCAGAGATAGGAAAATTATTTATTTTGAAACGATTAAAATAAAAAAAGCCATTTGAGCGGACATCAAATGGCGAGAGGTAGAAGCGGATCAAATTATTAATTATTTAGCAGCAGCTTGCTGTTCAGCCTGAATTGCCGTTAATGCAATGGTAAACACGATGTCATCTACCAATGCTCCGCGAGACAAGTCATTTACAGGTTTGTTTAGACCTTGCAACATTGGTCCAACGCTCACAACATTCGCAGCACGTTGTACTGCTTTGTACGTGGTGTTACCCGTATTTAAATCTGGGAAAATAAATACATTGGCACGACCTGCAACTCGCGAGTCTGGTGCTTTTTGGCGTCCAACACTTTCAACTGAAGCTGCATCGTACTGAAGTGGCCCATCAATAAGTAAATCAGGACGACGTTGCTGAGCAATTTGAGTTGCTTGTTGTACCTTCTCAACATCAGCACCTGTGCCAGATGTTCCAGTTGAGTAGCTGATCATGGCAATACGTGGATCAATTCCAAAAGCTTTAGCCGAGTCAGCAGACTGAATCGCAATTTCAGCCAGTTGTTCGGCTGTCGGGTCTGGATTAATCGCACAGTCGCCATACACATAAACTTCATCTGGTAAAAGCATGAAGAAGATGGATGAAACCAGTGAATAATCTGGCGCTGTTTTGATGAGCTGGAATGCTGGGCGGACCGTATTTGCTGTGGTGTGTACTGCGCCAGAAACTAGGCCATCTACTTCGTCTAAAGCTAACATCATCGTACCGAGTACTACGGTGTCTTGAAGTTGTTCTTTGGCCTGAAGCTCGTTGAGCTTACCTTTACGCAGCTCGACCATTGGCGCTACATATTGGTCGCGAATGCTATCTGGATCAACAATTGCTAATCCGGCTGGTAATTCAATACCACGGGCTTTTGCAACATCCTGAACAGCCTCTGGTTTTGCCAGTAAAATACAGTCAGCAATGCCACGTGCCTGACAAATTGCCGCAGCTTGAATGGTGCGTGGCTCATCGCCTTCAGGTAGTACAATTCGTTTTTTCGCTGCAATCGATTTTTGCACCAGTTCGTGACGGAAAGCCGATGGCGACAGACGAGGGGTAGCTGCATTGTTGCTGTGCTGCTTAAGCCATTCGACATCAATATGACTTGAAACAAAACGAGTCACTTGTTCCGCACGTTCAGTATCATCGACGGGAATTTCATTACCAAAGTCAGATAAACGCTGAGCAGTTTCTAATGTATTGAGACGTGTATGTAAAATTGGTAAGCCTTGCTTGATCGCATTTTGGCAAAACTCTAAAAGCTCAGGAGCTGGTGCTTCACGTTCAGTAAGAACCAAACCAGCGAGTGGAATACCATTACTGGTCGCCAAACTACTTGCTAGTAATACGTCTGTACGCTCAGACGCACTAATAATTAGTTCGCCTGCAATAAATTTATTGAGTTCATATTCAATACTTGACGCAATTAAACTTGAATGCAAAATACGGCGTGTTTTAGCTTCACCTTGATGTACCCATTGCCCATCAATCACATTCGCAATATCTAGGGTTCTCGGTACGCTCAGCGTATTACTAAATGGAACTAAACCAATAATCGGTAAATCGCTAGAACCAAAATAGCGATTATATTTTTGCAATTCGGTCGTAAATTTTGCGATGTCTTCAGTCGGACGTAACGATGGATCAAACGCAACAGGAATTTGTGCTGTTTCTTCGGTTAATCCACGGGTACGCATAAAGAGTACACCCGCAGTACGATTTGAAGCTGCACCGCCAAACTGACGTAAATGAGCATCTACTTTTTCTGCGGCTTTTTTAGGGTTTTGAATATCTGCTGTACTGACCAATACGACTTCTGCATCAAGTGCTTGTGCAAGACTCGCGTTAAGTTCACTTGCGAAGTGGTCTTGTCCGTTTGGTAATAAGCCTTCCACAATAATGACATCATGGTCTGCTGCAACACTGCGATGTAGACTCACAGCTTCTTCAAGTAATTCATCCACTTCCCCAGCGGCAATAAGCTGAGTTAATTTTTCATGCGAAATAGATTGAACTGTTTTACCTTGAAATAAATGACCGAATAATGAAGTTGTTCGATCAAGATGCTCTTGGTCTTCTTGAGAAAATGGTTTTAAAAAGCCTGCTTTAATCCCGTTGCAATCAAGTGCGTAAATCATGCCTAGGCAGGCAGAGGTTAAACCAACCCCTTCACCTGTAGGAATCAATAAAATTGTATTCATATAAACCTATAAATAAATGAATATCGAGTTTTCGCTAAGATCTGATTAAGCAAGGCTCGCTACAGATGCTGTAGTTCCTGCCGCTTCAACAACTTGACGGGTTTCTTTGGCAATGCGGCCTTCTTCATCTGTAGGAATGACCCAAATTTGCGGACCTGTTCCATTGTCGATTCGGCCTTCAGTGCCACGTTTTAAGTTGTTGTTTTGATCTTTGTCGAGCTGCAAACCAAAATGAGGTAAATACGCTAAAGTTTTTTCACGAATATATGCCGAGTTTTCACCAATACCACCTGTGAAAATGAGGCCGTCTAAAGTTGGTAAACCACAGCTTAAGGCAGCAAGTGATTTTGCAAGGCGATAACTAAACACTTCAATTGCAAGGCAAGCATCTTCATTGCCAATTTCTGCTGCTTCAATGACTGTACGCATGTCATTAGACAATTGCGACAAGCCAAGTAAGCCACTTTCGTTATTTAAAACTTTATCAATTTTAGCAAGGTCCCAACCAAGGTTTTTCGCAAGGAAGCTATGTAAGCTTGGGTCGACATCACCACTACGGGTTCCCATCACCACACCTTCAAGTGGAGTAAGGCCCATAGAGGTATCAACACTTTGTCCGTTCCATACTGCACAAGTTGAACTGCCGTTTCCTAGATGTGCTGTTAACCAACCACCTTTTTTCAGATTGCCTGCAAGTTCACTTGCTCGGTCAGACACATAGGCATGGCTTGTACCATGGAAGCCATAACGACGGACGTTATGTTCGGTATATAAGAACTTAGGAATTGCATAACGGTAGGCATGTGGTGGCATGGTTTGATGAAATGCGGTGTCGAATACTGCAACTTGAGGCAATTCAGGAAATAGGCGTACGGTTGCGTCAATACCAATTAAATGTGCTGGGTTGTGAAGAGGAGCTAAAGGCGTCGCAGCACGAATACGTTCAATAATTTCAGGGGTGAGTAATTCTGCTTTGGTTAAACTACCGCCGTGTACAACACGATGGCCGATTGCCTGTGGTTTGTAGTTGGCAAGACGCGCAAGTAAAGTTTCTAAAGCTTTGGCATGGTCAGCATAGGGGATAGCAAGTTCAAGTGGTTCACCACCAACAGTCACTCCCTTAATACGAGCATCGGCTGCCCCCAAGTTTTCTGCTAAACCGTAAATACGATCTTCACGACGTTCTGAAACTAGAGCATATTTAATAGATGAAGAGCCGCAATTGATAACTAATACTGATGTAGCCACGTTGAAATACCCACGTCCTGATTTAAAATAGTTTTCCTAACTTCCTGTTCAAAATGTATTATTTTCGGCTACACGTTGAACTGGTTGTCATGTTTTAACATGTGTTGTTTTTCTGTCCAAGATAGACTTTAGCCCATTAGACTTAAGCACTATCGACCATCAAATTATTTGTAACTAATATTTGTTCAGTATAAAGCTTAATCACTGTATTCCTTGTTTTTTTATAAGGATGCAAACGAGTTTTTTGTATACATTTATGAAAAGTAAGCTTGAATCAAATTTCATTTTTAAATGTTGGGTATTGATTCTTTTTTAAGAAGGCAGAAGTCTCTTTAATTAAATTTGAAAAATATATTACAAATAATATACGTAATTGAAAGTAAGAATTAATAGTAGGAATGAGAATTATAAAGCATAAAACATAGGCTTATTAGAACTAAAAAATAGTATGAAAAGCTTATTATCTAGATGTTGTTCAATGTGTTTCATAATATTGATATTACAATAATTTTACCATAATTTCTGAAGTTTAGTTTAAGCATAAATAATCGAGATTTTAAATAGGTTTTTGGTCTAAAACCTAAGCTTACTATGCCTCTAAGGCTTGTGCTGAGGTCATTACAGCAGCATTGACTGGGGTTGCATGTCGCTTTTCGCCTGAATAATATTATTCATCCTTTTTCAAATGATAAGAAAATATATCATTTGGTTTATTTTTTCCCGGCTTATCCGGTTGTACAGGAGCGTCCTGCATGGACTTGCCGAATCCCATACTGGCAAAAGTTACCGAGCGCGTAATTGCGCGTAGTCAAAAAACTCGTTCTGCATATTTACAACGTATTGAACATGCACAAGGCAAATTTCCTGCTCGTGGTGCACTCTCATGTGCCAATCTGGCCCATGGTTTTGCCAGCATGGAAGATAATGAAAAATTAATTATTAAAGTAGGCCGTGAGCCAAATATTGGCATTGTATCTTCATATAACGAAATGCTCTCGGCACATGCACCCTATAAAACATTTCCAGATCTAATTAAAACAGCCGCTCGTGAAAATGGTGGTGTAGCGCAATTTGCTGGCGGTGTACCAGCGATGTGTGACGGTATTACTCAAGGTAATGCTGGCATGGAACTATCATTGTTCTCTCGTGAAACCATTGCAATGAGCACTGCGATTGCACTGTCTCATAACATGTTTGACGCAGCGTTATGTTTAGGTGTCTGCGACAAGATTGTGCCAGGGTTGTTAATTGGTGCTTTGCAGTTTGGTTATTTACCTACCATTTTTGTGCCTGCGGGCCCAATGACAAGTGGGTTATCTAATGACGATAAAGCCAAAATCCGTCAACAATTCGCAACAGGTGAAGTTGGGCGCGATGCTTTGCTTGAAGCTGAGTCAGCAGCCTATCACGGACAAGGTACCTGTACGTTTTACGGTACGGCTAACAGTAATCAAATGCTGATGGAAGTGATGGGTTTACACCTTCCAAGTGCTGCATTTGTTCATCCTCACACACCATTGCGTGACGCACTCACCGCAGAAGCTGCGATTCGTGTACTTGACTTAACCGTTGAGCGCGGGAACTACACGCCTATTGGTCATGTTGTTGATGAAAAAGCAATTATAAACGGCATTGTGGCATTGCTCGCTACTGGTGGATCAACTAACCACACTTTGCATCTTATTGCGATTGCTCGCGCGGCTGGCATCTTGATTGACTGGGATGACTTTGATGAATTGTCTGCCGTTGTTCCATTGCTCGCAAAAATTTATCCAAATGGTAAAGCCGATGTAAACCATTTTCAGGCTGCGGGTGGGGTGGCCTTCCTCATTCGTAATTTGCTTGAAGCTGGTTTGCTACATAACGATGTGACTACTGTTGCAGGTAAGGGTTTATACCATTACACCAAAGAACCAAAACTGATCGATGGTAAGCTCACTTGGGTTGATGGCGTGGTTCAAAGCCTTGATGACAAAGTTCTGCGTAGTTTCGATGAGCCATTCCAACCAGATGGTGGTTTACGTTTAATGCAAGGGCGTTTAGGACGTGGCGTCATCAAGATTTCTGCCGTTGCTCCAGAACATCGAAAAGTTAAAGCTCCGGCAATTGTGTTTGATTCTCAAGAAGCAGTACAAGCAGCGTTTGATCGTGGCGAGTTACACCGAGACTTTATTGCTGTTGTTCGCTTCCAAGGCGCACGTGCGAATGGTATGCCAGAACTACACCGTTTAACCCCTGTATTAGGTGTTTTACAAGATCAAGGTTTCCATGTGGCATTAGTCACCGATGGCCGCATGTCTGGTGCTTCAGGTAAAGTTCCAGCAGTGATTCATTTATCTCCAGAGGCTTTGCTGAACGGTCCGATTGCTAAAGTGCAAACGGGAGATATGTTGGTGATTGATGCTGAAGCTGGTGTACTCGATATTGAGTTAGATGAAGTTGTTTGGCAGTCACGCCCTGTTGCGCAGCCAGAACATCAGGCAGAAAACGAAGTCGGCTTTGGTCGTGAATTATTCGGTGTGTTCCGTGCCGCTGCTGCCCCAGCTGAGCATGGTGCTTCTGTGTTTGGTGCTTTGGTTGGTGAAATCGTTCAACCTTAGACTTTAATAATAATAGGAATAGAAAAGTAATGATTAAGATTGAAGATGTTGTTCAATTAGGACCAGTGATTCCGGTACTGGCATTTGAGTCTGCCGAGCAAGGTGAACATGTATCACGTGCGTTGCACACTGGTGGCGTGAAAGTATTGGAAATTACGTTACGTACTGCGGCAGGACTGGCTGCTATTGAGCGTGCGAGCCAGTTGGCAGATGACATTGTGGTCGGTGTAGGTACGATTACCAAGCCAGAACATTGTGCTCAAGCAAAAAAAGCTGGTGCTCAATTTGGTGTGTCACCGGGTTTGACTAAAGATTTACATTTGGCTGCGCAAGATGCCGGTTTGCCTTTGTTGCCGGGTGTGATGACGCCAAGTGACCTGATTCAGGCAATTGAATTAGGTTATGAGATTGTGAAGTTCTTTCCAGCTCAGCAAGCGGGTGGAGTCGAGATGCTAAAAGCATTTTATGGTCCATTTCCAAACCTACGTTTTTGCCCTACAGGTGGCATTACTGTAGAAACAGCGCCGGAATTTTTAAAGCAACCGAATGTGGTGTGTGTTGGTGGATCGTGGTTAACACCGAAAACGGCAGTTGCTTCACAAGATTGGGCGGAAATTACTCGCTTGGCACAATTGGCTAGTCAGTTGAGAACATTGTAAATGTAATCAATATTTATAAAAAATGAAGCGCGTTTGATGTGCTTTAGAGCTTATGTCGATATGACCAGTAGTGATGCTGGTCATACCTAAATATAAAAAATTAGTGTCTCAACAGTAGGAATTATCCTGGTTGAAGACCTTTATTTGGGCTTAGCCTAGATAGTTACTCCAAGGAGAAATGTCACATGGAGACGGTTCAGGGTGGCATGTTGCTTATCTATACTGTAATCGCGATTATTGCATTGGTTGTCATGATCGCGAAGTTCAGAATTTATCCATTTCTAGTTCTTATTATTGTTTCACTCGGTTTAGCTTTAGCTGTTGGCATGCCAATGGGCGATATTGTTAAGTCATATGAAGCCGGTACCGGTAAAACCTTAGGTCACCTTGCGATTGTAATCGCACTCGGAACGATGCTCGGTAAAATGATGGCCGAGTCGGGTGGTGCAGAGCGAATAGCAATTACTTTAATTAAATGGTTCGGTGAGAAAAATATTCACTGGGCCATGATGTTTATTGCCCTTATTGTGGGGCTGCCCGTATTTTTCGAAGTGGGCTTCGTACTCCTTATTCCAATTGCTTTTAACATTGCCAAAAGAACAGGCAAGTCGTTATTGGTCGTAGGTTTGCCTATGGTTGCAGGGTTGTCCGTTGTGCATGGTTTGATTCCACCACATCCGGCAGCATTGTTGGCAGTACAGGCATATCACGCTGATATTGGTAAAACGATTGCCTACAGTTTGTTAGTGGGCGTACCAACGGCGATTGTTGCAGGGCCGTTGTATGCATTATGGATCAACAAATATGTCAAATTGCCTGAGAACAATCCATTGTTTAAGCAATTTGTTGAGGTAGATAAGAAAGAAACTCGTGAGCTACCAAGCTTTGGAATTACCTTATTTACGATTATGTTGCCTGTCGTACTAATGTTAATCGGAAGTTGGGCTGATCTTTTCTTTGCACCACAAACTTTCGCAAACGACTTACTACGTTTCATTGGTACTTCTGATATCGCATTGCTTATTGCCGTACTGGTCAGCTTTATTACTTTTGGTACGATGCAGGGCTTTAACCGTGAACAGATCGAAAAATTCTGTGGCGGTTGTTTGGCTTCTATTGCCGGAATTATGTTGATTGTCGGTGCTGGTGGCGGTTTTGGCGGTATTTTGCGTGACAGTGGTATTTCTAATGAGATCGTTTCTACAGCCTTGAAGGCAAATTTGTCACCTTTATTGTTGGGCTGGTTAGTTGCAGCATTGATTCGTTTGGCAACAGGATCGGCAACAGTCGCTATGGCTACTGCTTGTAGTATTGTCGCTCCGATTGCTGCTACAGCTGGTGTTACCGTTAGACCGGAACTTTTAGTACTTGCCACAGGTTCAGGTTCATTAGTTTTCTCTCATGTAAATGATGCAGGATTTTGGTTAATCAAAGAATATTTTGGTATGACAGTAGGGCAGACACTCAAAACTTGGTCAGTATTAGAAACCATTATTTCGGTGTTGGGTTTGTCTTTCACGCTACTTCTTAGCACTATTTTATAATTAGAGGTAATTAATCCATGATTGTGATTGCAATGGGTGTCTGTGGAACAGGCAAAACACTGATTGGTGAGTTGCTGTCGGAGCATTTGGCTTGTGAGTTTCTCGATGGAGATACACTGCATTCGACTGCAAATAAAAGCAAGATGAGTCAGGGTATTCCTCTAACTGATGAAGATCGCATGCCTTGGTTACACGCGATTCGTAAAGCTATTGAAGAGAAGCAGCAGGCGGGTGAGACCGCAGTGTTTACTTGTTCTTCACTCAAGCGGGTCTACCGAGATATTTTACGTGGCCATGACCAAAATGTGCAGTTTGTATATTTAAAAGGGTCATATGAGTTGTTAAAACAGCGTCTTGCTGAGCGAGCAGGCCATTTTTTTGACCCTTCTTTATTGCAGACTCAGCTTGATACTTTAGAAGAGCCTGATGTTCATGAGGCAATTACGATTGATATCGCATTGACACCTGAACAAATAGTTGTGCAGGTCATGCAAAAATTAGGGGTAACTGACAGCGTGTGTAGGGGGTAACCTCATTTATAAACATTGCAAAGTCTTGATTGATTTGTGGTGCGGCTCAAGCAAAGTGAATACCAGTAATGGTACTGGTATTCACAGGAACAAGGTCTGATCATAGCGGGCTAGGTTCGAATATATAAATACATAAATATATAAAACTTGGAGATAAGAAGAATGAGTCATTCAAATAATTTGCAGCAGAAATTTCCCATCGTAGATAGTATTCCTGAGAGCGTGCGTCTACCATCCCAGATTCATCAGCGTGTCTCATTAGTAGATGGTGAGCTGAAGTTGTGGGCTGGTGCAACCAAGAAAACATTGTCCCCAATCTGGACTCAGCAGCCTGATGGTAGTTTGCAGCAAGTTGAGCTTGGCAGTTATCCAATCATGGGTGAGAAGGAAAGCGACGAAGCACTAGAAGCGGCAGTACGGGCTTACAACAACGGTCGTGGTGAATGGCCAATGATGAAAGTTGGTGAGCGCATTGCCTGTATGCAGAATTTTATTCAGCGTATGGTGGAGCGGCGAGACCTGATTGTTAAACTGATCATGTGGGAAATTGGCAAGAGCTTAGCTGACTCTGAGAAAGAGTTTGACCGTACTGTCACCTACATGCGTCAAACCATTGATGCCCTGAAAGACTTAGACAATGCTAACTCCCGCTTTGTGATTGCTGAAGGTACCATTGGTCAAATCCGTCGTACCCCGTTGGGCGTAGTGTTATGTATGGGGCCATATAACTATCCGCTGAATGAAACCTTTGCTACCCTGATTCCGGCTATGCTAATGGGCAATACCATCGTCTTCAAACCACCTCAATTTGGTACCTTGTTGTTTGAACCATTGCTGGAAGCATTCCGTGAATCATTCCCGAAAGGTGTGATCAATACCATCTATGCGCCAGGCTCACTGGTGGTGCCGCATCTGTTGGCATCTGGAAAAATCAACGTATTGGCGCTGATTGGTTCTAGCAAAGTGGCCGATTACTTGAAAAAGCAACATCCTAAATCTCACCGTCTGCGTGCGATTTTGGGGCTAGATGCGAAGAATGCTGCCATTATTCTGCCGGATGCCGACCTGGATCTGACAGTGAAAGAGTGTCTGCTGGGTGCATTGTCGTTTAATGGTCAGCGTTGTACTGCGCTCAAAATGCTGATGGTACATCGTTCGATAGCCGATGAATTTGTTAACCGCTTAACGGCTGAACTGGCCAAGCTGAAAGTGGGTATGCCGTGGGAAAAAGGTGTGTTTATTACTCCGCTGCCAGGCATGCACCGTACGGCCTATATGACTGAAGTCATTGAAGATGCCGTGGCTAAAGGGGCAAAAGTGGTTAATGTAGAGGGTGGTGAATTCTGCAAAACTATGTTCTATCCAGCCGTAGTTTATCCAGTGACTGAGGGGATGAGACTGTATCGTGAGGAACAGTTTGGTCCAGTGGTACCAGTCTCTGTTTATGATGACATTGAAACTGTGCTGGAATA
Source organism: Acinetobacter sp. AC1-2 (assembly GCF_016124155.1). Lineage (NCBI taxonomy): Bacteria > Pseudomonadati > Pseudomonadota > Gammaproteobacteria > Moraxellales > Moraxellaceae > Acinetobacter > Acinetobacter sp. AC1-2. Next base: position 235,071 of record NZ_JABFFO010000002.1, read on the forward strand.
TGTCACTACTTCTGATCATGGTCAGCAGGTGAGTATTTTTGGTAGTGACCCTGAGCAAATTGGTCATTTGGTTGATCCGCTGGTCAATCAGGTTTGTCGTGTGAACATTAATTGTCAGTGCCAACGTGGTCCAGATGTGTTTCCATTTGGTGGTCGTAAAGATTCTGCGGAAGGTACACTGTCTGTTCATGATGCGCTGCGTGCATTCTCTATCCGTTCTATGATTGCTGCTAAACAGACTGATGACAGTAAAGGCATGCTGGCCTCTATGGTGTCTGAGCACTACTCTAAATTTGTGAATACCGACTTTATTTTCTAAGTGGTATGTGCTTAAAAAACCAGCCATTGGGCTGGTTTTTTTAATACTTGTAAAATTTGAATAATAAAACAAAAACGCCTGATTAATATCAGGCGTTTTTTGTTTGAAATAATAGATCGATTATTGACGAATCTGACCGTCACCTAACACAATCCATTTTTGAGAAGTTAAACCTTCTAAACCAACCGGACCACGTGCATGGATTTTATCTGTAGAGATACCAATTTCTGCACCTAAGCCGTATTCAAAACCATCAGCAAAACGAGTCGAGGCATTGACAACCACTGAACTCGAATCTACACGAGCCAAGAATTGACGCGCCAAACTATAATTTTCGGTCACAATCGCATCGGTGTGATGTGAACCATATTTGTTGATATGGTCAATTGCTTCGTCTAAACCACTAACAACTTTAATTGCAAGAATTGGCCCTAAATATTCGGTATACCAATCTTCTTCCGTTGCAGCTTTAACAGATGGGCCTAAAATTCGGCGTGTTTCTGGGCAGCCACGTAGTTCAACTTGCTTTTCTGCATAAAGTTCGGCAATGCGTGGTAAGAAAACGTCTGCAATTTTTTCATCAACAAGCAGAGTTTCCATCGCATTACAAACACCATAGCGATGAGTTTTTGCATTCAATGTAATAGGTAAGGCTTTGTGAAGGTCTGCTTGCGCTTCGACAAATACATGACAGTTACCATCAAGATGCTTAATAACAGGAATACGTGCTTCATTCGTCACACGCTCAATTAAGCTTTTACCACCACGTGGAACAATGACATCCACATATTCAGCCATAGTAATAAGATGGCCGACTGCCGCACGATCAGGCGTATCAATAACTTGCACTGAATGTTCAGGTAAACCAGCTACTTTTAAGCCATGCTTAATTGCTTCTGCAATTGCTTTATTTGACTCAAGCGCTTCTGAACCACCACGCAAAATAATGGCATTGCCCGATTTGATGGCTAAAGATGCTGCTTCTAGCGTGACATTTGGACGCGATTCGTAAATCATCCCAACGACACCTAGAGGTACACGCATTTTGCCAATTTGAATACCTGTTGGGCGGTATGCAAGATCAGTAATTTCCCCAATAGGATCGACAAGCGCGATCACATCTTTTAAACCTTGCAACATTCCTTTAAAACGTGCGGGCGTAAGTTCAAGACGATCAAGCAATGCGCTATCGAGCTGATTGCTACGACCTTTATCCATGTCCACTTGATTCGCTGCCAAGATTGCTGCCTGATTATTTTCCAAAGCAGTATAAATAGCAGAGAGTGCATGATTTTTAAGCGAGGTAGAAGCACTTGTTAAGACGCGTGAGGCGTCACGTGCTTGTTGCCCGACTTTTTGCATATATTGTTCAATTGAATCTTGCATAGCCGTTTTTAATCGTTTACCAATGACTACGATAGTAGCAGTCAAATGCGGAACAATGAATGGCTTTTTTTGAAAAATGTGACCGCCATAAAAAAACATTTAAATATTTTGCAAACTATTAGCGACTTAAACAAGATGAGCGGTCATTTGAGCGATTGCGTATATTTCACACAATTGTTTAGAATGTTATTGTGCAATACAAACTAATACAAATTTTAAAGTTTTGTGCATAAAAGATTACGTGTTCAAGAAGGAACTCTTGCAGCATAAAAAAATTACAGCAAGGAGGAAGCAAGGATATGAATTCCATTATTCAAATGGATTCGGAGATAAACCAAGCTTATGCCGGTTTTGGCTTTTTCGATATCTACCATAGAGATAGTTTTAAACAACCTGCTCGTACAACATGGATTGACGGCTGGAAGATTGAATATATGGCAATTGCCGATCCAAAAACGATTCACAATACGCCAATTGTGATTGTGGGCGGTGCTTTCCAGAATTTTAATTCTTATAAATATTGTGTTGAACAATTGTTTGAAAGCGGTCCGGTCATTTTAATTGATTTACCTTCTATGGGCGCAAATCAGCAAATTACCAATCGGGATACAGGAGTATCTGCGGGTACTTTAGAATTACCTGATTTATCTAAAATGTTGGGACTCTGGCTGGATATTGTTGGACTACAAAAAGTTTCCGTTATGGGAATGTCTTTGGGGTCAGTGATAGCATCTTGCTTTGCTTATCATCGCCCAGAATTAATGGACCGCATGATTTTGATGGGTGTCATGCAAAAGACCCGAAAAAGTTGGCGAATGATTTTGGAAGAGTCTCTTAAGCTCATGCAAGAAAACCGCATGGAAGAGTTTGGTCAAGCCGTGATTTTATATTTGGTGAATCATGCCAAATTAGATAAAACCCGCATGTCGCCTACAGCTAAAAAATTATTTTTTAGGCAAATGGCTGAGTTTACGGGCACAGAGCGAGAGCGTTATGAAATTAACTGTAATCGTCTTTTGCGTTTAACTGACGTGCCAATTCCGGCGTGTAAAACTCTCGTTGCTGCAGGGCAGTACGATAGTTTTACTTTGCCGCATGAAAATGCAAATTTTGCTTTGCAATGTCCAGATATGGAATTTGCACTTATTGCAAATGCTGACCATGTACCTCAGTTGCAACGCCGTAAAGAAACTATGAGTTTGTTCACCACTTTCTTGAAGGGGGAATCTATCCATAATTTGGATGGAATTATTCCTATGACACGTGAACAAATGCAAAAGATGGAACGCCGTGGTGAAGAACGGGTTCGGGTTTTACAGCCAAAAACTCAACTTACTCACCGAGAGTTTGATGTACAGGTGCCAGTGACGATCGTTGATGTCACATTCTTTGGTATGTATTTAAAAATGGATGATGTTTCGAAGCTGGATTTTGTAAATGAACATCCACGTGATTTAGCACTGCATTTAGAAGATGAAGAAGGTACTTTTTCAATTGAATGTTTAATTTTTGAAAGTACAGAGCAGGGGATTCGAGCTTTATTTAAACATGGTAGTTTTGAACTTGCTGATCGTTTAAGTCGTTTTATTACTCGTCAAAAACAAACTGTTTAATCTATTCCTTATAGTTGGAAGCTCGTAATTTTCGAGCTTCCAATTTTTATGCTTATTATTTTGTTTGGCTATGGATTATCCAGACAAGATCACCTAAATGTTGCTCATGATCATCGGAATGAACTTGCCCAAAAAATATTTGTGGCTGTTCAACTGTGGCATGTTGAAACCCCGCACCTTTAAAAAAATCCTGTACTTCTTGAGGACTTTTAAAATGAAAACTAAAAGAGCTGCGGGACATTAATTTAAGTAGCTTACTACTGTTCCAGATCAGGGTCGCCAGTTTGTTTTTAATTGGTTCAGGGTACAGATCCGTTAAATAATGGAACGTTTTAAAAGCAGCACCGTAGTGAGCGATCGATTGAATGAGTTGTTTTAATAAATCTTTATCAAAATAGTTAATTAAACCTTCACTAATTACAACCAATGGGCGGTTCGGGTCAAACACTTCAAATGCTTGTGCAAAAGCTTCTGTAAATAAATCAACCGATAAAATTTCAGGCGCATTTTGTTCAATTTGCTGAAGTGCATTTTGTTTGGTTTGTGCCATATCGGGTAAATCAAGCTCCCGATAGGTAATTGAAGGGTAATGCTGTCTAAACCACCATCCGCGAGGGGACAGGCCACATGCTATTTCTAAGACTTGTAGATCAGGATTTTCTTGAATTAACTTCTCTAAATGATGGTCAAGCATGGTATGGCGTTGTTTGAGCGTGGTGCGCATGCTGCCACCCACATATTTCTCGGCCCAAGATTCTATCGGGTGAACCAAATACGCCAGTGATTTGCCTTTAGTTGTAGCAAGTGCTTCGTGAGAGATCCCCATTTGGTACCAGATATAGCCGGTATAGTGTGCAGTAAAAGAAATATGGCGGTGTTTAGAAAGTTGTTGTGTCATTCGTCCTGAACTCGGTTTATTGTTTTTGTGTGATTTGACTGATGATTTGAACCATCAGTCAAATATGTGCTTAAGTCAATTTAAAACGAATTTTTAAACTCTTCAATGGCTGTTTTGACAGCTTGCCACTCATCTCCTAGCGATAAGGTTTCACCAATCTGAATTTGTGGAATTTGACCGCGCATACGTTCTAAGCGTTCTTGGTTTGGCAGAGCAAGTTTTTCGATACCTTCTAGTGCTGTGCATGCAGCATCACGGTCATTACACACAAGTCCCATATCACAACCCGCAGAAAGCGCGGCTTGAATACGTGCATCTGCACCACCTGCTACACATGCGGCCTGCATACTTAAGTCGTCAGAGAAAAGTACACCATCAAACTTCAAACGGTTGCGTAGAACTTCTTGAATCCAAAAAGGTGAAAAACCAGCTGGATTTGGGTCAATCTGATCATAAATCACATGTGCTGGCATGAGTGCATCAAGCTGAGGCATGAGCTTGATAAAACTTTGCATGTCATGATTATAGATTTCGTCATAGCTACGGCTGTCAATTGCAGCTGCGACATGAGAGTCTGCTTTTACTGAACCGTGGCCAGGGAAGTGCTTGCCCGTATTTGCCATTCCTGCTTTTTTCATGCCTTGCATAAATGCGCCAGCAAGAGGTGCGATATCCTCAATATTTTTAGAGAAACCTCGGTCACCAATGACATCACTAATTGCATTAAGGTCTAAAACTGGTGCAAAACTAAAATCGATGCCGACTGCAAGGACTTCGGTTGCCATGAGCCAACCACACTGTTCAGCTAGCTCAAGTGCTTTTTGATGTTGGGTAATATAGAGTTCACCAAAACGGCCCATGGCCGGTAATAAGGTGAAACCAGATCTTAGGCGCTGAACTCGACCACCTTCTTGGTCGACAGCAATTAAAATATCTGGACGAATTTGACGCATGTGGTCTGTTAAAGCACGGACTTGTTGCGGAGATTCAATATTTCGTGCAAATAAAATCATGCCACCGACTTGCGGAGCGCGTAATAGTTCAATATCTTCTTGAGTAAGTTCTGTGCCGGCGATATCCAGCATCAATGCGCCAATCATATTGGTTCCATTTGAATTTTGATTGAAAAACAATAAGCGAATTTTGCAATGTTTTGCTACATTTTGTCAGTATAGAATATGATAAAACTACACGGTATAAACAATTTAGTTGGTTAAGATTTTGAATCTGCTTAGTTCATATCGAAAACAGAGCATGTAAGATAGGAACACCCAAGGAAGTATTAAAAATTTATGAAACTTCAAACTATAGCTTGTGCAGTAGCGATCGCGACTGGCGGTTTATTCTTCTCTCATACGATGAATGAAGCGAGAGCAGCAACGAATACTGCTGTGGTTTCTCAATCGATCCAGCCAACGCAAGAGCAGGCTTTGGTAGCCCGCCAACTGGCAACTTTAGTTGATCGCCAACATTATTTGAATATGCGTCTGGATGCGACAACATCAAATCGTATTCTTGATATGTATTTAGATAGTCTTGACCCAGATCACTCACTATTTTTAGACTCTGAAGTTCAAAATTATAAAAAACTATATGGTTCAAATTTTGGTGCTTCATTAAAAGCGGGGAACTTAACAGGTCCATTTGCAATTCATCAGCAATATCGTGAACGCTTAAAACAATTTTATGAGTTCATGTTGGCTGAGTTGAAACAACAGCAAAATTTAAAACAGCCAAATAGCTATATTGAAGTTGATCGTGAAAAAGCACCGTATTTTAAAACGACAGCTGAGCAACAAAACCACTGGCGTAAAATGCTGGTTTCGCAGTTAATCAACTTAACCATTAGTCGTGAAGAAGAGCAGGCTAAGCAAAAAGCGCTTAAAGAAAACCCTTCACTTGCTGATGGTCAAGACTTAACTGGCCCAGAAGATTTAACGCCAGCTCAGACCTTAACTAAACGTTATACACGTCAGCTTGAAAGAATTAGTCGTGTGAAAAGCGATGATGTGTTGGACAAAACATTAAATGCCATGTTGGCGACCTATGATCCACATAGTAACTATTACCCGCCAATTGATGCGATAGAACTTAATCGCCAAACGACCTTGCAACTAGAAGGCATTGGGGTGTCGATTCGTCCAGAGCGTGGCAATGAAGATTACACCAAGATTGAAACCATTGTAGAAGGCGGTCCTGCTAGTAAGTCTGGTCAAGTGAAATCAGGAGATCGAATCGTTGGTGTCGCCCAAGAAGGCGAGAAAATGATTGATGTGGTTGGTTGGTCAAGTTCTGAAATTGTTGGGCTTATTCGTGGTAAACGCGGAACGAAAGTAACATTAAAACTTCTTGGTGCTGGTGCATCAATGAGTCAAGCACGTAATGTGACTTTGGTGCGTGATGTCATTCAAGAAGAAGATGCTGGTGTTCGTTCACGCACAGTTGAAGTGACACGTGATGGTAAAAAGCACGTATTGGGTGTAATCGAAATACCTTCTTTCTATTTTGACTATCGTTCACGTCGTGCTGGTCAACAGTACCGTTCAGTTTCGGAAGATACTGCAAATGCTTTTGAAGCCTTAAAAGCGAAGAAAGTAGAAGGTATTATTATTGACTTACGTAATGACCCAGGTGGTTCATTAGAAGAAGTTGCACGTATGTTGGGTCAAGTGATTAAATCTGGTCCAGTTGTCCAAATTCGTGATGGTAATGGCAACGTAAGTGTTTTTGAAGATAACGATGGTGGTCAACAAATTTACACTGGCCCTCTTGCTGTAATGGTGAACTTGGCATCTGCGTCAGCGAGTGAGATTTACTCTGCTGCAATCCAAGACTATGAGCGCGGTATTATTATTGGTAGTACAACAACTGGTAAGGGTACAGCTCAGGTACAACTTGATACTCTGGCATACGGTCAAGCGACTTTAACTCAGCGTAAGTTCTACCGTATTACCGGTGGTAGTACACAAAATAAAGGTGTAGTGCCAGACATTAAACTTGTCGATATCTATAACGAAGAGTTTGGTGAACGTAAATCGAAGAATGCGTTGAAGTGGGACACCATTCCTACAGCGCCATTTAAACGTGAAGGTTCTGTTCAACCTTATGTCACAAAGTTGTCTCAATTTTCTGAACAACGTGTAAGTGCTGATCCTCAATTTAAATATTTGAATAAACGTACTGCAATTGCCAAGGTAACAAGTGAGCAAAAGCAAGTCGTACTTGATATTGATAAGCGCCGTGCAGAATTACTTGGTTTAGAGAAACAAACTCTAGATGCAGAAAATGAACGCCGTGCAGCAAGTGGTCAAAAACCTTTTGCAAACTGGGAAAGCTATCAAGCTTCATTAGATGCTCTAGCTGAATCTCGCGCTAAAATGAAGGCTTCACAACGTCCTGCATTGCCAGAAGAAGAAACTTTTGTGACTGAAGCTGCAAATGTACTTATGGATTATGCAAAATTGCAAAATCGCTAAGCGTTATTAAGCTTTAAGAGAAAAGCATACTGTCATCAGTGTGCTTTTTTTATTTTTCATGTCAGTAAACTGTCATGCATTTATCATCAAAGTGTCAAAAAAACTGCTTAATCTTTAAGCATGAAAATAAATACATTGATGGATGGCGCTATGCAAAGCTCATACGCGACAGCACTATTAAAACAACAGCAACTTCCTGAAAGCTTCCAATTCTATTTTAAACAAAAGCAGCAGTTGTCTAATACTCACTCACTACATGAGTTGGTTCGCCCGCGTTTAAAAATTGCGATTGTTACAGAAACATGGCCACCTGAAATTAATGGTGTGGCACTTTCATTATTACAGTTATGCCAAGGCTTACAAAAGCAGGGGCATAAGATTTTATTGATTCGCCCAGAACAAAAAGCAAAATGCCATGACTTTACACCAGAGCAAGAATGTCTGGTCATGTCGCAAGCGATTCCAAAATATCCGACTTTACAGTTTGGCTGGCCACAATATTTAAAAGTATCGAAAGCTTTTGAAAAGTTTGTGCCAGATGTAGTCCACATTGTGACAGAAGGTCCTTTAGGTTTAACTGCCATGCAGGCTGCAAAAGCAAAAGCTATTCCGGTTTCTAGCGGCTTTCATTCACCCTTTCAAGATTTTAGCCGATTCTTTGATTTGGCTTTTTTAGTAAAACCGATTCAAAAATACCTGTGCTGGTTTCACAACAATACTCAAGTGACCTGTGTGCCGAGTAAAGATACACAAGAAGCATTACGAGGCTTCGGTATTACGTGTCCACTGGTTGTTGTTGGGCGTGGCGTAGATACGACGAGATTTTCACCGAGACATCGCTCTGAAAATTTGCGAAAGCAATGGGATGCTGATGAGAATACTCGCGTTATGCTTTATGTGGGACGTTTGTCGCCTGAAAAAGAAGTGCAAGTGCTCATTGAAAGTTATGCCAACTTACAAACTGTTCAGCCACATAAAACTAAGTTAGTTATTGTGGGAGATGGCCCAGATTTTGCTCGCTTAAAGTCATTGCCTGAAGCGAAGGGCGTTATCTTTACCGGAAGTCTGAGAGGTCAAGATTTGGCGGCTGCCTATGCGAGTGCAGATGTATTCGTATTTGCGAGTCAAGTTGAAACGTTTGGTAACGTAGTTTTAGAGGCAATGGCAAGCGGTTTGCCAGTTATCGCGTATGATTATGCATGTGCACATCAATACTTAACACATGGTGTGAATGGCTGGTTAAGCCCACTTGGACAAAAAAGCCACTTTATACAACAAATTTATCAGCTTCCTTCAGTACAACAACTTAGAGAAATGGGCGTACAAGCCTGTCATAAAGTACAGCAAAGCGGTTGGCAACTTCCGGTTCAGCAATTGGAGCAGGCATTTTATCAGGTAGTGAAGGAGCCCTCTGTGGACTTCACCTAAGTATCCTAAAATAGGAGAATGACCATGAAATTTAAGAATGCAAAAATAAAAATACTCGATTTAGATTTGAGAGGCTGTTTATATCTAAACAATTTCTCTCATTCACAACGTGTTGCCCTTTTTTTTAAAATCATCAGTCGTGTAGGTGATGGTCCATTTTGGTATTTAATGCTGGCAATCGTATGGGGAATGCAAGGCATCACCTATAGCCTGCAAATCATCTACTTGTTATTAGGTGGTTCTGTTGGGACGGCAATCTATAAATTCTTAAAACATAAAACAACGCGACCTCGTCCTTATCAAGTACATCAGGTGATTGTGCTCGGTGAAAGACCACTCGATCATTTCAGCTTTCCATCTGGCCATACGCTTCATGCCGTGATGGTGACAATTGTCTTGGGCTATATCCAGCCAGTCCTGCTTGCGGCGATGTTTCCTTTCATGGTGCTTGTGGCATTGTCTCGTATGGTGCTTGGTCTTCACTACCCAAGTGATGTGATTGTAGGGGCTTTAATTGGCGCCGCTGTGGCAAGTTTGATTATTTTTGCTGCACCTTTATTGAATATCGCTTTATAAGCATCGGTAATTTTTATCAGCTTAAGCTAACGATTAGGTTTGTGGATTTGCTAAAGTACACAGTTCGTGATTTAGCAGATTAAACAGATAGGAGCCGCTATGGGCTTACGTTGGACAGATACAATTGATATTGCCATTGAATTGTCAGAAGCACATCCAGAAGTTGATCCGCAATGGATTCGTTTTACTGATTTACATGCATGGGTATGTGCTTTACCAGATTTTAATGATGACCCAAATAAATCGACAGAAGGATTGCTAGAAGGGATCCAAATGGCCTGGATAGACGAAGTTCGCTAAAAAACAGTAGAAAAAATCGCAACTTTTACACATTCAAAGCTGATTATTGCCTATGACATCGGTATAATGCGGCAAATTTTTTAAAGTTTAAATCTTAAAATAAAGGAGCCACTCATGGCTATTGAACGTACTTTGTCTATCGTAAAACCTGATGCTGTGTCTAAAAACCACATCGGTGATATTTTTGCTCGTTTTGAAAAAGCGGGTTTAAAAATTGTTGCGACTAAAATGAAACACCTTTCTCAAGCTGATGCTGAAGGTTTCTATGCTGAGCATAAAGAACGTGGTTTCTTTGGTGACTTAGTTGCATTCATGACTTCTGGTCCAGTTGTAGTATCTGTTCTTGAAGGCGAAAATGCAGTTCTTGCACACCGTGAAATCTTAGGCGCTACAAACCCTAAAGAAGCAGCTCCTGGCACTATCCGTGCTGACTTTGCTGTAAGCATCGACGAAAACGCTGCTCACGGTTCTGACTCAGTTGCTTCTGCAGAGCGTGAAATTGCTTACTTCTTTGCTGACAACGAGATCTGCCCACGCACTCGTTAATCGAAAGCATTCAAACCAGATAAGTGGTATACTACTTATCTGGTTTTTTTATTCTCTCAAGAGAATATTGTTTGATTCTTGAACAATATCTTCAGTTTTTTGACATGGTTTAGGTAAATACACATGAGTTCTGCAGAGGTCGTTTCATCTGAAAATCTTGATGGACAGCAGCAATCTTCGTCCACGCTGGTAATCCCTGCTGCCGAAAATAAAGTGAATTTACTCGGCATGTCTCGTACTGAATTAGAAAAATTCTTTGAAGACATTGGTGAGAAAAAGTTTCGTGCCGGACAAGTCATGAAATGGATGCATCAATACTTCATTACTGATTTTGCTGAAATGACCAATATTTCAGGCAAATTACGTGAGAAGCTTGAACAGATTTGTGAAATCAAGGCGCCTGAAGTTGTTCACCGTCATTATTCAAAAGATGGCACACGTAAGTGGGTTTTTCGCGTGGGTGATGGTGCAGGATCTTTGGTTGAAACTGTATTAATTCCTGCTGAAGATAAAACAGGCTTGCGCAAAACTTTGTGTATTTCCTCACAAGTAGGTTGTGCATTGGACTGTTCATTTTGTTCAACAGGTAAACAAGGTTTCCAACGTGATTTAACGCCAGATGAAATCATTGGACAACTCTGGATGGCAAACTATTCTTATATGGAAGAAGTGCCCGTTGCCGAGCGCGAGCGTTCAGTGACTAATGTCGTGATGATGGGTATGGGTGAGCCATTGCTCAACTATGATGCCGTATTAAGCTCCATGCAGATTATGCTTGATGACTTTGCCTATGGCATGTCAAAACGCCGTGTGACTTTATCAACGTCAGGTGTTGTACCAAAAATTGACCAACTTGCAAAAGACATTGATGTTGCTTTAGCAATTTCTTTACATGCACCAAACGATGAATTACGTAACGAATTAGTACCAATTAATAAAAAATATCCATTGGCTCAGTTAATTGCAGCATGTCAGCGTTATATTGCCAAAGATGGTAATGAAAGTTCGCGTAAACATGTGACTATTGAATATGTGATGTTAGAGGGCGTAAATGATCACCCTGAACATGCACAGCAAATGATTAAATTATTAAAAAACTTACCAAGTAAAATTAATTTAATTCCATTTAATCCGTTCCCGCATGCGCCATATGGTCGCTCAAGCCGAAATCGAATTATCTCGTTCCAAAAAACTTTGTCTGATGCTGGATTTGTGTGTACGATTCGTCAAACACGTGGTGATGATATTGATGCTGCATGTGGACAGTTAGTCGGTCAAGTGGCTGATAGAACTCGTCGTGCTGAACAGTGGCAGAACAAAGTCACACAGCGTCAAGAGATTTTGCGGACACAAGGATAAATTGAGGGCAGGCTTTGAGTACTCCAAAGTTAAAAACGGTATTTTGTATGGGAGTAGCAGTTGCGCTTTTGGCAAGTGGTTGCCAGACAACGCATACGCAAAAAAAAGACCCAGAAAAAGCGGTAAAGGTGCGTACACAACTTGCTGCTGAACATATCCGTTCAGGTGACTTGGATTCGGCAAAGCGAGCTCTTGATCAAGCCTTAAGTGTAGATAGCCGTGATGCAACGGCAAATATGATGATGGGTATTTTACTACAGCAAGAAGGTAGTAAGTCGAACTTAGAAAAAGCAGAACATTATTTTAAACGAGCAATTTCATCTGAACCAGATAATGCTCAAGCACATAATAACTATGGTACTTATTTATACCAAATGGAACGCTATAATGATGCGATCGAGCAATTTCGTATTGCTGGTACAACATTAGGTTATGACCAACGCTATCAGGCGTTAGAAAATCTGGGGCGTATTTATTTAAAATTGGGTGATGTTGCGAATGCTGAAAAAACATTCAAGCAATCACTCCTTGCTAACCGCGACTCTTATATTTCAATGTTAGAGTTAGCGGAAATTTTTTATTTGCAGCAGCAGATTCCGGCTGCTACACAAATGTATGAGCAATATGTTCGTACAGTGGGGCAGAAAAATCAGGGTGCAAGAGCACTTTGGATTGGTGTAAGAGTGGCTCGAGCCAATGCGGATAAAATGGGAATGCAAGTGTTAGTAAACCAATTACGTGCCTTGTTCCCAGAAAGTCCAGAATATCAACGTTATTTGCAATTACAGTATAGTACTGAGGCCGTATGGAAATAAATCCTAATTCACAGCAGCCAACTGGCTCAAGCTTACCGACTTCTGCTTTAGGAAATATTCAACGTCCTGGTGAGTATTTACGTCAAATTCGAGTTGCTCAGAATAAAGAGTTAGGGCAAGTTTCTTCAGATCTAAACATGCCGGTCAAAACTCTAACCGCTTTAGAGCAAGATGATTATAAGTCATTGCCAGAAGCGACTTTTATCAAGGGTTATTACCGTTCATATGCAAAATATCTAAATACAGATGCGACGGCAATTATTCAGCGTTTTGATGAGATTTATGCAAATGATACTGGGCTTTTACCAAATCATGCCTTAAATAACTCACCAATTAAAATCATGGGTAAACTCCCAGGTTCTAATAGTGACCGTAATAAGAAATGGTTAAAGCGCGCACTGCTTGCAATTTTGGTTGTTGCTGTTGTGTCATTGATTGTTATGGGTATTCAAAAATGGACTTCAAAGAAAGAAGATGCTGATTTACCTAAAGTAAATCAATCTAATGTTGAAGTTTTACCTATGAAAGGAAATGCCACCTCAACAGTGGGTGATCAATTGGTGCTAAACTTTAACCGACCAACTTCTGTTCATATTGTTGATGCAACAGGTAAAGTTTTGGCGACAGGTCGTCAGTCATCAACTTTAAATTTAAATGGTGAGTCTCCATTTCAGATTCGTCTTGATGATGCAACTGCTGTGTCATTAAGTTTAAACCAAGAACAGATTTCATTGTCTCCATATACGGTAAACGGTAAAGCTGAATTCCGTTTATCCCGCTAATACCATGAGTTGAGCGATACAATGATAGAGAACCCAATTAAACGTCGACCAACGCGTAAAATCCGTGTTGGGTCGGTGTATGTCGGTGGCGATGCACCTATTAGCGTGCAAAGTATGACAAACACTGAAACTTGCGATGTTGATGCAACCGTTGCTCAGATTGAACGTTGCGCTGAAGCAGGTGCTGATATTATGCGTGTTTCGGTCCCATCTATGGAGGCTGCTGAAGCATTTGGCGCAATTCGTAAGCGCGTTTCAGTACCATTAGTTGCCGATATTCATTTTGACCATAGAATTGCCTTAGCAGTTGCAGATTATGGTGCAGACTGTTTACGCATTAATCCGGGGAATATCGGGTCCGACCAGAAAGTTCGTGAAGTCGTTGCTGCTGCACGTCATCATGGCATTTCAATGCGTATTGGCGTCAATGGTGGTTCTCTAGAAAAAGATTTACAAAAAAAATATGGCGAGCCTACAGGTGAAGCACTGCTTGAGTCTGCATTACGCCATATTGATATTTTAGATCGACTCAATTTTCATGAATTTAAAGTCAGTGTAAAAGCATCTAATGTATTTTTAACAATGGATGCTTATCGTTTACTTTCAAAACAAATCGATAATCCATTACATCTTGGTGTAACTGAAGCCGGTATTTACCGTACTGGTACTGTGAAATCAGCGATTGCCCTTGGCGGATTATTGATGGAAGGTATTGGCGATACGATGCGTATTTCGCTTGCTGCCGAACCAGAAGATGAAATCAAGATTGGTTTTGATATCTTAAAATCATTGGGACTTCGTTCTAACGGGATTAACTTTATTGCTTGTCCGAGTTGTTCTCGCCAAGAATTTAACGTTATTCAAGTGATGCAAGCTTTGGAGGAACGTTTAGAAGATATTCGTACTCCAATGGATGTGTCAGTGATTGGTTGTAAGGTAAATGGCCCGGGTGAAGCAAAAGAAGCCGATATCGGGGTTGTCGGGGCGGCGCCTCGCTCACTGGTTTATCGTAATGGTGAAAAAAGCCATTTAATCGATACCGATCAATTGGTTGATGAAATCGAAACAATGGTTCGTCAACGTGTCCAAGAGCTTGAAGAAGCTAAATCTAAAGAAATTATTCGTAGTTCATCATGAGTTCAATAGTCGCAATCAAAGGTTTTAATGACGTCTTGCCAACGCAAACAGTAGCGTGGAGACGTCTCGAGCAATATTTAGCATCTTTAATGGATGCTTATGGATATCAACAAATTCGTTTGCCGATTATTGAACAAACGGGATTGTTTAAACGTACTATTGGTGATGCAACCGATATTGTTGAAAAAGAAATGTATACCTTTTTTGACAAAGGTAATCCACCTGAGTCATTAACCTTACGTCCAGAGGGTACGGCAGGTTGTGTTCGTGCGATGCTCGAACATAATTTGTTGCGTGGTGCTACACCGCGTGTGTGGTATATGGGACCTATGTTCCGTTATGAAAAGCCACAAAAAGGCCGTTACCGTCAGTTTCACCAGTTTGGCGTGGAAACTTTTGGCGTAGCAACACCTGATATTGATGCCGAATTGATTTTGTTGACAGCACGTTTATGGAAACGTATGGGTGTTGCCGATAAGGTTCAACTTGAGTTGAATACTTTAGGTGAGGCTGATGAGCGTACTGAATACCGCAATGCATTGGTTGCTTTTTTAAACGAGCATAAAGATGCGTTGGATGAAGATTCTCAGCGTCGCTTAACAACAAACCCGTTACGCATTTTAGATTCTAAAATTGAATCTACCCAGAAAATTCTGGAAAATGCACCGAAATTGCATGATTTCTTAAAAGAAGATAGTTTGGATCATTTTAAGCAGTTACAAGATTATTTGACTGCTGCTGGTATCCAGTTTGTAATTAACCAGAAGTTAGTGCGTGGTCTGGATTATTACAACAAGACTGTTTTTGAATGGACGACTACGGCACTTGGTTCACAAGGTACAGTATGTGCTGGTGGACGCTACGACGGTTTAGTTGGTCAGTTAAAGGGTAAGCCAGATCAATCTGTACCAGCAGTTGGTTTTGCGATGGGTATGGAGCGTTTATTGCTTCTACTTGAGCAAGTTGAACAGGCCGAAGTTATTCGTGATTGTGAAGTCTTTTTGGTTGCAGAGCCTGCTTATCAAACCAAAGCTTTGATTTTAGCGGAACAATTACGTGACCAGTTAGAAGCTGCAAATAGCAGTATTCGAATCAAAACAGGTTCGCAAGGCAGCATGAAAAGCCAGATGAAAAAAGCTGATCAGGCTGGAGCAATCTTTGCTTTGATTTTAGGGGAACGAGAGTGGGATGCACAGCAGCTTGCAGTAAAAGAACTAGCAACAGCTGAACAGTCACAAGTAGCAATTGCTGACCTCGTACCATTTTTAATCCAAAAATTTACAAAATAAACTGAAACATCTGGAAAAGGACAATCACATGAGCGTAAGTGATGAAGAACAATTCGACAGCTTAAAGTCGTTCGCCAAAAAATATGGTTCTGCCATGATTAGCGGAATTCTCATTGCGTTGATTGCCTTTTTTGGGTGGACATACTGGCAAAAAAAGAATCTGGCAACTAGCCAAGTAGAAACTGCAAAAGTACAGCAGTTAATGGATGAGGCAAATGCAAGTGCCGATAATCCTAATGCCTTAAGTTCGGTAACTGCGTCGGCAGATAAAATTGTAAAAGATGATATCGACTCTGTTCAGGCAATACAGACTCAGTTTGTATTGGCAAAATTAGCCTATGAAAAACAGGACTATGCTGCTGCCGAAAAAGCATTAAAAAAAGTTGAAAATTCAAAAGTAAAAGATGAAGGTTTGATTCAGGTTGTAAAATTGCGTTTAGCAGATGCACAATTAGCGCAAAACAAATATGATGAAGCACTAAAAACCTTGTCTGGTAACGTCGATCCTGCATTTAAAGCAACAGTAGAAGAGTTACGTGGTGATATCTTTGTTGCTAAGAAAGATGTTGATTCTGCTAAAAAAGCGTATCAGGCAGCCTGGAATTCGTTACTAGAACGTAAACAAGAGCGACAAATTTTACAAATTAAACTCGAAAGTGTTGGCGTTTTAGTTGAAGATCCACAGATTGAGCGCCCAATTTTGGAAACACAGGTGGAAGAGTCTTAATGAATCAGAAATTCAAACTGCCTTTGGCAATTGCAATCGCATCGGCTGTACTGGTGGGATGTTCGAGTAATAAAGTAAAAGAAGTTAAACCTAATCCTCTACCGAAATTGACCGAGTCGAAAAAGACCTTAACGCCAGTGTTTTCGCGTAGTGTTTCTTCTACTGATAAGGCTGATCCATTACGTTTGCAACTTGATGCAAGCGATGGTGTGGTTTTCACGCTTGATCCAAAAGGCGAAGTAGCTGCATATCGTGGTAAACAACGCATTTGGGAGAAGAAAGTCAGCAAATTAGGCTTGAGCTCTGGTGTTGAAGCTGCTGAAGGAATTGTTGTTGTTGGTAATAGTAAAGGGCAACTCTTTGTACTAGATCAAGCAACAGGTGAACAGAAGTGGACTGCACAGTTATCGGGCGCATTGTTAAGCCCGTCATTGGTTCAATCTGGACGCGTTATTACCATTGCTAATGATGGTACAGTATTTGCGCATGATGCTACTTCGGGCCAACAAGTTTGGGCTTATAAATTACCAAATGTCCAATTTAGTTTACGTGGTCAGGCATCACCAGTGAGTCTTGATCCTCGTACTGTATTAATTGCATCTGCGAATGCTTATGTTTATGCAATTGATACAATTAGTGGTATTCCACGTTTCCAACGTCGTGTTGCAGTAAGCGAAGGTCGTTCTGATATTCAACGTTTAATTGATATCGAAGGTGATCCTACTGTAGCTGGACAGTTTATGGTAACGACCAGTTTCCAAGGTCAAGTGACTGTTACCGATCTTGCTTCTCAACGTGTAGTTTGGAGTGAAGATTCGAGCAGTACTAAACGTCCAGAAGTTTATGACAACAAAGTATTTGTCTCTTCAACAGATGGTAAGTTAACAGCTTACGATTTAGCTTCTGGCGAAAAAATCTGGGAAAATGATAGTTTGTTAAACCGTCATTTAAGTAATCCAGTTGTGCTAGGACAAGATCTTGTTGTTGGCGATTTAGATGGTGTATTACATCTTGTTGAACCCGCAACAGGTAAATTAATTGGTCGTTCAAAAACAAGTGGTGAAGTTAATACATTACGTGTTATCGAGAACCAACTTTATGTTTCGACCAGAAAAGGTGATTTAAGTATTTGGCAGAATCGTTAATTTCGTTCGCTTGTGCTAAAATAAGCGCTTAACAAATTACGCTGTTAAAAATATCGGGGTGTTTGAATTAAATCAGTTCAAAGCCCCGTCTTTTATTATGGTCATCTCTGACCTTAAAATATATCTCCTGTACTGTTTTTAATGCTCATGCCATGAGATATGGCTGGTCTTGAATTAAGGTTATTGTATGAAACCCGTTATTGCGCTCATTGGTCGTCCGAATGTCGGAAAATCAACGTTATTTAACCAGATTACCAAGAGTCGTGATGCACTTGTAGCCGACTTCGCGGGCCTGACTCGTGACCGTAAATATGGTGATGCGACTTATCAGAATAAGTCTTTCATTGTTGTTGATACTGGCGGTATTGGTGAAAATGAAGGCGGTATTGATAACTACATGGCTGAGCAGTCAAAAACAGCGATCAATGAAGCAGATATCATTATTTTTGTGGTTGATGCGCGTGCTGGCTTATTGGCTTCGGACGAGCAAATTGCCCGTGAACTGCGTACTTTGGGTAAAAAAGTTTACTTGGTTGCCAATAAAGTTGATGGTGTTCATGCAGAAGCTGCGTTGGTTGAGTTCTACAAACTTGGTATGGGTGAACCCTTACAAGTTGCTGCCAGCCATGGACGTGGTGTACAGCAAATGCTTGAGGATGTCTTAGTAGACATACCTGAAGATGAAAATCCAGAAGAGCATGACAAAGCAACAGGTTTGCGTTTAGCGATTATTGGTCGTCCAAATGTGGGTAAATCGACTTTGGTCAATCGATTGCTTGGTGAAGACCGTGTAGTGGCATTTGACCAACCTGGTACAACTCGCGACTCTATTTATATCCCATTTGAACGTGATGGTCGTCAGTACACATTAATTGATACAGCGGGTGTGCGTCGTAAAGGTAAAGTTGATGAAATGATTGAGAAATTCTCAATCGTGAAAACACTACAAGCCATTAAAGATGCACATGTGATTGTGGTGGTGTTGGATGCTCGTGAAGGCGTAGTTGAACAAGATTTACATTTGATTGGTTATGCACTTGAAGCTGGTCGTGCCATGGTGATCGCCATTAACAAATGGGACAACATGACCGAATACGATCGTAAACAGTGTAAGTTGGATGTTGATCGTCGTTTTGACTTCATTCCTTGGGCGAAAGTCCATTTAATCTCGGCATTGCATGGCACTGGCGTAGGGGAAATGTACCCAACCATCCATCGTGCTTATGATTCATCGCATTTAAAAGTTTCTCCTGCGAAATTAACCCAAATTTTAAATGATGCGACTGAAGCGCATCAACCACCAATGATTGGTGGTAAGCGTATTAAAATGCGTTATGCGCATATGGGTGGACAAAATCCACCAACGATCGTAATTCACGGTAATAAGGTCGACAAAACCCCAGCGGATTATCGCCGTTACCTTGAGAATGTGTTCCGCAAAGTTTACAAACTGGAAGGAACGCCAGTACGTGTCGATTTTAAAACTTCGGAAAACCCATTTGAAGGACGTAAGTCACAAGTGGATGAGCGTGTTGCGGCACGTAAACGTCGTTATGTACAGAAATTCAAAAAAGCTGAGAAAAAGTTTAAACGTTAAGCTTTTTAAAGTTCAAAAACCCAAAGTCTTCTTTGGGTTTTTTATTGCAAATAAATGAGCATGTGCCAAGAGTTATGAAAAAGTGTGAATGATAAACGTAATTTTTTGTAAATTTCATAACGAATGCTATAATCAGCATCTTTATAAAATAATTTATATTCCGACAGAATAATGCTGCTTAGGGTTCACTTTTAGCATGGTAACATTACATCTTGCTCAGCTCACATTTACACATGCTCAGCCCTCATATACAGCCCTTGACTGTATTCCAGCTATGCAGCGTAGACGGTTATCACCATTAGCTAAACTTGCTTTAAATAGTGCGCTTGGCGCATTAAATGGTAGTAAAGTCGATTATATAGTTTGGGTATCACGATATGGTGACGAGTCTAAAACGTTGAATATCTTGCAAGATGTTTTAAGTGAGCAAACTCCATCACCTACACAATTTTCAACGTCTGTTCATAATGCAATTTCTGGGCTTTATTCTATTTTATGTCAGGATGACACTCCATCTACCAGCTTAAGCTGTTCATGGACTGAAAGTTTGATTGAGGCCTATGCTCTTTTAAAGTCAATGAAAGATATCCATCGGGTATTAGTCGTTGCCTATGATGAGCCATTACCCAATATTTATGCTGAAGCAGTCGATTTCCCTACCTATGCGATGGCTGCTGTCGTTACTTTAGAGCAACCTAATTTACAAATTACTGCGTGGATGCATACAGATGAAGCAGATGCTCCTGCTTTTGCTCATTTTTGGCAGGATGCTGACCAGTTAATATCTGCATTTGGGTGGAACAAATGCTAAATCTTAAAAATCTGAAACAAAAGGGTAATTATTGTTGGCGTGTAGCTGCAACTGGTTTTAGTTTTGCCAGTTTCGGGCTGGGTGGTATGGCAATTGCCACCGTCATTGCACCTGTGCTGAATGCCACAACCTCTGATTCTGAAAAGCGCCAGCAGCGTGCGCAGAATGTGATTAAGTATAGCTTTAAAGGCTTTACCGAAATGATGGTCAAACTGGGCATCATGACTTATTCGGTTGAAGGTTTGGAAAAGCTACAGAATAGTCGCCAAGAGCTAGTCATTGCCAATCATCCGAGTTTGATTGATGTTGTAGTACTAATTGGTATGATGCAGCAGGCTAATTGTGTGGTGAAGCAGTCTCTTTGGTCGAACCCCTTTACTAAAGGACCTGTACAAAGCGCGGGTTATATTTTGAACGCAGGCTCTCAGCAATTTGTTGAAGACTGTGTGACGCGTTTGAAAGAAAATAATGCGGCTTCTCTTTTAATTTTTCCGGAAGGAACGCGTACTGAAAAAGGGATGACCCTAAACGAATTTCAGCGCGGTGCAGCCAACATTGCCATTCGTGCAAATGTACCAATTCGCCCAGTAATTATTACCTGTACACCATCGACATTAACCAAGAATGAAAAATGGTACCACGTACCATCTCGACCATTTCATATCGAAGTGAAAGTACTCGATACTGTACAAGTTTCAGATTTGTTAGATGATTTAACAGTAGGACCTAAACAAGTTCGTCAGTTAAGTCGTAGTTTTTATAAAATTTTTGATGAAGAGTTATCTTGAAATGAGCAATCTTGCTGATGAACTAAAGCAAATGATTATTGATGTTTTGGCACTAGAAGATATCACTATTGCGGATATTGATACAGAAGCTCCATTATTTGGAGAAGGTTTAGGATTAGACTCGATTGATGCACTGGAGTTGGGACTGGCTTTGAAAAAGCGTTACAACATTCATTTAAATGCGGAGTCGGATGAAACCAAACAGCATTTTAAATCAATCCAAAGTTTAGTTGCTTTAGTTGAAGCACAGCAGAAGTCATAAGGAGTGTGATGATGTTATCTCAAGAGCAAGTATTAACTAAACTCCGCGAATGGATGGAAGATTTGTTTGAAATTGAACCGGAGTCTGTTCAACTCGATTCAAACTTATATTCAGATCTTGATGTAGACAGTATTGATGCAGTTGATTTAGTTGTAAAAATTAAAGAGTTAACGGGTAAGCAAGTAAAACCTGAAGATTTTAAAAATGTGCGAACCGTACTTGATGTTGTGACGGTTATTCGGAATATGACTGCTGAATGAAGCTCGTGATTAAAGGGATGATTACAGCACTTTTTGTGTTGTATCCCTTTATTGTGGGTTGGAGTTTGACGCACGGTCAATTTGTTTGGGTGAGTGTGTTACTCATCGGATTAGGTGTGGTCAGACTTTTTAGTAAAGGCAACTCATTATTATGGCCCTTAACTGGTTTTGCCATTGTTTGTGGCAGTCTTAGCTTGCTGTCACATAATCATGCTTGGTTAAAGTTATATCCGGTTGGCATGAGTTTGGGTGCATTGGTGATTTTTGCACTGACACTGATAAAACCACCGTCTATGATTGAACGTTTTGCCCGACTCGTTGAACCTGATTTACCTCCTTCTGGTGTGCAGTGGACCAGACAGGTGACTAAGGTATGGTGCATTTTCTTTTTCTGTAATGCATTGATTGCTTTAAGCACCGTACTTTTTACATCGACTCAGGTTTGGGTCATTTATAATGGCTTTATTTCGTATGTACTAATGGGCATTTTGTTCGTTGGTGAATTTATTTTGCGTAAGCGACATCAGCGTTTACATTCTACAAATCATTAATTAAAAATTATGCACTGTCATTTTCAAAAATTCATCGATTCAGCTCATCCACTTTGTATAGATGCTGCTCTACATTCGACTAGTTTTACTCAATTTTGGCAGGATGTTGCCTTACAAGCTGCTGCAATTGCTCAAATGGAAAATTTAACTTGGGCATTATGGGAAGCAGACAGCTATGAATTTCTGGTTTTATTTTTTGCCGCTTTGTTAGCAGAAAAACAGGTACTTTTACCACCAAATCGAGTACGCGAATTAGAACAAGATTTCGCAGCGCAGCAGATTTATTTTTTAAAGCGTCAAGATGTTGAAAAAGTTGTTCCTTTATCTTTAACCTTAGATGATGCTTTTCTAGAGCAGGCGCAACTCTATTTTTATACATCAGGTTCAACTGGTGAACCTAAAAAAATCCCAAGAACACTCAAACAATTACTCAACGAAGTTCAAGGGTTGAGTCAAAGCTTTAGTTTTGATGAACATGCAATCGCGATTGCAACGGTCAGTCATCAACATATTTATGGGCTACTGTTTAAATTATTGCTACCACTAGCAGCGGGTCGAAGTTTTTATGCTCCTCAAATGGCATTTCCTGAAGATGTAGTACAGGCTCAAAAACAATTAGAAAAATTGGGATTAAGCAATTATTTGATTTCAAGTCCGGCATTATTAAAACGCTGGACCACAGATGTCGTTTTGCAACACTGTCAAATGGTCTTTAGTTCGGGTGGCAAGCTAGAAAGTGGTGTTCGCCCTTTTTTAAACCGTCCGATTATTGAAGTTTTGGGAAGTTCTGAAACAGGTGGTATTGCCCATCGTGTTCAAGATGAGGATGCTTGGACTGCTTTTAGCAATGTGGCTATTCGTATTGAAGACCAACAGCTCATGGTGAAGAGTAATCATGCCTTTGAGGATGATTGGATTACCACAGGTGATGGTGCAGCATGGTCAGATGCAAAGTGTCAGACTTTTAAGCTGATGGGGCGTACAGATCGAATTATTAAACTTGAAGAAAAGCGCCTGAGCCTAGATGCGATCGAGCAAAGCATTCAAGCTTTAGATGCAGTACAGCAATGTCATGTACTGGTACTTGAACATGAGCATCGTCAAATATTGGGATGTATTGTTGTTTTAAAAGAAGATGTACGGGAACAGTTACAGCAAATAGGTAAGTCGGCTTTTGTTGGTCATTTAAAACTACAGTTGAAAGACAACTTGGAAACGATCGCGATTCCACGTCAATGGCGTTTCCTAAGTCAGCTACCGCAAAACTCGCAGTCTAAACTCAATAAAAGCTATTTGCAGACTCTATTTAAGCCTATGTTACAACCTGTGGTTTTGTCGCAGTCTCAAAGTTCAGATGACTATATTCTTAGCCTTGAGTTTCCAACAGAATTAGCTTGTTTTAAAGGGCATTTCCCGACACAACCTATTTATCCTGGGGTTGGGCAAATAGGTTTTTTACAACATTTTGCTAAATCAATTTGGTCGGACTTAAATTGGTGTCAGGGTTATGAACAGCTAAAATTTCAAAATCTGATCCGTCCTTATGCAATTGTACAACTTAAGCTTTCTCGAAAAGAGCATAAAGTGAGTTTTGAGCTACGCGATTCAGAACAGATTCTGGCTTCTGGGCGTTTATTATTCGCTTTGCAAACGGGAGTAGAGGGTTAAAAATGCAGACCAACTATGGCTTTGTTATCCCAGTTTATAACCATCCCTATTATTTAGCTGATTTGATTGCCTATCTTGATCGCTTTCATTTGCCGATTGTATTGGTAAATGATGGAAGTGATGATGCTTGTAGCCAGATTTTACGGGCATTGGCCGATCAATATTCCCAAATTCATTTAATTGAACATGAAGTGAATAAGGGCAAAGGGCAAGCTGTGATTACAGGATTGCATGCTGCACATGAGTTGGGTTTAAGCCATGCCTTACAACTTGATTCCGATGGGCAACACCACTGGGATGACATTCCTAAATTTATTGAGCAGTCCAAGCAACATCCCAAAGCCATGGTAATTGGTCAGCCGTACTTTGATGAATCTATTCCTAAAAAACGGTTGTACGGACGTTACATTACCCATTTTTGGGTATGGCTTAATAGTTTATCTTTTGAAATTAAAGACAGTATGTGTGGGTTTAGAGTGTATCCACTCGAAAGCACCATTAAAGTTTTGAACAGTGCTAAGTTTCAGCCACGTATGGGCTTTGATAGCGAAATTTTGGTGCGTTTAAAATGGGAAAATACCTCATTTATTAATGTGCCGACACCTGTGGTTTATCCAGAGCAGGGCATCTCCCATTTTCATGCTTGGCGAGATAACTTGGGGCTGAGTAAAGCACACGCAACTTTGTTTATGGGCATGCTGATTCGCTTACCGAAGCTGTTAAAACAAAGGCTGAAAGGTTAATTATGTCAGATTCAGCTTCTCCAAAATGGAATGACATTAAAGAGCGAGGAGGCATGGTGCCCCTCATGCTTATGTTGTGGTTTTACCGTTTTGGTGGACGTTGGTTATGCAAGTTGGTGATGTACTTTGTCATTATGTGGTATTGGCTGTTTGCCGCCACAGCACGACAAGCTTCCTTAATTTATTTACAAAAACTGCATCATTTTGCTGGAACACAGTCTCCCTTTACCCACGAACCAACTTGGGCAAATAGCTATAAGCATTTTATGCAATTTGGTGAATGTATTTTAGATAAGATCGAGGGTTGGCTAGGACATATCTCAGAGCAAAATCTAGAAGTTTTTGGGCATGAAAACTTTTCTCGGCACTACCAAAAAGGGGCGCTGATTGTGGTTTCCCATTTTGGCAATATTGAATTGCTTCGGGCAATTAAGTCAGAACATCCCCAGAAAATTAACGTGCTGGTATACCAAAAGCACGCGACCAAGTTTAATGAGTTTTTGAAAAAGCTAAATGATAAGGCTGATGTTTGCTTATTGCCCGTCGATGAGTTGGGTATTGAAACCGCTATGATTTTACAAGACAAAATGCAACAGGGTGAGTGGGTGATTGTTGCAGCGGATCGTGTACCCGTGCAGTCAGATCGTGTACAGCATGTCGACTTTTTAGGGGAATCAGCAGCCTTTCCACAAGGTGCATGGATCTTGGCAAATTTACTGAAAGTACCTGTTATTGCAGTTTTTTGCTACCGTGTGCAACAACAGTTCCAAGTTCATATTCATTCAATTGCCGAGCAGGTAAATTTGCCGCGTGCTAACCGTATTGAAAGTATGCAAACCATAACTAAAACGTATGTTGCCGTATTAGAACAGCATTGTCTGCGTGCCCCTTATCAATGGTTTAATTTTTATAATTTTTGGACGAAATAACATGCGTGTGTTAACCGTAGGTGAACAGTCACTGAGTATTGAAGATGTCGTTTCGGTCGCAAGAGGCGAATGTCTGGTTGCTTTACCTGAGTCATCTTCATGGCGTGACCTAATTCAAAAAGGTGCTGATTTTCTCGATCAGCTCCTTGAAGAAGAAGGTGTCATTTACGGTGTGACCACGGGTTATGGTGACTCATGTTTAGTTGAAGTGCCATTACATCAGGTTAATGAACTACCACTGCATCTTTCACGGTTTCATGGTTGTGGTTTAGGTGAAAATTTAGATGTGATCACTGCACGTGCAGTAGTGGTGACGCGTTTATGTTCGTTGGCTCGCGGTTATTCAGGTGTGTCTTTGGCATTGCTTGAGCGCTTGGTTTGGTTGCTGAATGAAAATGTGATTCCAGTTATTCCATCTGAAGGTTCGGTGGGGGCAAGCGGTGATTTAACGCCGTTGTCCTACATTGCTGGAACGTTAATCGGGGAGCGTGATGTCTATATTGATGGACAAATTACCCCTGTTGCTCAGGTGTATGCTGAAAAAGGCTTGCAACCATTAACGCTCAGACCCAAAGAAGGTTTGGCGCTTATGAACGGCACTGCGGTGATGACGGCAATTGCTTGTTTAAACTATAAAAAAGCAGAGCAGATTGCACTCGCAAGTACTTTGATTACGGCTCTGAATGTATTGGCACTGGAAGGTAATCCAAGCCATTTTGATGAAGTACTGTTTGCACAAAAACCTCATCCGGGACAGCAACAGATTGCCAAACAATTGCGTGACTGGCTTAACAGTGAAGTACAAACAGCACATCAAAGCCCACGTTTGCAAGATCGTTATTCGTTGCGCTGTGCACCGCATATTATTGGTGTGTTTGAAGATTCAAAAGTATGGTTACGTCAGTTTATTGAAAATGAACTGAATTCAAGTAATGACAATCCATTGATTGATCCTGTAGGCATGCGTGTGTTGCATGGCGGGCATTTTTACGGTGGGCACATTGCACAAGCAATGGATAGCTTAAAAATTATGATTGCCAATATTGCTGACTTGATGGATAGACAGATTGCACAATTGGTCGATCATAAAATGAATCATGGTTTACCACGTAATTTAACGGGCGCAACGACCGAACGTTTACCACTCAATCACGGCTTTAAAGCTGTGCAAATCGGGGTTTCAGCGTGGACTGCTGAAGCTTTAAAAAATACTTTGGCAGCTTCAATTTTTTCACGCTCAACCGAGTGTCATAACCAAGACAAAGTCAGTATGGGAACCATTGCTGCCCGTGATGCGAGCCGTGTGATCACCTTAACCCAACAAGTGGTTGCAGCCCTCTGCTGTGCCAGTGTGCAGGCGATTCATCTGAAAGATTTAACAGCACAGTTAAGTCCAACATTACAGGCATTTATGCAATGGACTTTACAAAGCTTTGCATTTGTCGAAGAAGACCGACCATTACAAACCGAATTACAACAGATTGTTGATCGTTTAGACCAACTTGAATTGTTTAATCAACCAGAATTTATGGGATAAGGTGAGCCAATGCATGCAGATGTAATCATTGAAATTCCATTTCATGATGTCGATACCATGAATGTGGTTTGGCATGGACACTATTTAAAATATTTTGAGATTGCGCGCTGTAAATTGCTCGATCAATTTCATTACAACTATATGCAGATGAAAGAATCAGGCTATGCATGGCCTGTGATTGAAAGCCATGTTCGCTATGCATATGGGATTGAGTTTGAACAAAAGATTCGGGTTCGCGCCATTTTAAAAGAATGGGAAAACCGCTTAAAAATTGATTATTTGATTTTTGATGCTGTGTCAGGAAAGCGTTTAACCAAAGGTTATACCACACAGGTGGCGGTGAATATTGAAGCTCGTGAAATGTGTTTCCAGTCGCCTCAAGTTTTGTTTGATCGTTTGAATGCGTGGTCTGAGTTTCAACCGAAGAGGAATATATGATGACTAAATTCATCAAAACTTTAGGTTTAGGTACTGCTGTTTGGATGGGTAGTTTAAGCGCTGTCTATGCAGCACCGGCACAGATTACTCAAATTTTTCAGCAATTGTCACAGTCTCCTACAGTTCGTGCTGATTTCGAACAGCAAAAAAAACTGCCATCGTTGAATAAAACTTTTGTATCGAACGGCTCTTTGTTGTTTTCAAAATCTTATGGTGTTGCATGGCAAATCAAACGACCTGTGCAAGCAGATTTGATTGTTACCCCAACCAAATTGGTACAGAAAACTCAGCGTACATTTAGCCAAATTCAGGTGGATCAATCACCTTATAGCTCTGTAGCAACCTTATTTTTGCAGTTAATGTCTGGTAATGAACAGGCTTTGGCAAAGAATTTTAATGTGGTAAGTGCAAATTATAGTCCCGCGGGTTGGAGCATGAGCTTAACTCCGAAAAGTAGCCTGTTTAAAAAGCTGTTTGTGCGTGTTGATGCGCAAGGGCAACAGTACGTTAACCAAATTGTGATTACCGAAAAAGCCAATAATTTGACTACCATTCGTTTTAGTCACCAGACTTCTCAACCGACGACTCTAACGGCTGCTGAGCATGCGCTTTTCCAACTGGCAAAATAAGTTCACTGCACTTTGGTTAATTGCTCTGCTGCTCATTGCAGTGGGGCTTGGCATGACTTGGCTGAACAAAGACATTCATATTCAAACCAATATTTTTGCGTTATTGCCTAAAGTTCAGCAAGACCCAGAACTTGCACGTACTCAGCAGTACATGAATGAGCAACTCAACAATAAAGTATTTGTTGTTATAGATGCTAAAGATGAAGCTGCGATACAACAGGCGACAAGTTTTTTAACAGCGCAGGCTAAGCAAAGTCAGTTGTGGCAGCCACTCAAACCACAGCTTGATTTTGATCAATTTGCAAAACAGTTGTATCAACATCGAGCAGGTTTATTGAGTGCTCAAGATCAAGCCTTATTACAAAAGCTGGATTACGAGGCACTGACGGAACAAAGTCTGATGCAGATGATGAGTCCCGGCATGCCTGTCACTGCTGAGTCACTTAAGCAGGACCCGCTATTGTTGTTCCCTCGTTATGCCATGCAGTTGGCGAATCCGTCACAACAAGATATTGAAATGGAGCAGGGCTTTGCGACCATTCACCATGAGCAAGGTATCTCTCGGCTTTTCGTATTACAGTTGACGCAAAGCCCATACAATATTGATTACCAAGAACAGGTATCGAACTGGATTGAGCAAACTAAGCAAAAGTTAGCTGCAATGGGATTAAAATCTCATTGGACTGGAACTATTTTATTTTCAAATTTTGGGACGCAATCAGCTAAACAGGAAATCTCAACCATTGGTGTAGGTTCGACACTGGGCTTAATTTTTCTGGTTTGGTTCGGCTTTCGCTCACTGCGACCTTTGGCGACCGAGTTTATTGCAGTTTCGACTGGAAGCTTTGTGGCATTTGCGGTCACACATTGGGTGTTTGGTGAAATTCACCTGATGACATTAGTGTTTGGTGCAAGTCTGATAGGTGTCTGTGTCGACTTTTCATTTTATTTTATGGCGATGCAATCGCAGCATAGAAAGCTTGGTGGTTTTCAAATTTTAAAACCGCTATTACCAAGTTTGTTTATGGGCTTAATGACCACATTGGTTGCTTACATCTTTTTGAGTTTTACCCCATTTCCTGGGTTCAAGCAGATTGCAGTCTTTTCAATTGTGGGGCTGACTGCGGCTTGGATTAGTAGTGTGTTGTTATTACCACGATTACCTGCTCTAAATGCCCAGCCAGCCATAAAAGCACTGTCGTGGATTGGACAAGCTCGGTTATGGTTTCAACAGCGAGCTAAGATACGTTATGGCTTGATTGCAGCCGTTTTAGCAGTGGGTACGGTGAGTCTTTTCTATCTTAAAAGTAACGATGACATCCGTAACTTACAAGGTATGGATGCCAGTCTGAAACAGCAAGACCAAGCTGTTCGTGAGCAATTTGGCCAGCAACAAAGCAGTGATTATTTTGTAGTACGAGCAGCCTCTGCAAATGAAATGCAGCAACAAGAGCAGCAACTGATTGGGCAATTACAACAGTTGCAAGCAAAAGGAAAAATCAGTGCATTTCAAGCTCTAGGACAATGGGTTCCACCATTGGCAGAGCAGCAAAACAATCTACAACTATTAACAAATATTCCAAAAGCGACTTTGCAGCAATATGCCCAAAGCATGGGGCTAAATGTTAATGATGTTTTACAGTGGCAACAGCAACTGGCAACACAACCACTATTAGATTTTTCGGTATTTAAAGATCATCCTTTAGCTTTTTTACAGCCTCAAGCCAATGAACGATTAGTGATGGTGACAGGGGTGAAACAACCTGAAGTGTTGAAGCAGCTTCAGAATGATCACATACATTTCCAGCAACCCATTACTGCAATGTCGGAAATGTTTGCCGAACATCGAGTGCAGGCTCAGCATCTTCTGATTTATGCCTTAATTGGTCTGGCGGTTGGTTTGGCGCTTATTTATGGACTAAGTTCGATTGTGCCTTTGGTCCTGCCAGTAAGCTTGGCATTACTGAGCACTTTTGCTGTTCAGGCATGGTTAGGTGTCGAGATTAACCTGTTTAGTATTATGGCAACTTTCCTGATTATCGGGATTGGAGTCGACTATGCAATTTTTTACCGACATGGACATGATCACCCGCAAGTGGTTGGAATGGCGTTATTTTTATGTATGATGTCCACCTTACTTGGCTTTGGATTACTTTCATTTAGCCATACTTACGCAATTCATTGTTTTGGTTTAACGGTTTTATTCGGGGTTATTTTCTCGTTTATCTATGCGACTTTATTAACCCCCGCAGATGAAAAACATATCGTGAATTTACAAGACCATTCATAATTTGAATAAATTAAAAAGGAAGTTGTGCTATGAGCACTATAGAAAAAATTGACGTCGTAATTATTGGGGCTGGACCATCAGGTAGTTCTGCTGCGGCACTTCTTCGAAAAAAGGGTTATACCGTTACGGTCATTGAAAAACAGCATTTCCCACGTTTTTCGATTGGTGAGTCATTGTTACCGCAATCCATGGCATTTTTAGAAGAGGCTGGTTTATTAGAAACGGTCCGTGAGCATGTTGAAAAATACGCTTTTCAATTTAAAAATGGGGCAGCTTTTCTACGTGGCAAACAGCGTAGTTTTTATGACTTTACAGAAAAATTTACGGATGGGCCAGGGACTACTTGGCAAGTTCGCCGTGCAGATTTTGATAATTTGCTAGCAAAGCAGGCTCAAGTTTATGGTGCTGATATACGTTTCGGACATGAGGTCTTAGATGTTGATGTTGCATCTGAACAGCCCGTACTTACTGTATTAGATGAAGAACAACAGCGTTATCAGATTCAAACCAAGTTTTTGTTAGATGCGAGTGGTTTTGGGCGGATTTTACCAAAGCTTTTAGATTTAGAGAGCCCATCAAACTTTCCGGTACGTCGTGCACTGTTTACTCATATTGAAGATGGTATTACAGACGACCCTGAGTTTGACCGCAATAAAATCTTAATTACTGTGCACGAAAAAGATCATCGCGCATGGTATTGGCTTATTCCATTTGCAGATGGTCGTGCTTCTTTTGGTGTGGTTGCAGAACAAGATTTTTTTGACAAATACACAGTCGAAAATGCTGAAGATAATGAACCTGAGGCAATGTTTAAGCGTATTCTGGCCGATGAGCCAAGCTTGTCACATGTATTGCGCCGTGCAAAATTTGATACGCCAGTACGCACCTTGGTGGGCTACTCAGCGAATGTAAAACACTTGGCAGGCAACAACTATGCACTATTAGGTAATGCCGGTGAGTTTCTCGATCCCGTCTTTTCATCAGGTGTGACGATCGCTTTAAAATCTTCCAGCTTAGCTGTACCTTTGGTTGAGCGTGTCTTGCAAGGTGAGCAGGTAGACTGGTTGCAAGAATATGAAAAACCATTACGCCGCGGTATTCAGGTGTTTCGTGCCTATGTTGAGTCATGGTATGAAGGCGAGTTTCAAGATGTAGTGTTCTCACAAAATCAGAATGAAGGCATTCGCCGTATGATTTCTTCATTACTGGCTGGTTATGCGTGGGATGAAAAAAATCCAATCCATAAAAATGCCAAACGTAGACTTACTACTTTGGCAGAATATTGTCGTGAGGGCTTGGCACAAGAACAGGCACTTGAGGGGTAATCATGCAACGCAAATGGGCAACGATATTACTCAGTAGCTTTATATTTTTAAATGGTTGTCAGGTTATGCCACATGCCAAAGGGCTGCAAAGCCCATTATGGCAGGCGCAAGCTTATCAACGACAAGATCAGGTTGAAGTTCAGTGGAAGCAGCAAAGTTTTAGCTTCTTGTTATACCAACAGCAAAAGGGTGCTGTACTGGATATGGTGGCTTTGAGCCTGACAGGTCAACAATTATTTAAGTTACAGTTTGATGGACATCGGGTTCATGTTGAACAACGTATTGATCAAATGCGTTTATTACCTTTTGAGTTTGTGGTGCG
Source organism: Acinetobacter sp. AC1-2 (assembly GCF_016124155.1). Classification (NCBI taxonomy): domain Bacteria; kingdom Pseudomonadati; phylum Pseudomonadota; class Gammaproteobacteria; order Moraxellales; family Moraxellaceae; genus Acinetobacter; species Acinetobacter sp. AC1-2. The sequence goes on from NZ_JABFFO010000002.1 coordinate 267,017, forward strand.
CGATCTTTTATTTGCGACATACCCTCAATTTTCACATTTAGGACAGCAAGCTGTAGAGATGAAACAACAAGCAGGCATGCAGGTTGTTTATATTGAAAAGCAGCCTGTGTTGCAGCTTAAACAAGGGCAAGGAAGCATTGAATTGATTAATCAACAAGTCCCTTATACCATGACGCTGAGTTCGATTGAAAATACGTTGCAGACAGAAGAAAGTCCTACACCATGAAACATTTACCTTCAGAAAATGCAGCCACAATGGCAGTAGGCATACAATTAAGTGTCGGTTTATCTGCATTAGGTTGCGAACTTAATCAAATCAAGCAGGCATTACAACAGCCACAGCAAACCTTAAGTTTGCGAGATGATTTAATTGCTGATCGTAATGTTTGGGTAGGGCAATATACACATCCATTATGCTCGAATGTACCAGACACCTTACAGTCTGTAGATTCACGTAATCTACGTTTTGCATTAACTGCATTATCTGAAATCGAAGCAGCGTTAAGAGGCTATACGGCATCCTTTGAAAATAAACGTTTGGCAATTGTGGTGGGCACATCCACTTCAGGTATTGCAGATAATGAATTATTACTTAAGCAATATTTTCAAGGGAAAACTGCTCTTTCAATATCTCACTATCCACAAGAAATGAGCTGTTTAGCAAAAGCATTGCAGCAGTACTTAGGATGGGAAGGGCCTGCATATACTATTTCGACCGCTTGTTCTTCAAGCGCGAAAGCATTAGCTGCGGGTCAGCGATTACTTCATGCAGATTTAGCCGATGTTGTACTGGTGGGTGGCGTCGATACCTTGTGTCAGTTGACACTAAATGGATTTAATAGCCTAGAAAGTTTATCTGAACAGACTTGCCAACCCTGCGGTGTGAAACGTGATGGCATTAATATTGGTGAAGCTGCTGCATTTTTTGTATTAAGTAAAGCCTCGGCTCCTGTAATGTTAATGGGTGCTGGTGAATCGATGGATGCATGGCATATTTCGGCTCCACATCCTGAAGGCAAAGGTGCGGCTTTAGCTATGCAACGTGCACTAGATATGGCTCATATTTCAGCTCAAGAGGTTGGTTATATCAACTTGCACGGCACAGCAACTCCACAAAATGACGCAATGGAAATTAAGGCCGTACGACAAGTTTTTGGTGATTATCAGGTTGCTTTAAGTAGCACCAAACACAAAACTGGACATTGCCTTGGTGCAGCTGGCGCTATAGAAGCTTTTATTTGTGAACAAGTTCTAAAAGATCAAAGTTGGTTGCCATTGCATCAAAATGTTGAGATTGATCCGGATTTGGCTGACCAAAACTATGTGCAAGATGCCGAACTAAAACAGCCCATCCGCTATGTGATGAGTAATTCTTTCGCTTTTGGGGGAAGTAATATTAGTCTTGTTTTTGGAGTGAAGCCCTTATGAAACTTGATGCAATTCAATATATTCCTCATGAGCAGCCTATGGTTTTTATTGACCATTTAACTGATGTTGCAGAAGGGCGGGCACAAGCAGAACTCACGATTACACCCGAGCTCATGTTTTGTGAAGCAGAAGGCTTGCCGACATGGGCAAGCATTGAAATTATGGCACAAACCATCAGCGCTTATTCAGGCTGGCAAGGCCAGCAGTCAAAACAAGCGCCAAAAGTCGGGTTTTTATTGGGAACACGTAAGTTAAATTTACCGATCCCTTATTTCGCTTTAGGTTCACGATTGATCATTCAAATAGAACAACAATATTTTCATGAAGGACTTGGGCAATTTTCCTGTGAAATCAAATATGCTGAACACTGCATTCAGGCAACGTTAAGTGTATTTGAGCCAACAGAAACACCATTTGAATAACCACAAAGAATTAGGAATACATTGTGACAAGACGAATTTTAGTAACGGGTTCAAGTCGAGGAATTGGGAAAGCGATTGCATTACAACTTGCAAAGGCTGGTTTTGATGTAACTGTGCATGCCCGTTCGCGTCAGGCAGATGCAGAGCAAGTCGTACAAGAGATTCAAGCGCTAGGACAAAATAGCCATTATTTAATGTTTGATGTCACTGAACGCCAGACGGTTCAGCAAATTTTAGAACAAGATGTAGAGCAACACGGTGCATTCTATGGTGTTGTATTGAATGCAGGTCTTACCCATGATGGTGCTTTCCCAGCTTTAACAGATCAAGACTGGGATGAAGTTATTTCGACTTCCTTAGACGGTTTTTATAACGTATTAAAACCATTAGTTATGCCAATGATCCATTTGCGTAAAGGCGGTCGTATCGTCACGTTATCTTCGGTTTCTGGCATTATGGGCAATCGTGGTCAGGTCAACTACAGTGCTGCAAAAGCAGGGTTGATTGGTGCAACCAAGGCCTTGGCACTCGAATTGGCCAAGCGAAAAATTACCGTGAACTGTGTAGCGCCTGGTCTGATTGAGACGGAAATGGTGACAGATGAAGTCAAAGAACATGCACTTAAAATGATTCCGTTACAACGCATGGGACAAGTCGATGAAGTTGCTAGCGTGGTGAAATTCTTGTGTTCAGATGAAGCTTCTTATGTGACCCGACAGGTTATCTCTGTGAATGGGGGACTCATCTGATGAAACGCGTTGTGGTGACAGGAATGGCAGGGATTACCTCTTTAGGTGAAACCTCTGATGAGATTTTTGCCCAATTTGAAGCCGCCAAAAGTGGTATTCGCTACATGCCGGAATGGGAACAGTATGTTGACCTTCGGACCAAGCTTGCTGGACCTGTTGAAACTTTTAATGTTCCGAAACATTTTAATCGTAAAGTCACCCGTGGTATGGGCCGTGTTGCGCTCCTGTCTGTGGTTTGTGCCGAAACTGCTTTGCAAAATGCTGGCTTGCTTGGGCACGAAATTTTGTCTAGTGGTGAAGCGGGTGTTGCCTTTGGTTCTTCTGCGGGTAGCGTAGAGGCCGTGGGTGAGTTTGCAAGCATGTTGCTTCATCAGAGCATGAGTAAGATCAATGCAACAACCTATATCCGCATGATGGCCCATACAAGTGCGGTGAACATGACCGTATATTTTGGTCTAAAAGGGTTAACTTTACCCACATCAAGTGCGTGTACTTCTGGTTCTATGGCCATTGGTCAGGCCTATGAAGCGATTAAATATGGCAAACAACAGGTCATGATTGCTGGTGGCGCAGAAGAACTTAGTGCAGCAGGTGCTGCGGTTTTTGATGTATTGTTCGCGACCAGTGGAATGAATGACCAACCAGAAAAAACACCACGCCCATTTGATGCTAAGCGAGATGGATTGGTGATTGGTGAAGGGGCTGGCTGTTTAATTTTAGAAGAATACGAACATGCCAAAGCTCGAGGTGCTCATATCTATGCAGAGGTGATTGGCTACGGTAGCAATACTGATGGTCAACATGTAACTCGCCCCGAGTCAGAAATGATGGGTCGCTGTATGCAATTGGCACTTAAAGATGCATCTGTAGAAGCTAAAGACATTGCTTATGTAAATGCGCATGGCACCTCAACTGATCAGGGCGATGTAGCAGAAAGTCAGGCGACAGCAGCAGTTTTGGGACGTAAGCCGATCAGCTCTTTAAAAAGCTACTTTGGACATACGCTGGGGGCGTGTGGAGCTATTGAAGCTTGGCTGAGCATTGAAATGATGAATCGTAGTCGCTTTATTCCAACTTTAAATCTAGATGAAGTCGATCCACTGTGCGGCGATCTGGATTATATCGTTCAGCAGCCAAGAACTCTGGATGCTGACATTATTATGAGCAATAACTTTGCTTTTGGCGGAATTAATACTTCGCTTATTTTTAAACGTGTTAAACAATAAGGAACACAACAATGTTAAATAAAAAACTTTTATTTGTAGCAATGCTAAGTGCGGGTTTTACTGCCACTGTTCAGGCTGGAGATGAAGTACATCAGTTGAATTTTAAAGAAGCTGTAGACCGTGCAGTTGCAGATGGCACTTTAGATGGTTCAGTAAAGTTTTATTTAAAGGGTACAAAGTCTGGCGGTAAAATCATTCAAAAAGATGCGGTAACCAATAAAAAAACTAATGGTTTTGGTAAGTCAGCAGCAACGTCGTGTGACTGGGTTTTACGTTCAGCACTGATCCAAATGCAAAACAATGCTAAAGCACAAGGTGCAAACGCAGTTACCAATATCGTGAGTTATTTTAAAGCCAATGAAACCACAAGTACTACAACTTACGATTGCTATAAAGGTGCCATGATGGCGGGCGTTACCTTAAAAGGCGACGTGGTTAAATTCTAATTAATTTTAAAAAAGGTCGGGATAATGTCTAAGCGTAATATTGAAGTCTATACACAGACATTGTCCCAGCTTCTTTTAAAATCTAAACAAGATTTTCCAGACTTTCGTACATTTAATCATTATAAAAAACAGCAAATACATAACATTAGAAACGAGCTGATAGCACAGAAATTACAAATTACAATAATGGATTTAGCGTTTGCAAAGCATGAGCATGGCAAGCCATATTTACTGAATCACGCTTTGCATTTTAATCATTCTCATAGCCAACAGTATTATGCTTTAGCGATGAGCCCGCATATTAAAGATATCGGTGTCGATGTTGAAGAACTAGACCGTAAAGTTCGTTTGGAAGCTTTAGCCCAGCATGCATTTCATCCTGATGAATATGAAACGTGGCTAAGCTTAGATCAAGACAGAGAATACTGGTTTAAAGTCTGGACGACTAAAGAGGCTGTTCTAAAAGCTTCAGGTCTCGGTATACGGTTAGATTTAAACACTTTAAATACTCAGGCACATCCTACAGACAATGGCGGAATATGTTCTCATCCACTTATTGGGACATTTGCTTATCAAAACTTCGTTCTGGGTAATATGATGCTAACAGTGGCATGGCGCTCAGAATTATCTTGCCGCGGTTTTCAGTTTCCTACTATTCAGCTTATTTCTCTTGATCATTAATTTTTTAATTATTCAAAACATAAAAAAAACCGCGAATTACGCGGTTTTTTACTAAAGGAGAAGCTAAAAATTAAGCTTGACCTTCAACAGCTTGAGCACGTTGCATATTTGCTTCGAACTCTGCATCAAAGTTGATTGGTGTAAGAAGTAACTGTGGGAAGCTACCTTTAGTCACTAAATCATTTACCGCTTCACGCAAGAACGGGAACAAAATATTTGGGCAATAAGCGCCTAAAATATACGGTAAGCGATCTTCTTCGATGTTATCAATCAAGAAAATACCTGATTGAGTGATATCTACAATGAACGCTGTTTCGTTGTCGTTATCGGCTTGTACCACAACTTTTAAAGAAACTTCAAAATGAGTTGGATCAATTTTTTCTGCAGCAGAAGAAAGATTGATATTGAGTTCAGGTTGCCATTGTTTAGTAAAAACCTGCGCCCCTGGAACCTCAAAAGAAATATCTTTTGTATAAATACGCTCTAAAGCTAATTGTGGTTGAACTTGTTGTTCTTCGCTCATTGTTTTTTCCTTAATATGGATGCGATGTTAAGCCAATAATTCGTCGAGTTTACCTTCACGCTCTAAAGCATAAAGTTGGTCAAAACCGCCAATAAACTGATCGTTAATAAAAATTTGTGGGACAGTACGATGATTCGTGCGTTGCATTAATTCAACACGTACTTCCGGTGCTTCAACAGAAAGATTTACTTCTTTGTAAGCAATACCTTTACGCTCAAGTAACTGTTTAGCACGAACGCAATACGGGCATACAGAAGTTGAGTAAACAATGACATTTGCAGTCATAATAATTCTCCTTAAGCTTTTGGTTTGCTTTTTACAAGAGGTAAGCCTTGTGCTTTCCAGTTACTAATACCACCATCAAGACGATAGCTGTCATGGTGAGCAACTTTTTGCAAAGCACTACCAGCAACTTGCCCGAGGTTGCAAATAAATACCAATGGACGCTCACTTGCTTTTAATTCATCAGCATGACTTGCAATTTGGCTGAAAGGAATATTGCGGCTGCCACTAATATGACCTTCACGGAAGTCTTTACTATCGCGCAAGTCGATCAGTATGGCATTTTTCGCTTTCACTAAAATACCAAGCGACTGTGGTGAAATTTTACGACCGTTACGTTGACCCTCAAAAATGAAGAACAACACGACCAAGACTCCGAGCGTACCAAACAAAATGGGGTGATTCCCCATAAACTCTAACCAGCGTTCCACAAGTCACCTAAAAAAAATTAAAAACAAAATTGACCTAGAGTATAGCGTATATAGATGGTGATCAAAATCACCACTTCAAGTGCAAAGCGGACAGAAAATTAGTTTTTTTGCTGTGCTTCTTGAATCTCATCATTTAAACGCAAAAAGCTATCTAGACGCCGTGGTAAAATTTCACCAGATTCTACAGCGTGTTTTAACCCACAGTTCTTTTCATGAGTATGGGTGCAATTACGGAATTGGCAAGAACCCAAATGTGCTTCAATTTCTGGAAAGCCCATACGAATTTTTTCTAAATCAAGATGCCAAAGCCCAAATTCACGAATTCCCGGTGAGTCGATTAACGCGCCATTTTTACCGAAATTCATTAAACGTGTAGAGGTTGTTGTGTGCTGACCGAGTGCAGAGTTTTCAGAAATAATATTTGTTTTTTGCTCTGCATCTGGAATTAATACATTAATTAAAGAACTTTTCCCTACACCCGATTGGCCAACGAAAGCTACTGTTTCGCCATCTAAACGTTCAGATAAAGCAGAGATATCTCCCTTTTTAGACTGACAAATCATCACCTCATAACCCAAAGTTTTATATTCTTCTAATAGCGTAAGAATTGGGTCATTTTCAGTGAGTAAATCTGATTTATTTAAGACTAAAAGTGCAGGAATGTTAGCGTCTGCGCAAGCCACTAAATAACGATCGATTAATGTCGGAGCTGGCTCAGGAAGGGGAGAAAATACAATTACAATCAAACTGATATTTGCTGCAACTGGTTTAACCTTGTGATAACGGTCTGGACGGGTAAGTAATGAGTTGCGTGGATGAATGGCAGTAATAATGCCTAAACCCGTGTTCGGGTCTGCTTGCCATTTAACTCGGTCGCCAGTCACAAGTAACTCAAGGTTAGTTCGAGTATGACAGCGCCATACGCTTTTGAGCTCGATAGGTTTCCAGAATGGTTCTGGCTCTCCTTCGGCAACTTGAGGTTTTTCTGGGTGATGCTCAGGTACAGAGAGTGCCTGTACTTCGAGTTGGCGGCCATAATGTTGTACAACGAGTCCGTCCAGATCTTGTGAAGTATCGGCCTCTTCTTGGCGAGTTTTGTGCTGTTTTTCAATACGACGTTGCTGCTGTTCAGTTAAACGACGCTTACGAATTAAAGCCATTCATATCCCAAAAAAACCACTGTTTGAAGATGGCAAAAATAGCATGAAGCGGCTATAGAATTACAGCGCAGATGCAAGAAATTTGCTACTATTGATGTTTTTACGGCATTTTAGAACGTACATACATGAGCAGTACTTTAAATACACGATTAATTTGGATTGATCTGGAAATGACCGGTTTAGATACCGATAATGACCAAATTATTGAAATCGCAACAATTATTACAGATGATAATTTAAATGTACTTGCCGAAGGTCCGGTCTTGGCTATCCATCAACCTGATCGTATTTTAAATGCAATGGATGAGTGGAATACCCGCCAACATGGACAATCTGGGTTGGTTGAGCGAGTTCGTCGTAGCAAATTGACAGCTCGTGATGCTGAGCTACAGACTTTAGAATTCCTAAAAAAATGGGTCAATCCAAAAGTTTCACCGATGTGCGGTAACTCGATTTGTCAGGATCGCCGCTTCTTACATCGTCTTATGCCTGAGCTTGAGCAGTATTTCCATTATCGTAATCTTGATGTATCTACCGTAAAAGAGCTTTCAAAACGCTGGCGCCCTGAAATTATGAGTGGTCTGAAAAAGAATGCATCGCATTTGGCAATGGATGATATTCGTGACTCAATTTCTGAGTTGAAATATTACCGTGAATACTTCTTTATTATGAATACTGATGGTAAAGATTGATTACGTTGTATATGTAATATGAAAGGGGGCTGCTGCCCCTTTTTTTATTGGTTAAAGGACATTGTTACAATAATGCCGAGAGCCTGATTTGGCTTTCATATTCATTTTGCTTAAAATGATGTTTTAAATTTTTATTATAAAAAGAGAGCATTTATGCAAAGTAATAACCCGATACTGACACGTGTTGAAACGGTCAGTGACTATAGTCAACCAATGACTGTGCAAGGTGCGATTCAAAAATCTGTTATGTTGACGGTCATTGCAGCGGCTGTGGGTATTGCTTTATTTTTCTACGCAGCTTTTACTGCAAATGTTGGTATTGCCTATGCGGGTGCTATTGTTGGTGCAATTGGTGGCCTGGTTTTAGCTTTGATTGCCACATTTAAACCGACGACTGCACCAACCTTAGCAATTCCATATGCTTTATTTGAAGGTGCATTTTTAGGCGGTATTTCTTTTACTTTTCAAATGAAGTACCCGGGTGTGCCTTTACAAGCATTACTTGCCACGTTCGTGACAACATTGGTGATGTTTGGTCTATATAAATTTCACATTGTACGTGCAACAGAAAAATTTAAGTCAGTTGTGATATCTGCATCTTTAGCGATTTTTCTTGTGTTTATCGTGCAGATGATCATGCGCTTAGCCTTTGGTTCAAGCATTCCTTATATTTTTGAAAGTAATTGGTTAGGAATTGGCTTTGCTGCATTTATTGCTGTGATTGCGTCACTTAACCTGATTTTAGATTTCGATTTAATTGAAACCAACGCAGCTTACCGTGCTCCAAAATTTATGGAGTGGTTGTGTGGTATTGCATTACTCTCAACTTTAGTTTGGATGTATATCTCTTTTTTACGTTTGATTGGTTTGTTATCTGACGACTAAAATTATATTCATTTAGAAGTCGCTCCTCATGAGGGGCGATTTTTTTTCGTGCGATTTTTGAAAAAAGATGCATTATGCAATTTCGAAAACCGTTGAATATTGGCATTATGCTTTAAATTGTTTTGAGTGAGATCGGCATGACACAAGGACTTTTAGCAGGTAAACGCTTTTTGATTGCAGGCGTTGCTAGTAAATTATCAATTGCTTTTGGTATTGCCCAAGCATTACACCGCGAAGGTGCAGAGCTTGCGTTTACTTATCCAAACGAAAAATTAAAAAAACGTGTGGATGAATTTGCTGAGCAATTCGGTTCTAAGCTTGTGTTCCCATGTGATGTTGCAGTTGATAGCGAAATTGACAATGCATTTGCAGAACTTGCAAAACATTGGGACGGTCTAGATGGCGTAGTTCACTCTATCGGCTTTGCTCCTGCACATACACTTGATGGTGATTTTACTGACGTGACTGACCGTGACGGTTTTAAAGTTGCTCATGACATCAGTGCATACAGCTTTATTGCGATGGCACGTGCTGCAAAACCATTATTACAAGCTCGCCAAGGTTGTTTATTGACTTTAACTTACCAAGGTTCTGAGCGTGTTATGCCTAACTACAACGTAATGGGTATGGCAAAAGCTTCTTTAGAAGCGGGTGTTCGTTACTTAGCATCAAGCTTAGGTGTTGACGGTATTCGTGTAAACGCGATTTCTGCTGGTCCAATCCGTACTTTGGCTGCTTCGGGTATTAAATCTTTCCGTAAAATGTTAGATGCCAATGAAAAAGTTGCGCCATTAAAACGCAACGTAACCATTGACGAAGTGGGTAATGCAGCATTATTCCTATGCTCACCATGGGCTTCAGGTATTACTGGTGAAATTTTATATGTAGATGCTGGTTTCAATACTGTTGGTATGAGCCAATCTATGATGGATGATGAATAAGTTTTAAAATTTATTCGGACATAAAAAAAGCCGTAGTTGAAGGACTACGGCTTTTTTTACTGGGCGCAATTTATTGAGGAAGTTCTTTTACAGGTGAACCACCTAAAGTTTGCATGAGGGTGACATACGCGTTGTATTGGCTTTGTTTAGTTTCAACAAGGCTTAAGCGTGCAGTACGTGTAGTTTGCTGAGCATCAAGAAGTGTTTTTAATGCGACAGCACCATAACGATAACGGACTTCAGTTAAACGTTCAGTTTTTTCTGCAAGTTCGACATTACGTTCTTGTAACGCTACTTGTTTATCGAGCTCTGTACGACTTGATAAAGCATTTTCGACATCAGCAAAAGCCTGATAAAGCGTTTGGCGATATTGAATAATCGCTTTTTCATAATCCAGATTGCTAATCGCAATATCTTTCTTCATATCGTTATATTGCAAAAACGGTAAACTTAAACTTGCACCTAAAGTTAGGGCAGGGTTGCGTAACAGTTCTGTCAACGATGTACTACTTGATCCCAAACTACTGGTTAAACTAATCGATGGATAGTAGCTCGCCTTAGTAGCATCTTTAGTCGCGAGCGCCTTTTTCAAACGAAGCTCAGAGGCTTGTAAATCGGGACGGCGCGATAAAATATCGGCAGGTAAGCCCGCACCAATTGCTGGTAGTGCATTGCGTGGCAAACGTTTGGGCTCTTGAATGTTTAACTGTTGCAATGGTTCATGTAAGAGCACGGCAATGGCAGTACGTGTTTCAACCAGTTGTTGCTCAATCTGGCTTAGGCTCGCTTTTTGGCTTTGTACAGATTGTTCTGCTTGAGTAAGATCTACACCTGAAACAGCACCAGCTTTATACTGAATCTGTACTAGTTGATATAGCTTTTGTGAGGTCGCCAAACTCTGCTGAGCAGTCGCATAACGTTCATTTAAATAACCGAGTTGCCAATACAATTTAGCCGTGGTTGCAATTAAACTTTGTCCAGTGGCTTGTAGGTCTTGTTCAGTCGCTAAAGCTTCCCATTTACTTGCTTCAGTTTGGCGTGCAAGCTTACCAAACAAATCAACTTCATAGCTTACGCCCGCACTCATTGATAGACCTTTAGCGCTGTCATCTCCTGAGTTCAAATCAAAAGAATGTCCAGTTGAAACACTAGAGCTAGTACGTAAGCCTTGCTTATTTGCTGTTAGGTCAGCTTGTAAACGTGCTTGTTTTAAGGTAATCCCTGCGACAGCTAAGTCACTGTTACGTTCTAATACATTGCTTACGAGCTGATTAAGCTGTGCATCACCAAAAAGTGTCCACCAACGGTCAGAATATTGATCGGCAGACATGGTTTTTGCTTTTGTGGCATTATATTGAAAACTACCTGGAACTTGTACCGCAGGTGTTTCGTAAGGTGTTTTTACTACAGCAGCACATCCAACAAGAGAGCTTGTGAGGAGAAGTGCTGTGCTAAGTTTAGTCATAGAGAAAGACATGCAATTTTCCTTATTCTCGTGATAGTGCTGCAACTGGGTCGAGTTTTGCCGCATTCTTGGCTGGTAAGAAACCAAAAACGACACCAATCAGTGTTGAACACACAAATGCTGCAATAATAGAAGTGCTTGAATAAGCCACGCTAAAGTTACCGCCAGCAAATTTATTAATAAGTTGTCCAAGGCCAAGTGACAGTAAGACACCAAGCACACCACCAATTAAACAGACTAAAATTGCTTCAATAAGAAATTGCTGCAAAATATCACTTTGACGTGCGCCTACAGCCATACGTACACCAATTTCCTGAGTACGTTCAGTCACAGAAACCAGCATAATATTCATAACCCCGATACCACCAACCACTAATGAAATTACGGCAATTGCTGAAACCAGAAGGGTCATCGTGCTGGTTGTTTTCTCAATGGTTTGACGGATACTGTCACTGTTCATAGTGAAAATATCTTGTGCACCATGGCGCTGAGTTAATAAGTTTACAATCGCATTTTCTGCGGCTGTAGTTGAATATTTGTCATTAATACGAACCACGATATTGCGTACATTGGACTGGCCTAGCATACGGCTCATTACGGTTGTATAAGGCATATAGACATTTAAGGTGTCGTCTGAGCCCATGCCGCTTGTTTGCGGTTCTACAACCCCGATAATACGTGCCGGTACGCTACCGAGTAGTACCACTTGACCAATTGGATTGCTACCATCGCTAAAGAATTGTTTTTGCGTATTGGTATCAATCACTACATCTTGTGAACGATCACGAACACTACGTTGATCAAAAGTTTGCCCATCTTTAAAGACCAAACCTTTTACATCGAAATAATCATTACTCACACCATTAATGGTGGCGTTTGCTTCATTCTGTTGATAGCGCATAGTCTTGGATGTACTGACCATCGGACTGACTGCACTAACATAAGGCTGAGTCATTAACGCATCGGCATCGGCAGGAACCAAGGTCTTAAAGCTTGCAGTTTTGGAGTTGTCACCAAAACCACGGCCCTGAAACACCGTAATCGTATTGGTTCCCAGACTACTAATATTGCTTAAAATTTGCTGTTGAGACCCTTTACCTAGAGCGACCACGGTAACAACAGATGCAATACCAATAATGATGCCAAGCATGGTTAAAAAAGTACGCATGCGATGGGCATTCATAGACAGTAAAGCCATTTGGAAGGCTTCAGATAAGCGGTCTAAAGTTGAACGCCATGCAGAAATACTTTTGCCTTTCTTCTGTCTACCTTGTAAAGCAGGAGCGGCATCAGGATCAGACTTGATTGGTTCGGCTGCTTGATCTGGAACATTAGGACGGTCACTAATAATTTCTCCGTCACTAATCTCGATAATACGAGTCGCATTTTTTGCAACTTGCATATCGTGTGTCACCAGAATAATAGTGTGACCAGCAGCATTGAGTTCACGCAAAATACGCATTACCTCAACACCACTATGAGAGTCAAGCGCTCCTGTTGGTTCATCCGCAAGGATAACATCACCACCATTCATGAGGGCACGGGCAATAGAAACACGTTGCTGCTGACCACCAGAAAGCTGACTTGGTCTATTAAGTGTTTTAGTGCCTAACCCTAATTCGGTAAGTAGAGCTGTTGCGCGTTGTTTACGCTCAGAAGGCGTAACACCTGCATAAACAGCTGGAACTTCGACGTTACCTTCAGCAGATAAATCACCAAGTAAATGGTAGCGCTGGAAAATAAAACCAAAATATTCACGACGTAGTCGAGCGAGCTGATCTGGCTCTAACTTACCAGTCTCTTGTCCACTGACCTTATAACTACCACTGGTAGGGCGGTCTAAGCAGCCCAAAATGTTCATGAGCGTTGACTTACCCGAACCAGACTGGCCGACAATGGCAACCAGTTCGCCTTCGTAAATGGTAAGGTCAATCCCTTTTAAAATTTGTATTGTGCTTTCGCCAGCAGGGAATTCCCGGACCAGATTGCTGACTTCAAGCAAAGCTTGTTTTGTCATGCTTACATTCCCATTGGGCCACTACGGCGACGGTTATTACTACTATTTGCTGATGCAGCGGAAGTATCTGCACTATCGGCAATGACAACTTGATCACCTTGTTTTAAGCCCGCAAGAACTTGAGCGTTTACACGGTTGTTAATGCCAACCAAAATCTGAGTTGGTTTGGTTGTGCCATCGGCTTGTAATATGCGTACAACACTTAAAGTTAACTTGCCTTGTTCAACTAGCTGTTTTTGCTCGGCAGTCAGGTTAAGACGCTCTAGACGAGCTCCGTTCCCTTGAGACTTTTTAGCAGCTTCAGGTGTAGAGCTTGCTTTATCAGATGACTGACCTGATTTTCTTTGACCTGAAAATTGTTTAGAGCTAAGCGCTGAAGAAGGAACGAGTAGGGCATTTTTAGCTGAATTTAAAACGATATAAACTTGTGCAGTCATATCAATACGCAATTTACCATCGGTATTTGGCACATCAAATAGGGCATTATAGTAAACGGCTGAGCTTGTAGTTGAACTGGTGGTATTTGTTGATTCGCTAGAAATTGAATCTGGAGCAGGCTCAATTTGACGTAAGGTTGCGTAACGCTTAGTGTCTTCGCCTAAGGTAGTGAAGTAAACCTGTTGGCCTTTCTCAACTTTCATAATGTCAGCTTCACTGACTTGCGCCTTAATCGTCATATTTTGTAATTTTGCAATTTTGACAATTGTTGGCGCACTTTGGTTTGCGTTTACTGTTTGGCCTTCTTCCGTCACAATTGCGACAACCGTACCATCAGTTGGAGCTAGAATACGTGTATAACCAATATTGGTTTGCGCCGTAGATCTAGTCACTTTTGCAGATTCGATTTGCGCATCTAATGCTTTGATTTGTGCTTGAGCTGTTTTATAGCTTGCTTCAGCCGATTCTAGATCTGCGCGTGGTGTCGCATCTTGCGCATACATTTGTTGCTGACGGCGGTATTCAAGTTGCTTTTCATTCAAAGAAGCAACTTGTTGAAGGCGCTGTGCTTCTAAATTTTTAATATTCGCATCAGAAGTTTTTAAACTATTTTCTTGTGTGGTTGAATCAATTTGCGCAATAAGTTGACCTTGCTTAACCTGATCGCCCAGTTGTACATACATCTTTTTAACCTGACCAGATACCTGCGCACCGACACTAATAAGTTTGGTTGCATCAAGTGTACCCGTTGCAAGTACATTATTTTCAATATCCCCGCGCGTTACCTCGGCAGTAATATATTGTGGCTGCTGCTGTTTTGGCTTGAAAAACTTCCAGGCTAAAAGAGCAATAATGACTATACAGACGATGATAATAACAAGTTTGATTGGCTTTATTTTTGGCATGGCGAGAGGTCGAAAAGTTTAAAATTTAATTTAGTATAAAAGCGAAATGAGGATAAAACGTGAATTTTTATGATATTTCAGGAATGATGAAAAATGATTCAGCCGAATTATTGTATAAATAGTGTTTTTCCACATAATTCAGCAATCGCCTGCTGCATTAAATGTTCTGCATTTTCGTTTGACATTCCTTTAATTGCTGCATCAATTTGCAATAGAAGGGTAGACCAGCCTAAAAACTGTTGTGGATTTAGTCTTCTTAAGGCTTGTTGATATAAACCAACCTTAGTTTTCCATATACCAAGCTGTAGGGCATTATGAGGTTGCTCAAACAATTGCATCAACAAGCGCATTTCTTTACTTAAAGTCCATAAAATCAGACTATCTGGTTCGCCTGCTGCAATTAGATATTGAAAAATCTTAATAGATTGGCCAAGGTTGCCTTCTAATAACGCATCACTTAAATCATAGGTGGTATAGCGTGATTGATCTTGTAAACAAGCATATAAATGCTCAATCAAAATCAGTTTTTGGTCTGGAAATGTGTCTCTTACACGCATCAAGCTATTTTTAGCTGCAAGCAAATTGTGCTCATGATGTTGCATTAACCACTGCCAAGCATCATTGTCGAGTTGAATCTCTAGCTTTTCTGCTTCTACGTTTAAAATACGTTGACGGTCTTGTGGGTAATTTGCCGTTAGAGCAACTACAACCCCATTTGCTTCAACAACTTGAAAAAAAGCAGATTTTAAGCTGCTACTATCTTGTTTGGGTAAAACAATTAATAACAGGTTATGCTCATTATGTTGTATATAACTTTTAAGTTGTTTTAAGCCATTTGCATCAGGTTTTATATTGCCATGTACTTCAATAGCAAGCTGCTGAGAAAATAAAGATAAGCTATTAAGTGCATTAAAGACATTTTTCCAGTCGCTCACGCTACTAATATCATAGCGCTGTCTTTCAACTTCTTGTTGTTGCCAGCTTTTGCGAAAGGCATCTAATAAATTTTGTTCTAATAAGGGTTCTTGCCCATGCAAAATCCACGCACCCCGAGCTTCCGGAGTACGTTTTAAGGCTTGTAAATAGTCAATTTTCATTGCAGGCAAAAATACAGATTAAGGCTGAGCTTTTGGCAAACGATTTGCTGAAATCTGACGAGTAATTTGTTGTGCAATATCATCAATCACAATATGTTGTAAGTAAGTTTCTTGCTGATTTTCAGTGTTGACTGTTGCCAAGTCATATTGATAACTACGAGATGCAGTTAATGAGCGTGGTTCAGTAATTTTATTACCCTGACGATCTTCAATCTGGAAGGTTACGGTTAGGCGTAATAATACTTCTGTCAGTTTTCCATTTAAAAGCTGACGACGTGGTGTGTATTCCAAAACACGGAGTACATAGGCATCACTATCATTACTGAATTGAACACCATTGGCAGCCAAATACACTTTTAACTGCGTTTCCAAATCATCAGTTTTAGCTGGTAACTCAAGGCTTAACTTTTTATAAACAAGCGGAGTCGCAGTCGGGTTGGTTCCTTTTAAATGAAATCCACACCCGACTAAGCCTGCACTAAGGCCTAAGGTTAAAACAACAGCGGCTAAACGTTTGGCTAAGTGCATGCTTGATCCTCTCATTAATAACTTTAATTAAACCACGAGGTTAACTAGTTTATTTGGAACCACAATTTCTTTTTTTGTTGGTCCGGTTAAGAATTGTTGAACTTCTGGTAGAGCTTTAGCTTGAGCTAATAGATCTTCTTTAGAAATATCAACAGAAACTTCAAGTTTACCGCGAAGTTTACCGTTAACCTGTACAACAATCGTTTGCGTATTACGTGTTAATGCAGAAGCGTCCACTTCAGGGAACGTTGCTGCTGTAACATCTGTACCAAATTGAGCCAATAAAGTTTGGCTTAAATGTGGTGCAAATGGTTCGAGCAAAGTTAAAAGTGTAGTGATCGCTTCACGTTCTACCGCAATGTCGTTGTCATCTTTTGCTTCAAACTTGTTGCTTGCGTTTAACAACTCCATTAAAGCAGCAATAGCAGTATTGAATGCATGACGACGTTCAATATCATCACTTACCTTTTGAATGGTTTCGTGTGTTTTACGACGTAAATCTTGAGCATCCTTAGACAAGTTTGCAGTATCAATTGTAGAAGTTGAGTTTCCTTTTTCAAGGAAGCCTGCTACAAGACGCCATACACGTTTCAAGAAACGGTTTGCACCTTCAACACCTGCATCAGACCATTCTAAAGATTGATCTGGTGGTGCAGCAAACATCATGAATACACGAGCAGTATCTGCACCGTATTGATCAATAATCGCTTGCGGGTCGATACCGTTGTTTTTCGACTTAGACATTTTTTCTTGTCCGCCGATGACAACTTCTTGACCATCACCTGAATATTTTGCAGAAAGAATACGACCTTTTTCATCGCGCTCTAACTCAATATCAGCTGGGTTAAACCAAGTTTTCTTACCATTTTCTGCTTCACGGTAGAACGTGTCTGCAAGCACCATGCCTTGAGTTAACAAGTTGGTAAATGGTTCATTACCTTGTACAACGCCTTCATCACGCATTAATTTGTGGAAGAAACGTGCATAAAGTAAGTGAAGAATCGCGTGCTCAACACCACCAATGTATTGGTTCACAGGAAGCCAGTTTTGAGCAGCTTCAGGTTTAACCATACCACCAGTGAAGTCTGGAGAAGCGTAACGTGCATAGTACCAAGATGACTCTACGAAAGTATCTAAAGTATCTGTTTCACGACGTGCATCGCCACCACAACAAGGACATTTAGTTTCATAGAATTCAGGCATTTTATTAAGCGGGTTGCCTGAACCATCTGGTACAACGTCTGTTGGTAATACAACAGGAAGTTGATCTTCAGGCACTGTAACTTGACCACAAGTATCACAGTTAATCATTGGAATTGGACAACCCCAGTAACGTTGACGAGATACACCCCAGTCACGTAAACGGAATTGAACTTTAGAATTTGCTAAATTTTGTGGTTCTAATTTTGCAAGGAATGCATCAAAAGCAGCTTGGAATTCTAAACCGTCAAACTCGCCAGAGTTAACAAGTTTACCTTCTTTAGAACCGTACCATTCTTGCCACTGGGTTGCAGAGTAGTCTGCATCGTCAGTGCCTTTAGCATCAATGACTTGCTTGATTGATAAATTAAACTTGTTAGCAAATTCAAAATCACGTTCATCATGTGCTGGTACGGCCATAACAGCGCCAGAGCCATAAGACATTAATACGTAGTTTGCAATCCAAACAGGAAGCTCTTCACCAGTTACAGGATGTTTTACAAACAAGCCTGTTGCCATGCCTTTTTTCTCAGCTGTCGCCAAGTCCGCTTCTGCAACTGAACCCATGCGGCATTCTTCAATAAATGCAGCCAATTCAGGGTTAGTTTCAGCAGCTTTAAGCGCAAGAGGGTGTTCTGCTGCAACAGCAACATAAGTCACACCCATTAAAGTGTCGGCACGAGTTGTATAAACAGTTAAACCGTCAGCATAAATTTCTGTATTGGCAGATGGGAACGTAATTTCCATGCCAGTAGAGCGACCGATCCAGTTACGTTGCATGGTCAACACTTGTTGAGGCCAGCCATCTTGTAGGGTGTCAAGATCGTCTAATAATTCTTGTGCATAATCCGTAATACGGAAGTAGTACATTGGAATGTCGCGTTTTTCAACCAATGCACCTGAGCGCCAGCCACGACCATTTTCAACTTGTTCATTTGCCAAAACTGTTTGGTCAACCGGATCCCAGTTTACTGTTGAAAGTTTACGGTAGATCAGACCTTTTTTATAAAGCTGAACAAATAACCATTGTTCCCAGTGATAATACTCTGGTGTACAAGTTGCGAACTCTCGGTCCCAGTCTACAGATAGACCCAATTTTTTTAATTGGTCACGCATGTAGGCAATGTTTTCAAATGTCCATTTTGCTGGAGCAACTTTATGAGCAATTGCTGCGTTTTCAGCAGGTAAACCGAATGCATCCCAACCCATAGGTTGTAGCACAGTTTCACCTTTTAAACGGTAAAAACGGCTAATAACATCGCCAATTGTATAGTTACGCACATGCCCCATATGCAGCTTGCCGCTTGGGTAAGGAAACATTGACAGGATGTAGCGATGTTTACCTTCGACAGTGTCGGCAACTTTAAAGACTTTACGATTTTCCCAATCTTGTTGAACTGATGGTTCAATCGTGTTTGCTTGATATTCGGGGTCAATGTGAGAAATAGTCATAGACGTAAGCTATACAACGAAAATTGAAATGAAAGATTGCTGCACAGCATAGCGCAAAATAAGGGGAAATGTCAGTTTTTAGATCAGGATTTTATCTTTTAATATGAGCAATAAACATTTCTCAATCTATTCTTCTTTATTTTAAATAATAGAAGAGTGGTGAAAATATTCACCACTCTCATTTTGGTTATCGTGCTGCTGCGGATGGGGCGGGCGGAACTGGTACAGCGGGTACACCTTTGTCCTGTTCTAAGTTAGCTGTTTCTTGCACTACTTTATCTGTTTTATCTTGATGTTGTTGTTCTGAGGTGGGTGTCGAATTTTTTACGGATGGTTGGCTGCCGTAAGTTGAAACTTTGTTCAAATGTTTTGCACTCTTAGGTGGCGGAGTCGTGGTGTAATGTGTAGAGCCACTTTTATCCATCCATTTATAATATTGCTGTGCCTGACTTTGACTTGAGTAAATTAAAATTACCGTTGTTACTACTGTATATAAGCTTGTTTTTAAATAAGATAAATTCATATCAGATCTTCCCCAAAAAAGCTGACTATATTTAAATAAAGTTTATAAATAAGCAATTTACAATGTATGGTTTTATATAAAAAGAATAATTATTTTTAATAAATAGGGATTAGAACTACCAAATTTACGATTTAATTTTAGATTAAAAAAGAAGCAGCTAAAAATTTTTATGGAAAAACCTTTTCTTTAATCTTGACTTTAGTGAATTAAACAACAAAAATGCTTCCTTTAGTTTTATATGCGATTATTTGATCACCCTTCGAATAACTGTCATGTTTTGTAATAGACATTCTCTCTAGCCGAGAGATTGATTTTACTTAAAGTATGTATATCCAGACATGCTTTATTAATGTTAAAAAAGCTTATACGGCTGAAAAACAGAAATTTTTCTATTGCAACGAAAACTAGACAATATGTGTGCTATAACAGTGCAGACAATTCAATGAATGAAACACTATTTGTGCCTTCCATAAATAGTGATAAAGAATTTAGGGTGAATCACGTTGGAACTTTTATCTGGTGGTGAAATGCTCGTTCGTGCTCTTGCGGACGAAGGCGTTGAACATGTTTTTGGTTATCCAGGCGGCGCTGTATTACATATTTATGATGCGCTATTTCAACAAGACAAAATTAATCATTACCTCGTACGTCATGAACAAGCTGCTGGTCATATGGCAGATGCTTACTCGCGTGCGACAGGTAAGACTGGCGTAGTACTGGTCACTTCTGGACCTGGCGCAACTAATACTGTGACTCCAATTGCAACAGCTTATATGGACTCAATCCCAATGGTGATTTTGTCTGGCCAGGTTGCATCACATCTTATTGGTGAAGACGCTTTCCAAGAAACTGATATGGTGGGTATTTCACGTCCTATCGTGAAACATAGCTTCCAAGTTCGTCACGCAAGTGAAATTCCTGCAATTATCAAAAAAGCATTTTATATTGCATCAAGTGGCCGCCCTGGCCCAGTTGTAGTCGATATTCCAAAAGATGCGACAAATCCTGCAGAAAAATTTGCGTACGAATATCCTGAAAAAGTGAAGATGCGTTCTTATCAGCCACCTTCACGTGGTCATTCTGGTCAAATTCGTAAAGCGATTGATGAACTTTTAAGTGCAAAACGTCCTGTAATTTATACTGGTGGCGGTGTTGTTCAAGGTAATGCATCTGCATTATTGACTGAGTTGGCTCATTTGTTGGGCTACCCAGTGACAAATACACTTATGGGTCTTGGTGGCTTCCCTGGCGATGATCCACAGTTTGTGGGCATGTTGGGTATGCACGGTACTTATGAAGCAAACATGGCGATGCATAATGCTGACGTCATTCTTGCAATTGGTGCACGTTTTGATGACCGAGTAACCAATAACCCTGCAAAATTCTGTGTGAATGCCAAAGTTATTCATATTGATATTGATCCGGCGAGCATTTCAAAAACGATCATGGCGCACATTCCGATTGTAGGGGCGGTTGAGCCTGTACTTCAGGAAATGTTGACGCAATTGAAACAATTGAATGTGTCTAAGCCGAACCCTGAAGCAATTGCTGCATGGTGGGATCAGATTAATGAATGGCGTAAAGTTCATGGTTTGAAGTATGAAACACTGGCTGATGGCACAATGAAGCCACAGCAAGTTGTTGAAGCTTTATATAAAGCGACCAATGGTGATGCCATCATTACTTCGGATGTGGGTCAACACCAAATGTTTGGCGCGTTGTACTACAAGTACAAACGTCCACGTCAATGGATTAACTCAGGCGGATTAGGCACCATGGGCGTAGGTTTACCTTATGCAATGGCAGCCAAGTTAGCTTTCCCAGATCAACAGGTAGTTTGTATTACCGGTGAAGCTTCAATTCAGATGTGTATTCAGGAGCTTTCAACTTGTAAGCAATACGGTATGAACGTGAAGATCTTGTGCTTGAATAACCGTGCTTTAGGTATGGTTAAACAATGGCAAGATATGAACTATGAAGGCCGTCACTCAAGCTCATATGTTGAATCATTACCTGATTTTGGCAAGTTAATGGAAGCATATGGTCATGTTGGTATCCAAATTGATCATGCTGATGAACTAGAGTCGAAGCTTGCTGAAGCAATGGCAATTAATGATAAATGTGTATTCATTAATGTCATGGTTGATCGTACAGAACATGTTTATCCAATGCTGATCGCAGGTCAGTCAATGAAGGATATGTGGTTAGGTAAAGGGGAGCGTACATAATGAGACATATTATTTCTGTACTCGTTGAAAACGAAGCTGGTGCGCTTTCTCGTTTGGTGGGTTTATTCAGTCAACGTAACTACAACATTGAAACGTTGAATGTAGCTCCAACCGAAGACCCAACTTTATCACGTCTGACGTTAACTACTTATGGCGATGACCATAAGATTGAACAGATTACAAAGCAGCTCAACAAACTTGTTGAAGTTGTAAAAGTAGTAGATTTATCAGAAGGTTCGCACATTGAGCGTGAACTGATGTTGATTAAAGTAAAAGCGTTAGGTGCTTCACGTGCTGAAATTAAGCGAACAGCGGATATTTTCCGTGCGCAAATTGTAGACGTGACACCAACTACCTATACCATTCAAATAGCAGGGACAACTGAAAAATTAGATGGTTTTATCGATGCGCTTGCAGAAAACACTATTCTAGAAGTCGTTCGTTCAGGTGTATCTGGTATCGCCCGTGGCGAAAAAGTATTAGCCATTTAATTTTTTAAAAGTATTTTAGCGGAGAACACAAATGCAAATTTTTTACGATAAAGACTGTGACTTATCAATCATCCAAGGCAAGAAAGTAGCGATTGTTGGTTACGGCTCTCAAGGTCATGCTCATGCACTTAACCTTAAAGACTCAGGCGTAGACGTAACTGTAGGTTTACGCGCAGATTCAGCTTCTTGGAAGAAAGCTGAAAATGCTGGTCTTAAAGTTGCAGAAGTTCCTGCTGCTGTTAAGCAAGCTGACCTCGTAATGATTTTGACTCCAGATGAATTCCAATCACAACTTTACCGTGACGTGATTGAGCCAAACATCAAAGAAGGCGCAACTTTAGCATTTGCTCATGGTTTCTCAATTCTTTATAACCAAGTTGTTCCACGTAAAGACTTAGATGTAATCATGGTTGCTCCGAAAGCACCTGGTCACACAGTTCGTTCAGAATACCAACGTGGTTCAGGTGTTCCTGACTTAATCGCAATTCACCAAGATGCTTCTGGTAATGCACGTAACGTTGCTCTTTCTTATGCTTCAGGTGTAGGTGGCGGCCGTACTGGTATTATCGAAACTTCATTCCGTGAAGAAACTGAAACTGACTTATTCGGTGAGCAAGCAGTTCTTTGTGGTGGTGCGGTTGAACTCGTGAAAATGGGCTTCGAAACTTTAGTTGAAGCTGGTTATGCACCAGAAATGGCTTACTTCGAATGTTTACACGAACTTAAATTGATCGTTGACTTGATGTTCGAAGGCGGTATCGCTGACATGAACTACTCAGTATCTAACAATGCTGAGTATGGCGAATATGTAACTGGTACTGAAGTAATTAACGAACAGTCTCGTGAAGCAATGCGTAATGCATTGAAACGTATTCAATCTGGCGAATACGCGAAGATGTTCATTCAAGAGGGTGCATTAAACTACCCATCTATGACTGCTCGTCGTCGTCAAAATGCTGCGCATGGTATTGAAGTAACTGGTAATAAGTTACGTTCAATGATGCCATGGATTCAAGCAAACAAAATAGTAGACAAAGAAAAGAACTAATTTTCTTTTTCTAAAAAAGCTTTAAAAGAACTCTGCATTAAGCAGGGTTCTTTTTTTATACTGTTTTTATTTGGATATGAAAAAGAGCCATTGAGTCAACTTGACTGGATTAAATAAATTCTATATTTTTCATATAATTGGCTGCTTATTTTTTATTTAGTCTATTGATTTATAAAGTAAAAAATACTTGACCAAAAGATAGATAATGTTATTGTTTATAACTGACTGAATAAGTCAAATTTACTAATTTTTTTAACATGTTTAATTGTATTTTGGGCAATGAGTTGAACAAAATAAAAAAAAGTATTGAATAATCATGGAAGTCCAATATGGGTCATGTTGATTACGATAGCACATTGATCGTCGGCTCTTTTATTGCAGCTGGCATCATTTGCTTTCTTGTAATTTCCATGGAACAATTAATATTCAAGCAAGTCTATAAAAAATTTGAGTTTTTAATTTTATTTATCAATGGATTATTACTCGCATCAGCAATTAGCATTGTTCATATTATTGGTATACAAGCTTATCATCTGTTTGAAACAGTCAACTCGAATATTCCTTTAATTACTGTTTCATTTGCCATTAGTGCTTTGCTATCGTGCATTGCCATGTGGTTGACTTCACGTTTTACGCTACCTTTATTCCGGCTCATTTTAAGTTCTATTATTATGGGAATCGGAATTTCAGCTTCATATTACATTAGTATGTTGGGCTGGAATATTAATATCTATAAAAAAGATTACACCTCTTTCTTGCTATTATTTTCTGTATTAATTGCGATGAGCGGTTCAGGGCTGGCATTTTTATTAGCCTATAAGTTAAAAGATACCGAACGTCATCGCCTAACTTTGAAAATCGCATTTTCGGTAATGATGACCTTAAGTATTATGGGAATGCACTATACGGCGCTCATTGCGACAAATATTACTGATAAATTTATTAGCCAATATCAGGCTGAACATGACCTATTATTATTTACGATTATCTTGGTCACATGTTTGGTACTGGTCGCAAGTTTTATTGTTGCGATGTTGGAACAGCGCCTCACTCAACAAAATTTAGAGTTGCGTAAGGCAAATAAAGAATTAGCTAATCTCTCTATACAAGATAATTTAACTAAACTACCAAACCGTCTTTACTTGGTTGATTATGCAGAAGTATTACTTTCAGATCATCGCTATAAAGACCAGAAAATTGCTTTTTTATATATTGATTTAGACCGATTTAAATCGGTTAACGATGCTTTTGGGCATCATATCGGTGATCAATTACTCATTCAAATGGCGAATCGTTTGCATTGGCAACTCAATGAAAAATGTAAGCTGCTTAGAATCGGTGGTGATGAGTTTTTGCTTATTGCAGAAAATACAAATGCAGACGAAGCGGTTGTTTTAGCCGAGAAGGTTTTACAACTGATTCAGGAAAGCTATCAAATTTCTGGCAAGGAAATTAACATTTCTGCAAGTTTGGGTGTGGCACTCTTTCCTGAGCATGGACAGAATGTTCAGGACTTACTCATGAACGCTGATGCCGCCATGCTCATGTCTAAAGAACAAGGCCGAAATACGTATACCATCTTTAGTTATTCAACCCATCAGCAAGAAACGAGAAGTCAGTCGAAACTGATCAATGATCTTTATAAAGCCGTAGAAGAAAAACAGTTCATCTTATATTACCAACCAAAATTTAATACCAATCTTGAAGTTTGTGGAGTTGAGGCATTAATCCGTTGGAATCACCCAGCCTTAGGAATACTTACACCGCATATGTTCATTGAAGGTGCTGAAAAAACGGGTTTGATCATTCCAATGGGATATTGGGCGCTTGAGCAAGCTTGCCTGCAAATTCAGGAGTGGGAGCGCAGTAACACACCATTCTATCCAGTCGCTGTGAACTTATCGGCACTACAATTCGAAAATAAAAAGTTATTTAGTACACTCGAAGCATTATTAAAAAAATATCAAATTCAACCTCATCACTTAATTGTTGAGATTACTGAATCAACTGCAATGCGGCATATCGATTTGAGTATCCGAGCTTGTGAGCGGTTACGTGACATGGGAATTCGTGTTGCCATTGATGATTTTGGAACAGGGCATTCGAGCTTCTTATATTTAAAAGATCTGCCTGTAGATGAGCTGAAAATTGACCGTGGCTTTATTGTTGATTTAAAACCGGGTTCAAAAGAAGAAGTTATTCTAGAAAGTATTATTCATTTAGCGAAAAAGTTAGGTTTAACCGTAACGGCAGAAGGGGTGGAAACTCAGCAGCAGGTTGAGATTTTAACCCGTTTAGGATGTCAGCAATTCCAAGGTTATTTATTGGGAATGCCGGTTCAGGTTGATCAGCTCATTGAGTCTCAAGGCGCTCATTTTGCTTAGTCTTAATAGCTAGATTAGGCTACTCCAATTTTTTTAAAGACTGATGACTGATTTCTCAATAAATTTTCAATTAAAATTATTTTATTGTATATAATATTTAAACTAATAATTAATTTAATCTAATGAAAAACAATAAGAAATTTAATAACTTGTCATAAAAGCTACATTGACACCTGTAAACTCTCAGATTATCCTTTGCAAGCTGGCCTACATTGCCAGTCGGTTTTAGCAGACCGTGATGAAAGATCGCATCAGAGTTATTCCGTCTGAGGGATAGTCTTATGCGTAAACTCCTCGTCTCCTCCCGTAGCGGTAGGACGGGAGAGGGACACCCTCGGGTGTGCTGGTTAAATCTTTCACCAGTCTGCTAACCCTCTTTCGTTCTGCCACCATAATTCTTGATTAATGCTTTGGCAGAACTCCCCATATAAAGGAGTTAGCTATGCATTCTATTTTTATACCTCCAGACTAGTCTTTAGTGCGGTTTGATGACCTTTGGGTTTTCAAGCATTAGCTCGTCACGACCAAAAAAATCATATCAACAATAAAACTTGAGATGCGCTGAGGCAGTCTTTCGAGGGCCTTTGCATGCCTTTTTTGCTTAAAACAAGAGCCTAGGCAGTTTTATCTCATTGAGACACAACAAGAACTTATTTTTATAACGGTAAAGCTATGCAACATTTAGATCTTCCATTTCGTGCTTTAAGCGTGCTTCATTCTGCAAGATATCTTTTTAATAAGTATGGTTTTCACAAAGTCGGGGTGGACCGAATTATTGAAGCAGCAAAACTCCCCAAAGCTACCTTTTATAATTACTTTCACTCAAAAGAAAGGCTCATTGAAATGAGCTTAACCTTTCAAAAGGATGGTTTAAAACAAGAGGTGCTTTCAATCATTTGTGTTCAGAAAGGCTTAACCGTAATTGAAAAACTCCGCAAAATTTACTTCTTACATGCAGATTTAGAAGGCCTTTATCATCTGCTATTTAAAGCTATTTTTGAAATTGAAAAGCTTTACCCAAAGGCCTATCAAGTAGTGGTTGAGTACAGAAACTGGCTCATTAGCGAGATTTATAGACTGCTTTTAACAAAGAACTCAGAGGCCTCAAAAGAAGATGCACACATGTTTTTATTTGTGGTGGATGGGGCTATGGTTCAGCTTTTAGGTGAAAATAGTGTGGATGATAGAGATGCGTTATTGGAGTATTTCTTAAGGAATATCGCGATGGATTAATAATATATAAATGTGCATAGTTATAAGTAGTAAAGGTTTAGTTATTCTTAATAAAACTCTTATTTTAACGCCTTAAATTTATATAAATTATAAAGTTAAAATAGAGAAAATGAGAGTAACTCCTGTGTTTAAAATAGCAGGGGCTTTGCTTTTATAGGGTTGTAACAATAATTTAGATAGATTTTATTAGTAGAGCTTTAATTCATGCTCTACTCGTTTTTTTTAATGATATTTTAATTCTTCTACAAAACATCTAAAACTATTAAATTGATATATTAAGCGGCGGAGCACGCTTGAGTTTCTTCAAAATTAATAAGCTTTGTTATATAAGACCATGTTTGTTCAGAATTAATTTTTGATTTATTTATTGTGCCATCAATAATGATGCCATCAATAATATTAAGGAAAAGACTGGTAAGCGTATGGGCATCTTTGATTTCTAATTCCACACATGTTGAGAAAACCAATTTGTAAATCCATTCTCGATATTTATTAACCTGATCTTTAATAGATGGGTACAATTGTAGAACTTCAATGGTGGCTTTTTTAAATAAACAACCATTGAAATCATCTGCATTAATCCAGTCGATATACCAGTTAAAAATGGTTTTAAGTCTAATTAACGGATTGTTAATATTATTAATTTTTCCTAATATTGAAGATTGGATTTCTAAATTTCTTTCATGAAGGCACTCTTCAATTAAGTTTTCTTTAGAAGAAAAGTACTTATAAAAAGTCATTTTTGCCACATTGGACTCAGCAATAATCTTATCAACACCAACAGATGTATAGCTTTTCTGGTTAAAAAGGGATGTTGCTGTTGTTATAATATTTTCTCTTTTTGTCATCGGGTTCACCGTCGCGAATATTTTTGATTAACTTTGCTATTGTAAGTGTTAAAGCTTAAATAAAACTTATTTTATAATATTTAAAAAACTATATTTATTCAATAGTTTGGTTAATCTTAAAAAATAATATTTTATATATTTGGTTGGCAATAATTTACTTTTTTAAATATTATTAATTAATCCATTGATTTGTTGAGTTAATAGACATAATATCAGGTTGTTAAGGATGGGTATATGGATTTTATTTTAGCAATTGAATGCAAATTGAAATAAGGGAATCCCCCGCTTAACTATAAGAAAAAACTTTTTATTGAGAATGATTATGTCAAAAAAATTTGAAGATTTTAATAATCCAAGACAAAAAGCATTGCAGGGGATGAGAAATAGTATTCCTGCAAAACAATGGGATGAAAATTTAAATTTTCTCAAACAGTTAAGAAATAAAATTGCAGAATTACCAGTTTGTAAACATCCTGCAATCGAAATGTTAAATCATGGTTATCTAGATAAGGATACTTTAACTCATATTCATTTAGAATATCGTCATGCAATTGTACAGATTTTTACTGATGCTTTATTACAAGCGCAGTTCCAAACAAAACAACTGGAACCAAAACTCCATTCTGGAGCTAAAATGTTTCCACGAGTATTATTAAGTTTAAATGTACTTGATGAATTCGGTTTTAGACCGGGATTAGGTAAAGATGATTATTATTTGGGGAATCCTGAATATGCTCATTATCCATTGTATGAAGATTTACTTAATGATTATGGTCTAACGGAAGATGATCGCCGTAATTATAAAGCTTCACAAGCCGCAGATCAGGTCCGTTCATTCTTAGAATCTTCTTATGATAGTTATATCAATGTAGTTGCATTGTTAGCAGTTGCCGAAGAAGAGGTTATTCTTTTTAGCCCTCCATTACGTCAAGCGACCAAATTTGTGAATATCGATGTTGAAGGTGGTGGATATTACCATGTGCATGGTGTATCTACTGATGAAACGTCTGAGGCCGCTGATGATGACCATCAGGATGACCTTTGGTTTGCCTTAGCGCAAGCGATTACAAAAGATGATTATGAAGGCTTAACCAAGCTATGTATTGATTATTGTGCTTTATGGAATGAGTTCTGGGATGTACAAATTGCCGATGTGCAATTTATTGAAGAAAAGAAACTGGCATAAGATATTCTGCTAAGTCCTAAGAAAGCCCATCCGCAATCGGATGGGCTTTTTTGATTGTAAAATCTCTAATGAGCGAAGTTGTATTCTCAAAAAATGTTCAAAAATCTTATGAGTGACTGATGGCATATCAACAATCATTAAACAGTTCTATAAATCTGCTACAATTACGCCAATTTTTATTTTGATCGACTTTAGATCTTTGGCACTGCAATCTCCGCAGTAGGTGTATTTCATGAGTTTTAAAGATGAGTTAGCGGCACAGGTTGCTCAACGCCGCACATTTGCCATCATTTCCCATCCCGATGCCGGTAAAACCACCATGACAGAGAAATTACTGTTATGGGGTAAAGCAATTCAGGTTGCAGGGATGGTAAAAAGCCGTAAATCTGACCGCGCAGCTACATCTGACTGGATGGAAATGGAAAAAGAGCGTGGAATTTCTATTACCACGTCTGTTATGCAGTTCCCATATAAAGGTCATACCATTAACTTACTCGATACACCGGGACATGAAGATTTCTCGGAAGATACGTATCGTACCTTAACCGCAGTTGACTCAGCGTTAATGGTGATTGATGGTGCAAAAGGTGTCGAAGAACGTACCATCAAATTGATGGAAGTGTGTCGTATGCGTGACACGCCTATCATTTCATTCGTAAACAAGATGGACCGTGAGATTCGTGAGCCACTTGAGTTACTTGATGAAATTGAAAATGTCCTCAATATTCGCTGTGTACCTATTACATGGCCATTAGGAATGGGCCGTGATTTTGCTGGTGTATACAACATTATTGAAAATAAATTGTATGTCTATAAAGCAGGTTTTGGTTCAACCATTACAGATATTGAAGTACGTGATGGTTATGATCATGCTGATATTCGTGAAAAAGTAGGTGATTTGGCTTGGGCATCTTTTGAAGAGTCGCTTGAGCTCGTACAAATGGCAAATGAGCCATTAGACCGCGACTTATTTTTACAAGGTAAACAAACTCCGGTTCTATTTGGTACGGCATTAGGTAACTTTGGTGTTGACCATGTCCTAGATGCTTTCATGGGCTGGGCACCTGAACCTAAAGCGCACCCTACACAAGAGCGTGTAGTTGACGCGAAAGAAGAAGGTTTTTCTGGTTTTGTATTTAAAATTCAAGCCAACATGGACCCGAAACACCGTGACCGTATTGCCTTCATGCGTATTTGCTCTGGTAAATATGAAAAAGGTTTAAAGATGAACCACGTGCGTCTTGGTAAAGATGTCCGCATTAGTGATGCTTTGACATTCCTTGCTGGTGAGCGTGAACATTTAGAAGAAGCATGGCCGGGCGATATTATTGGTTTACATAACCATGGCACGATTCAAATTGGTGATACTTTCACAAGTGGTGAAAATCTGCACTTCACAGGTATTCCTCACTTTGCGCCAGAGATGTTCCGTCGTGTGCGTTTAAGAGATCCATTAAAGTCAAAACAATTGCAAAAAGGTTTGAAAGAGTTGTCTGAAGAAGGGGCGACTCAGGTGTTTATGCCGCAAATCAGCAATGACTTGATTGTTGGGGCGGTAGGTGTGCTCCAGTTTGACGTGGTTGCGTATCGTTTGAAAGAAGAATATAAGGTTGACTGTGTTTATGAGCCTGTAAGCGTTAATACAGTTCGCTGGATTCACTGTGATGATGAAAAAATTCTGAATGAATTTAAGAAGAAAGCACATGACCAACTTTCTATCGATGGCGGCGGACATTTAACTTATCTTGCTCCAAGCCGAGTGAACTTGCAGATTATGCAAGAGCGTTGGCCTGATATTCAGTTCCGTAACACACGTGAACACTGATCATTTTAATGTGACAAACAGCTTCGAATAGAAGCTGTTTTGTTTTGAAAAATAAAAAAGGATGATGAAATGAACTTGAGTAAAAAGACAATTATTGCGCTGGTGGTTGCAGTCGTAACATTAATTTCTGCTATTTCTATTTTTGTCTGGAAAAGCTCTCAGTCTTCATCCTCTTCTCAAACGAAACTAGCAGGTACCCAAACTCAAAATATTGAAAAAGCTGAAGTACTGCCATTTCTCAACTTACAACAAGTAAAAGCCGATTATGCTTTGCCATTTTGTGAGAAGAAAAATTGTATTGATGTCGATATTCAAACGATAAAGACTCAAGACGCATGGTTAAATGAATGGATCGCCAAAAGTCAGGCTAAAGTGATTCAAGATCAAATTGATTTGAAAAAAGACTTAAGCTTGCAGCAGGCGATTAATGCCTATGTTAAAAAGTCTGATGAATGGCAAGATAAATATTCAAAGAATCGGGCTTATGAATTGCATCTTCATACACGTATTGCTTCGCAGCGTAATCAATATGTTTTATTGCAATTGGGGCTTGATACCAAGCAAGAAGAGCTCACGATTAAAGATCGTTATTACTTTTTCGTGGCCGACCGAAAATTGCATAAAAGTTTAAGTTTGTTAGATGTTTTAAAAAAAGATCAGCAAACAGCTATGCATCAAATGGTGCAGGTAGCCTATCAAGACTGGTTAAAAAAGCAGACTGTTGAAATAAAAAAAGAAGCACCAAAAACTTTATATTGGGGGCAAGCGGATTGGTTCTTTGATGGTGAAGGTATTGGACTGCATTATCAGGCAAACCAAATTACTAAAGAGGCACCACAGCTCGATATTTATTTATCTACAGAACAAACAAAAAAAATATTACAACCCGAGGTTTATGAACAAATGTTTTAAGATGGTAGCAGAATTTGCAACCTCTATTTATATGCGCTAATTTCTTAGAAAAGGCACTGCGTAATCTCCTTAGAATAAAAGGCAAAATATGATGTTATCTTCTAAAGTTTCACTGCGATTAACTTTGCTTGCTTCGGCTATATTTTTGGTGGCATGCCAACCTAAAGCCGATCCTAAGGATTCTCAAGAACAGCAGAAACCAGCAGTCGAAGAACAAAAGCCAGTAGAGCTGACTTTGAAGGGTGAAACAATTCCGAGTAAGGTTGCTTTACCTGATTGTGATGGTAAAACTTGTCCTGAATTTACAGTTGAGCGTTTACAGAGTAATTTTCCATTTATTGATAAAATTGTAGATCAGCAAATCTTAAAGGCTCTAGATCAAATTTTAGAGATTGCTGAACCCGATACTAAAGTGAAGCAACCAGATCAAAAAACAGAAGCTTCAGCAGTTGCGGGTGCAGAGCAAAAAAATAGCTTTGATGCACAGGTTCAACGTTATGCAAACTCATTTATTGGTCTGGACAATGAGTTAAAAGCTTTAAGTAGTAGTCATCAAATTAATCTTTTAGTTAAACCTAAGATTTTGCAGGCTCAAGGTAAAGTGGTCACTGTTGTACTAAATAGCAGTAGCTATTTGGGTGGTGCCCATGGTTCTGCTGCACAGCATTACTATAATTTTGATTTAAAAGAACAAAAGCAGATCAAGCTTGAAGACTTGTTACGTCCACAGCAAAAAGCAGCGTTAGAGAAGTTGGCGCATGAAGCCTTTAAGACTTGGGTTACAGACTCTAAACTGGCTGATAATGTCGGTGATTATGAACAAGCTTGGCCATTTAAATTATCCGATAATTTCTTATTAGGCGAACAAGGTTTAATCCTTCAATATGGTGAATATGAAATTGGGCCATATGTGGTGGGATTACCTCGATTAGTCATTCCTTATGATCAATTACAGGAAGTCTTGAAAAAAGAATATTTGCCGCAGCCTAAGTCGCAACCAGCTTCAGCACCTGTTGCAAAAAGTGGAAGCTAATGCGTCTGTTTGATACACATACGCATTTTGATGTTGCCGATTTTGATGAAGATCGGCAACAGTTAGCGCTTAATGCCAAAAAAGCTGGGGTTGATGCACTGGTTTTAATTGGTTTTGTGCAGTCACGTTTTGATGAATTGCTACGAACCCATCATCAGTTAAATAACTGGGAAAATGTACCGACTTCATATTTAGCACCCGGTTTACACCCATTTTATATTGAGCAACATCAGCCAGAACATCTTTCTCATCTTGAGCAAATTTTGCAGAAAGAAGAATGTGTGGCAGTAGGCGAAATTGGTTTAGATACTTTCTTAAAAGAGCATAAGCACCCTGATATCTATGCGAAGCAAAAACAATATTTTGCCGATCAGTTAGAGCTGGCAACCCAATATCAAAAACCAGTACTTCTCCATATTAGAAAAGCCCATGGCGATGTACTCGCAATATTAAAAGCTCAGAAATTTAAACTGGGTGGAATTGCTCATGCTTTTAGTGGTGGCATAGAGGAAGCAAAAGGTCTTATTAAACTTGGGTTCAAAATTGGTGTGACAGGGCAAATTACTAATCCGAATGCAAAAAAACTTCATACGGTTGTGCAGGCTATAGGTGTAGAGCACTTGGTGATTGAAACGGATTGTCCCGATATGACCCCACTTTGTTGCCAAACCTCAATTGAAGAGCGTACCCGTAATACCCCAGTTAATTTGCCTTATGTTTTGCAAAGTTTGGCAGAAAACTTAAACATATCAGCGTCAGATTTGGCCGTACAGCTTTGGGAAAACTCGCTCTCGGCGTTGAAATTATCGTAATAAAAATCAAAGATTAGAAATAGTAACTAAAACAAAACACAGCGATTAGAAAAGAAGCTTAAAGTAAGAAAACAACATGTAAAAACGTGAAAAATAACATTGCCAGACATGGGAGGATAACCCAATGGCTAAGTATAGCAATATCAATAGTTTTAATGCTTTACAGACGCTAACAGTAGGTTCCAGCAATTATCAGATTTTTAGCTTAGCCCAAGCAGAGAAAACGCTAGGGGATATTGCCAAACTACCGAAATCTTTAAAAGTATTATTGGAAAACTTATTACGGTTCGAAGACCAACTTAGCGTTAAAACTGAACACATCTATGCCTTAGCAGAATGGTTAAAAACCAAAGGTTCTGAACAGGAAATTCAATATCGACCTGCTCGAGTTTTAATGCAGGATTTTACAGGGGTACCCGCTGTAGTCGATTTGGCAGCAATGCGAGCAGCCATGGCTCAAGCTGGTGGAGACCCAGAGAAGATTAATCCGTTATCTCCAGTCGATTTGGTGATTGACCACTCGGTGATGGTTGACTATTTTGCCGATGATCAGGCTTTTGAAGAAAACGTACATATTGAAATGCAGCGTAATGGCGAACGATATCAATTTCTACGTTGGGGACAGTCTGCATTTAATAATTTTAGTGTAGTGCCGCCAGGTACAGGTATTTGCCATCAGGTCAATTTAGAATATTTGGCCCAAGCAGTGTGGTTGGGAGAAGATGAAGGCAAAACTTTTGCATTTCCTGACACTTTAGTGGGAACAGATTCGCATACGACCATGATTAATGGCTTGGGTGTTTTAGGCTGGGGCGTAGGCGGTATTGAGGCTGAAGCAGCAATGTTGGGCCAACCAATCTCTATGCTTATTCCTGAAGTCATCGGTTTTAAACTTACAGGAAAATTACCAGAAGGTATTACTGCAACTGACTTGGTACTCACCATTACTCAAATGCTTCGCCAAAAAGGTGTAGTGGGTAAATTTGTTGAATTCTATGGAGATGGTCTGGCAGATTTGCCTCTTGCTGACCGTGCAACCATTGCCAATATGGCACCAGAATATGGTGCAACCTGTGGTTTCTTTCCAATAGATGAAGTGACTATAGGATATCTGAAACTGACAGGCCGTCATGAAGACCGTATTGAGCTCGTTGAAGCCTATAGTAAAGCTCAAGGTTTATGGCGAAATGCTGGTGATGAACCTGTTTTTACAGATACTTTAAGTTTAGACATGACCACGGTGCAAGCAAGTTTGGCTGGACCAAAACGCCCGCAAGACCGAGTGCTGTTATCAGAAGTGCCTAAAACGTTTAATGCGCTCATGGAGTTAACGCTAAAACCAGCAAAAGAAGCAAAAGAACGTCTAGAAAATGAAGGTGGTGGTACTGCTGTAGAGGCAAAAAAAGCAAATATTCAACATGAAAGTCCATCTTGTGTGATTGAAGGGCAGGAATACCCGTTAAATCATGGTGATGTCGTAATTTCAGCCATTACCTCTTGTACCAATACCTCTAACCCAAGCGTGATGTTAGCGGCGGGTCTGCTTGCCAAAAAAGCCATTGAAAAAGGCTTACAACGAAAACCATGGGTGAAAAGCTCTCTTGCACCTGGTTCTAAGGTCGTGACTGATTATTTGTTGGCTGCTGGGCTTACGCCGTATTTAGATGAGTTGGGTTATAACTTGGTGGGGTATGGCTGTACAACCTGTATTGGTAACTCAGGCCCATTACCAGAGCCAGTCGAAGATGCAATTCAATGTCATGATTTAAATGTTGCATCTGTACTTTCTGGTAACCGTAACTTTGAAGGACGAGTACATCCATTAGTTAAAACCAATTGGTTAGCTTCACCGCCTCTCGTGGTTGCTTATGGTTTGGTTGGGAATATTCGTACCGACCTGACAACAGAGCCTCTTGGTGAGGGCAAAGATGGACAGCCCGTCTATTTAAAAGATATCTGGCCAAGTCAGGCAGAAATTGATGTTGTCTTGCAGAAAGTAAATACAGAGATGTTCCACAAAGAATATGCTGCGGTCTTTGATGGTGATGCGAGTTGGCAAGCGATTCAGATTCCAAAGAGCAAAACCTATGAATGGGTTGATGACTCGACTTATATTCGCCATCCTCCTTTCTTTGAAGGAATTGGAGAGCCACCGAAACCAATTAAAAATATTGAACAGGCGCGTATTTTGGCTGTTTTAGGTGACTCAGTCACAACCGACCATATTTCACCTGCGGGGAATATCAAAAAAGATAGTCCTGCGGGTCGGTATTTACAAGAGCAAGGGGTCGATCCAAAAGACTTTAACTCGTATGGTTCTCGACGTGGTAATCATGAAGTGATGATGCGAGGAACTTTCGCCAACATTCGTATTAAAAACGAAATGCTTGGTGGTGAAGAGGGTGGTAATACTATTTACATTCCAAGTGGTGAAAAGCTTGCCATTTATGATGCAGCGATGCTTTATCAACAAGAAAACACACCTCTTGTGATTATTGCAGGTAAGGAATATGGAACAGGTTCCTCACGTGACTGGGCTGCAAAAGGAACAAATTTATTAGGTGTGAAAGCAGTGATTGCCGAGAGTTTTGAGCGTATCCATCGTTCAAACCTAGTCGGTATGGGAGTGTTGCCATTACAGTTTGTTGATGGGCAAACTCGTCAATCTCTTAATTTAACGGGTCATGAAGTGATATCAATCCGTGGTTTACTGGACGGAATTCAACCTCATCAAATTCTTGAAGTTGATGTAAAAGGACCGGATGGGGTAGCGAGTCATTTTAATGTGTTGTGCCGAATTGATACGTTAAATGAGGTCGAGTACTTTAAGGCTGGTGGTATTTTGCATTATGTACTTCGAAATTTGATTGCAGAATAATTGAAAAAGAAACCCTGTAAATTACAGGGTTTCTTTTTTGGAAACTTAACTAAACTTGAATAATTTCTTCCAGCTAAATGACGTAGTTAGCATCCAAACATCGAGTGGATTAAAATATAGTGAATCTAAATCAAAGAAATCCCCAGATGCTTTTCGGGAAAGCTTTAATAATTCTGAATTTTCATCTATCGAAAAAGTTTGATTCTCTAACAACTCTGGATTTTCGATAAGGATATATAACAAGAAATGATTCAGAATATAGGATGCTTGATCTACTTTTAGATTTATACATCCATCTGGTTTGCCGAATTGATACATTCCACAAGAATAAAGTAAATTATCGTCGGAAATAATAGGAATAAAGCCTTTAAACAGATCTAGGGTATTTTCAGCACTATAACTAAGCCAATCACTTTTAATATGTGTAAGTCCAGAAGTCTCAACTTTAATTGCTAAGCCTCCTGCTTTGATGAGGGCTTGCCCTAACAACAGAGCTTGTTGTGCTAACTCTATTGATCCACCCTCACAGACAACATAAATAACCATATTATGTCGATCAATTTTTTCTAATTCACTTTCAGAAAAACGGCCCATACTCAATGACCTAAAAATCTGACTTACATTCGGATCATTTTCATACTCTTCAATTTCAGCATAATACTCATTTGTTAAAGACTTAATAATTGAGCCTGCGTAAATATATCCTGTTTCATTAGTGAGGAGTGCATGTAATAGAGCTTGATGATTTTCCCAAACACCTGGGATACATAAGACAATTTTTTGATTAAGTTCTTGATTCATTATTAATAAATTTTAAGGGACTTTTGCTATTTATAATATCGTAAAAGATATCCTATGCCTAATTGATTCAGGTAAAATAGCTACCGTATTTCGTGACCCCCAAGAGTAACAATGACCGATCTCCAACAAGATGAATATGAACGTCGTTTTGCAGGTGTAGCCAAAGTTTATGGTGATTCCTCGTTTCAACATTACGAGCAAAGTCATGTGATGGTGATTGGTATTGGTGGTGTGGGCAGTTGGGCTGTAGAGGCTTTGGCTCGTACCGGAATTGGTGAAATCACATTAGTGGATATGGATGTTGTCGCGGCATCAAATGTGAACCGTCAGCTACCAGCGATGACCTCTACATTAGGCTGTGAAAAAGTTGAGATTATGGCGGAGCGCTGTCGCCAGATTAACCCGGGTATTAAAGTAAATATTATTGATGACTTTCTTACACCTGAGAATGTCACAGAGCTTTTAAATCCTGTACCCAATATTATCTTAGACTGTATTGATGACGTTAAAGCGAAGTTGGCTTTAATGCTGCATTGCCGTTTTAACAAAATTCCTTTGATTGTTTCGGGTGGGGCAGGCGGTAAGCTCGACCCACTTAAAATTCGTGTGGCGGATTTATCAAAAACCGAACAAGACCCGATGTTGGCAAAGTTACGTAGCCAGCTTCGCGCTCGTGGTATTTGTAAAAAGCCAAAAGAGAAATTTGGAATTACCTGTATTTATTCCGCCGATAACCCATTCTCAAGTGCAGATGTGTGTCCATCGGCTGGTTTACGCTGTGGGGGCTATGGTTCAGCGGTGGTTGTGACTTCAAGTTTTGCCATGATTGCAGTAGCTGAAGTTTTGAAAAAGCTCGATTTAAAGAAAGCGTAATTTAAATATTAAAAAGGCATGCTCTTATGTTTGGGCATGCCTTTTTCTTTTTTAGTCATATAACTCTATCGTGTCGTGTTTGGGCTGTGTTGGAAGCTGCTGATCGTAAAATTTAAAGCACCATAAAATTAAAATAACGACAGTGAATATGGTGAAACCTTTTAAATACTTCATGAGTAATTCAATCAAGTGAATGGTCTTGATAAAATTCTAGCGAAGGTAATCTATCTAATCTAATATAGAAAATAGGCTTAATGATCTAATTTTGAGATGGGAATGCTCACTTTAAAACAATTTCAATATTTTATAAAAATTGTTGAAGAAGGCAGTTTTACGGCTGCTTCAGAAAAGCTCTTTATTGCTCAATCAGCTTTGAGTAGGCAGATAAAATTATTAGAAGAAGAGATTAACTTTCAACTATTTGATCGCACTGACAAGAAAGTAAAGCTTACAGCAGCAGGAGAGGTCTTTTATAAGAAAATAAAAGATAACATGCTCTACTTAAATGAAATTATTAATCTTTCTAAAAGTATTTCGGAAGGGAAAAATCGCCAGATTAAAATTGCTCACTCAAGCAGTATTGTCATGGATCATAGAAAAGTTCAGATATTAAAAGAAATTAGCTTAGCTAAGCAGGTAAATTTTGAGGTGAATACCTTGTCATCGGAGCAGCAAATCTTAGCTTTAATGAGTGGAGAAATTGATATTGGTTTGATTAGACCACCAGTATTGCATAGCCTTGAAGAAATAACGATTTTGAAATTATATGAACAGCCCTTATTTGTCGCTGTCTATATTGATCACCCTAAATTTAAACAAAAACAAAGTATCCAGATAAGAGATTTAGTAGATGAATATTTTGTTTCAACTCCACATCCAAAGCGGGGAGGTTTGAGCTATCTAGTCTCAAACTTGTGTGTAGGAGCTGGCTTCTTGCCTAAAGCAGCGGTAGTCCAATCTCGTAAGATAACCCAATTACACTTAGTCGCTGCAAATTTGGGTATTAGTATTGTCCCTCAAGAATTTGAACAAATATTACCCAAAAATGTAAAACTGATTCCGCTGGAGAATAAGAATCTTTTCTCTGAAGTGGTTTTAGCTTATAGAACAGACCAAAGTAATCTGATTCAATCTTATGCTGAACATATCTACGAACTGCTACAAGCGTGAGTAGGAGATATCTTTAACCATATGCTGAAATAATTATTGTAGCCCGGTGTGCTCGCTAATAAGAAACGTATATTCGCTATCACCGTCTAACTGACGCTCCTGAGACATAATGTCTATTTTAGGGCGTTTATGTTGATAGAATTCTAAATTGATGCAACCACTATTATTAATTGCATAGCGAATATAGTAATTATCTGGTTCTAGAAAAATTGTTGCTTCTTCAAATGAGTGCAGAGATAGAATTTTTTTCTTATCGTGAAAAATTACGGAAGGACAATCTAGTAATCCATTTAAATATTGCTTTCGCATAACATGGATCCGAGTTTGAGGAGCCGTTCCTTTCAATAAATATTGTGGTTGATAAATCCTTTTTTCCGGTACTTTTTTGAAAACTTCTATAACGTTTGTATCGGGAATGGCATACGCCAAACTAAACGATGTCAGTAAGTAACCGCCTAATAGTATTTTTTTTCATAAAGTTACATCATCATTTTTGACAAGTACAATATGAAAATCATGCAAAAAAGAAGCCAAACCTGATTTAAAAAAGTCTATCTGATCAACTGTTTGGCATATTTAAAAAGGATTGAAAAACCCGATGCTTAGGTAGGTTGCCCTAAACGATAGTAAGTATAAGTGACGCTATCATCTTTGTAGACATCATAGCTATTTTGTTTGAAGTCAGAGACCCATTCACTTCCTGTGTATCCAGCAATATGTCCATAAACATGGTTGCGGGTTCTGTGAATGATATAGATGTCACCTTCTTGTGGCTCATCAAATGATGGATTTATCTCTTTATAGCCAATCTTTTTGAGAGTGTCTCCCCAGTCTGAAGCTGCAATGGGGTGATTCCGAATATCTGCACCAGCAGATTCGAGAGCAAGGCGGATACTACGTGCACAACGGGCTTTGCTGCGTCTTGAGGTAATACTTTCTAATTTAGCTACGAATCTATCAACATCTATTGCTGGAGTATCGGAAGTTTCAGTTTGATGATTACTAGGTTTCATAGTGAAAGGATAAGGGAGACTGGGAGTGCTGTGGGATACAACAATGGCTGCCTGATTTGAATCCTGATACATATAATTATCAGCTACTTGTCCGTCATAAATAATCATCGTGAAATCTCTACCGTACTATCTATATCCATATTAAAAAAATCACCACCTACCTGTGGCGTTCAGAGATACTAATAGGCGTACCTTAAAAGTTTTGTTTGTGTTATGTAATAACGTATCTTTTTTCCAAATATTGCTACTTAGAGATAAAAAGATACTCATTAAAATGAAACACAAAAACAATTTAACTTAAGTTATTGATATTTTTATTTAAAAATAATTAATCAGAGCTTAAATTTGAATATTTTAATTCAGTCATTGCGAATATACTCAAAATCTAAGTCCCTGATTTAAAATGCCACATTTTCTTACAATTTAAGAAGTCATCACAAGCTTAAGCTTGATGCTCTTTTAAGTATTCTTCAGTACGAATCAAAGCTGCTTGCATGTTGCTAATAGCCTGTTCTACATCACCTAAAGTTTTTGCATTTCCACCACTTAGCGCCTGACGCCATTTACGCGCACCTGGTAAATTTTGGAATAAGCCTAAAATATGACGTGTAATGATGGAGAGTGGAGCACCTTCAGCCATACGCTGTTCAATATAAGGTAGCATTTGTTCCATAATCTCGAATCGATCTGGAGCTTCCAAATTCCAAAGCTGACCCATTTCCGCGAGTAAGTACGGATTATGATAGGCTTCACGGCCAATCATGACGCCATCAACATGCTGTAAATGTGTTTGAGTTTCAGTAAACGTTTTAATCCCGCCGTTAATTTCAATGGTGAGATGTGGGCGCTCTTGTTTTAAACGATAGACATCTTCATAGCGTAAAGGTGGAACTTCACGGTTTTCTTTTGGTGACAGGCCTTTCAAAATAGCAATACGGGCATGCACTACAAAATGAGTGCAACCTGTTGCTGCGACAGTATCTACAAAATGAAGCATCTCTTCATAAGAGTGCATGTCATCAATCCCGATACGGTGTTTCACCGTTACCGGAATGTTTACTGCTTTTTGCATAGTGTGAATGCATTCAGCAACCAAATCTGGTTCTGCCATTAAGCAAGCACCGATTTTATTGTTCTGTACACGGTCACTTGGGCAGCCTACATTGAGGTTAACTTCATCGTAACCCCAGTCTTCAGCCATTTTTGTGCAAGTCGCAAGCTCTTGCGGGTTTGAACCGCCTAACTGTAATACGATAGGATGCTCTTGTGCACTGTAGTCTAAATGGCGTTTTGCATCACCAAATAGAATCGCACCTGTGGTGACCATTTCGGTGTATAGCACAACATTTGGGTTAAACAAGCGAGCAAAGAATCGATAATCCTTCGTTGTCCAATCCATCATGGGTGCGACAGAAATACGAGGTTGTAACGATTGAAGTGATTGCATAACCAATAGCCCAAAAGTCGCTAAATTAATGAAAGGGCAGCATTATACGAGGTTTATGCTTGAATCGACAGAGGCATTTAGCCGAGTAATTTATAACCACCCTTGTGTTGAATATAGGGAGATGATTTATAACAAGTTACCTTATTGGGAAATCATTTTCTTTTTTTGTAAGATAGCATCAAACAAGCTAAACAAAATACAAAGTACAACTAACCCAATACCAGCAAGGCAAGTCATGGTCCATCCGCCACGGTTCCACGCAAAAATTCCTAATGCTGAACCTCCTGCGCCTCCAATAAAGTAAGTGGTCATATAGATGGCATTAATACGAGATTTAGCATCTGGTCGTAAACGGAAAATAATGCTTTGGTTGCTCGTGTGTACAAGTGCTAGTGCTAACTGAATTAAAGCAAAACCA
This sequence comes from Acinetobacter sp. AC1-2, assembly GCF_016124155.1. Classification (NCBI taxonomy): domain Bacteria; kingdom Pseudomonadati; phylum Pseudomonadota; class Gammaproteobacteria; order Moraxellales; family Moraxellaceae; genus Acinetobacter; species Acinetobacter sp. AC1-2. The sequence continues at coordinate 309,108 of NZ_JABFFO010000002.1, forward strand.
GCAATATAACTCGCAAGCAAAGTTTGTCCATAATAAAAGCAGAGCCAGCTTAACAGGAATAAAGCACAGCCCATCCATGTGAGGAGAGTGGTACGTCCTTGATCGGCATATTTACCAATATAACGGGTTGATAAGGCACCAAAGATACCGACTAAAGGTACTAGTCCAATAAACAGATCAGGTAAATGATGTGCTGAGGTGAGGAGTAATGCGATGGTGGAATATAAAATACTCACAGATGCGAAGGCGAAAGCACCTGTAAGCGCTCTTAATAATAGTCTTTTCTCTTGTTTTAAAAGCTGCCCCATGGAAGCAAAGATCTGTCCATAATTCATTTTCATGCGTAAAACATAAGGCAAGCGACTTTTTAAGGTATATGCCAACAGAAGCATTAATATGCCGCTTACCACATAAACCACTTTCCAGTGGAATAAGTTAGAAAATAGGCCAGCCAGACTGGTAGAGAGTAAAATACCAACCAATAGGCCACTCATTAAAAAACCAATGATCTCGCCAGTTTTTTCAGGTTTTACAGTCATTGTGGCAAGAGGAATAAGCACTTGAGCTGCAACAGAAAATAAGCCCGCTAAAATTGTACCGATCCATAGCATGGGTAAGTTAACAGCAAAAGCAGAAGTAAATAGGCCAACTGCACAAAGCACCATCAAAAACGGAATAGCCTTGGCTTTATTGACGATATCACCCATCGGAACAATAAAGAGTAGTCCTAGGGCATAAGACACCTGAGCAAATGTAACAGTCAATGCGGCTTGTGCTTGAGTAACAGCAAAGTCTTGTTGAATGGAGTGAATAAGAGGCTGGCAATAATAATTCACACCTGCACATAAGCCACATGCTGCTGCCATCAACCAAAGTAAAGGTTTATTTTGACTGATATCTTCAGGGGTAGACATGATGTTCTCTCGATTTTATTAGGTGTATGCGGTTGCTTCGACTTCAATGAGCATATGCTCTAATGCAAGGCGTGGTACAGGAATGAGTGTACAGGCTGGAAAAGGATGATTTTTCCATAAATTTTGCATAACTTTAATTAAAATTTCATGTTTTTCGACCGAGTGGTCAACAACTAAAACTCTTAATACGGCAATGTTGCTAAGCTCTGCATTGGCAGCAATTAAAGCATGCTTAATATTATCAATAGCTTGGGAAACTTGTTCTTCAAAGTTTGGGCTTAATTCACCTTTTGAGTTTTCGCCTCCTTGACCTGCAATATGAATAATCTTTTTAAAGTTTTCTACCACAGCAACATGACTATAAGCATTTGGAGTAGGGTCGTATAAAGTTGATGGATTTATTATTTTAAAAGTTTCTTTATTCATGAGACTCAACCGTTCAGTAAAATTTAGATGAGTATCCAACCTCAACTTAAGTTGAGGTCAAGAGAAATTAGTATTTTAATCTTTTCTTTCTGAGGGTAATTATCATGACACCTGCAATATTTAAAATACAGCCTACCCATTGCCACATATTGAGATGTTCATTTAAAAAAGTAACCGCGAGCAAAATAGTTAAAACCGGTCCTATCGAAGCAATCATGGCAGATTGAGAGGCGCCAAGTCGCTCAATACTTTGCATGAGCATAACGGTAGGTAAAACAGTGACCAAAAAGCCAAGTCCGATGCCGTACCAAATTACACTAGATGGAAGTTGTAATAGAAGTTGAATCGGCTGAGGAGTGCTTAATACATAGTGTGTTAATGTACCGATACAAGCGACTGTTAAAGCTAAACCTGTGAAATTCCAAGAACCAAATTTTTTAATTAATGGCGGGGTCAGTAGTAAATAGCCTGCAAAAGCCACAGCACTCGCAAACACGAGACTTGTACCTAGCCAGAAGTTGCCCTGAATTGGTGCATTGTTGTGCTCTTGAAGCATGACCAATACAGTTCCACCATAACTAAGAAAAATGGCAAATAAACTTTTTGCATCTAATTTTTGTTTGTATAGCAGGCTTGAGACTATGACTGTGAGAGTAGGATATAAAAATAGAATAATTCGTTCTAGAGAAGCACTAATAAACATCAGACCCATAAAATCGAGCCAACTGGCAAAGTAGTAGCCTAATAGACCGGCAAAAATTAAAATTAGCCAATCCTTCTTTTTTATGCCCTGATTATGATGCCTGTTAAACCAACAAATGAGTAGAAAGAACGGTAAAGCGCTTAACATGCGTAAAGCCATCAGGACTGTAGCGTCTACCAATGGAGAAAGGGCATAAGTCTGTTTAATAAAGATTGCTTTTGTACTGAATAGAAAAGCAGAGCAAAGAGCAAAAAAAGACCCGATTTGAAACGAAGAAAATGAAATTTTCATATACAAGACTGTATAAGAGAGACTATTGTCTGCAAAAAAAAGAAAAAGCTTCCTATATTACACCTCAAATCAAATATCGTGAATCATCAGTTCAAAATATGGGTATTTATTAAATAAATATTGGGTGGTATTTTAAAAAAGTTCAATTAGAATCCAAATTCTGTACAAAGAATACACATGGGGGAAACATTGCAGCTTAGCAATGTTTTTGACAATGAGAAATTAGCTTGAGGAACGCTCATGCAGATCGGAATCCCAACCGAAACTGTCGTCGGTGAAAGTCGTGTAGCTGCTACGCCAGAGACAGTAAAGAAGTTGATTAGCGCTGGTCATAGCGTTGTGATTGAACGTGGTGCTGGTGTAAAGGCCGCGTACATTGACAGTGCTTATGAACAGGTCGGTGCAACCATTACGGATGATGCCTATACGGGTAGTCAAATTATTTTGAAAGTTCGCGCTCCACAAGGCGGGGAAATTCAAAAACTTCCAGCAAATACTGCTGTTGTAGCAATGTTTGATCCTTATCGTAATACCGAGCTAGATCAGTTTGCGAATCAGCAAGTTTCTGCTTTTGCTCTAGAATTGCTTCCTCGTACGCTTTCTCGTGCGCAGAACATGGACGTATTGTCTTCTCAGGCAAACCTTTCTGGTTATAAATCAGTTTTGCTTGCTGCCGCTGAATATCAGCGCATGTTCCCAATGCTTATGACTGCTGCTGGTACTGTAAAACCTGCTCGTGTTGTGATTATGGGTGTAGGTGTTGCAGGTCTTCAGGCAATTGCAACGGCAAAACGTTTAGGTGCAATTGTTGAAGCAACTGATTTACGTCCTACAGCAAAAGATCAAGTTGAATCTTTAGGCGGTAAGTGGTTAGACGTACCAATGTCTGAAGAAGAGCAACAACGTGCAGCTGACGCCGCTAAAAATGGTTATGGATGGATGCCGGGTGAGCAATACATCAGAGACCAAGCAGCGATTGTTGACAAGGCTGTTTCTAATGCAGATATCGTGATCACTACTGCATTGTTGCCAGGCCGTGATGCACCACGTCTGATTAAGGCTGAAACTGTTGCCAAGATGAAACCGGGTTCTGTCATTTTAGATATGGCTGTTGAAACTGGCGGTAACGTTGAAGGCTCTAAAGTGGGTGAGACTGTTTTTACAGAAAATGGCGTGAAAATTTTGGGTGTTCCAAATATTCCGGCAACTGTAGCGACAGAAGCTTCTGCACTATATGCACGTAACGTATTCAATTTCGTAGAAACATTATTCGACAAAGAGAAAAACTTTGCGATTAATCAGGAAGACGAAATCCAAAAAGCCCTATTGGTCACTCATGGCGGTCAAGTACTGCTTAAGCGTGGTTAAGGAGATTTCTCATGGTTGAAACTATTACAATTTTCGTCCTTGCCATCTTCGTAGGTTATTACGTAGTTTGGGGTGTTACACCAGCTTTACATACGCCACTTATGGCTGTAACCAATGCGTTGTCATCTATTATTGTGGTGGGTGCGATGTTGCAAACTGTGGGTCTACCTATTTTGGGTGTAGATGCTAACGTTGCATTTCAAAGTGTAAATGTGGTGAGCGTACTTGGTGCGATTGCAGTATTTTTGGCAAGCATTAATATTTTCGGTGGCTTTGCAGTAACTGCACGCATGCTGGAAATGTTCAAGCCTAAGCAAAAGAAATAAGAGGGCTTTGACATGGAATTTATTCAAGCAAATGCAAATTGGTTGTACCTTGTAGGCGCAATTCTCTTTATCTTGACGCTTCGTGGTTTGTCTGGCCCTAAAACAGCAATTCAAGGTAACCGTTACGGTATGATCGCGATGGCGATTGCTGTAGTTACGACCTTCTTTGTTGCGAATAACCCAGTCATCTGGATGATTGTTGGTGCAATGGTGTTAGGTGCAATCGTTGGTATTGCACGTGCTCGTACTGTGCCAATGACACAAATGCCTGAAACTGTTGCGCTCATGCACTCTTTAGTTGGTTTGGCTGCTGTCCTAATTGCAATTGCTGCAATTTTGCATAACAACCAACTCACTGCATTGTTTGCTCAAAATGAGGCGGCTTTAACCGCGGCTGGTGTGCAACATGTGCACATGAGCAGTGTTCACTTATTTGAATTGTTCGTAGGTTGTTTTGTTGGTGCGATTACCTTTACTGCATCTGTGTTTGCGTACGGTAAATTAGCTGCAAAAAAATGGGCGAAAACGATTTCTGGTGCATGGGTTAAACCTGTTCAAGCGCTTATCTTTATTGCGATGTTGGCTTGTGGTTTCTACTTCTTCACGACTGGCAACATGACAGCATTCTGGGCAATGACAGCACTTGCACTTGCATTTGGCTGGGTATGGATTGCACCAGTCGGTGGTGGTGATATGCCTGTAGTGGTGTCGCTTCTTAACTCATTCTCGGGTTGGGCAGCAGCAGGTATTGGTTTTACACTTGAAAACAACATGTTGATCGTTGCGGGTTCTCTCGTGGGTTCGTCTGGTGCGATTCTGTCGTACATCATGTGTAAAGCAATGAACCGTTCGATCATCAATGTATTGTTTGGTGGTGCAATGGGTGGTGCAGCGGTTGCTACAGCTGCTAAAGGTGAGCAAGTTCAGCGTAACCACCGTTCAGGTTCTGCTGATGATGCTGGTTTCTTGATGTCAAATGCAGACAGCGTTGTGATTGTACCGGGTTATGGTATGGCGCAAGGTCGTGCACAAAATGCTGTAAAAGAATTGTGTGAAATTCTAAAAGAGCAAGGTGTACGCGTTCGTTTTGCGATCCATCCAGTTGCTGGTCGTATGCCTGGTCATATGAACGTATTACTTGCTGAAGCAGACGTAGCATATGAAGATATCTTGGAAATGGATGAGATTAACTCAGACTTCCCTGCAACTGATGTGGTGCTTGTAATTGGTGCAAATGACGTAGTAAACCCTGCTGCGAAAGATGATCCAACTTCACCAATTTATGGGATGCCGATTCTTGAAGCACATAAAGCGCGTACGATCATGGTGATTAAGCGCTCTATGGCAACTGGTTACGCTGGTCTAGACAACGATTTGTTCTATAATGAAAAAACCATGATGATCTTTGGTGATGCGAAGAAAGTTGTGGAAGATATGACGAAAGCAATCAATGGTGGTGGTCACTAATCTGACCTTAATCAGGATTGTAAAAGCCACCCTCGGGTGGCTTTTTTATTTGGTTTACTTGTTTAAAGAAATTTTTCTACAAGGTCTATTGACTGTTGATATAGGTCGTGTGCCAGTTGCTGGTTTTTTGCGTGTGAAGATTTCCAGTCTGGCATGTGTGCACTGACATATTCACCATTACGATTCTGCCATGCACCTCCAGTTGCCATTTCTGTAATGAGATTTGCTGGAACTGAGGTTGGGACTAAGCCTAATTTCATCGCTGCATAAACTGGTTTTGGTAAGTCACGATAAATATCAGAAGCGACACCGCCAGGATGCAATGCATTGTTGGTAATAGAACTACCTGCTAATTGTTCTGCTAAAGCATTGCTGAATAGTAAATTTGCAAGCTTCGATTGCCCATAATAAAACAGGGGATTGTAAAAACCTTCTGCACGAAACTTGTTAGGTTTAATTGAGCCAACCCAATGAGCAATAGATGCGAGATGGATAATACGTGCTTTGGGAGATTGTTGCAAAACCGGAAGTAGTTTTTGAGTTAGTAAAAAATGACCTAAATAATTAACGCCAAATTGCTGCTCGAAACCATCGGCAGTCAGTTGTTTGGTTTTGGCAAATAACCCTGCATTGTTAATGAGTACATCAAGGCTGCCATAGCGGTCAGCAATCTCATTAGCAGCTTTTTGAGTCAATTCAAGACTGTTTAAATCAAGAGAAACTAAATCGACTTGCCCTTGGTTAAGGGCGCGTAATTTGTTTTGCGCATCTTGCGCTTTTTCTGGATTTCGACACGCTAAAATAACATGTTGTCCTTGTTTAACGAGTTGTTCTGCTGTGGCGAAACCAATCCCTGTGTTGGCGCCCGTAATTAATATCTTCACTTTCTGTACTCCGGTTATGCTATTTATTGGTGGGGACTTCAAGAAAGTATATATTGCTGCAAATCTGACAATTTGTCATGTCAATTTTAAAAATGGCTGATGGCTGGCTGTTTGAAGCAGGTGTTAAAATATTTGAGGAAAGTGGGGGGTGCTATTTGAGAGTTGTTAATATAGCTGTCAGATAAATAAAAAAGCGGCTCAAAAGAGCCGCTTTTTTTAAAAGCAAAATTTTAAGCAACCGACTCTGGAGCGGTACGCCATAAGCTTTCTAAATCGTAGAATTTACGAGCTGTTGGTAGCATCACATGTACTACAACAAAGCCGAGATCAATCAAGATCCACTCTGCATCTCGTTCACCTTCAACGCCAATCGGGCGGAAACCGGCTTTTCGAGCTTCTTCTGCAACATTGTCTGCGAGTGCTTTGACATGGCGAGTAGAAGTACCACTTGCAATTACAATAGCATCAGAGACATTGCTAATTGAGCTAACATCTAACTGGAGAATATCTTTTGCTTTTACATCAACTAAAGCGTCATGAACAACTTTGAGACAAGTCTGTACGTCTTTATTTGAGGTGTTCATTGCGAAATCGTGAGAATTAGACACGCTGGGCGATGGTTCTAAATTCATATAGGGTATATTTTCCTGACAATTACTCACTATCTAATATAGTGGTTTTTGATCCGAATTTCAAACAGAACTCGTAACAGTTTATATATTTACATCATCGGAAAAATACTTTTTCTTCCAAGTAAATGACTGATTTGAAGTATTTTCAGGCTTATATTCTGCTGCAATATAGTTTTGATAAGAGCTTTGCTTTAACCAAGAAAAAATTTGTTCATAAGGAATTTGGGCTGTATCTGGTTCATGACGTCCCGGACAGTCCGCAAATTGAATGTGTCCAATTAAGTTAATATTTTCTTGCAAACCCTCAAGTACATCTTCGCCCATCATCGCCATGTGATAGCAGTCATATTGCATTTTTAGAGCAGGGTGATTGACTGCTTCTAGCATTTCTTGTCCCTGCGCAATGTTCTGCACCAAAAAGCGTGGCATATCTGTACCGTTAATCATTTCAAAAACGGGTTCTATACCGTGTTCACTAAGTAAGTTACAGGCAAGTTTTAAATTAGCTGCGAATGTTTTCAAACAAGGAAGTAGATCGGCATCTAGAGGCTGTTTCCCTGCCAAAATATTAACACGGGGAACTTTTAAAGCAGTGGCATAGCTAATTGCTAATTCTAATGCTTCACTAAAAGCTGTTTCTTGACCAGGTACGCCAGCTAAACCATTGCCACCTTGCATAAGATCACCCGCAGGCACATTGATTAGGCAGAGGCTAAGGTTGTAGCGTTCGAGTTGAGTTTGAATATCTGAAATAGTCAATTCATAAGGAAATTGAATTTCCACGTGTTCAAAGCCCTCTGCATGGGCTAAAGCAAACCGTTCAATTAAAGGAACTTCGGTAAAAATCATGGATAAATTTACTGCAAGACGACCCATACTCAAACTCCGTTTATTTTTGCTCTACTAATTGAATCATAGTAGCTAAATCTTTCTCAGCAAAGCCATTTTTTTGGTGAGTTTGTAGCTGTAATAGAGCTTTTTGTGCAACGGGGATGTCTAAATTAACATTGTTAGCCAATGTTACTGCATTGTTAAGATCTTTAGATAATGTTTGAACTTTCCACTGGACTGGCTCAAAGGTATGAGTTGCCATGCGCGGAGTAAGAATTTGAAAGGGTTTGGAGTCAGCAAATCCGCCCGCTAAGGCAGGAGCAAGCAATGTTGTATCTACACCAGCTCGACCTGCAAGTGCGACAGCTTCTGCGATCAGGGCGCTGTTGGCTGCAACAATGAGTTGATTACAAATTTTGGTTGCTTGGCCGGCTCCTGTATCTCCCATGCGAGTCACACGTTGGGACAGAACATTGTAAATAGGAGTTAATTCTGTAATGGTTTGAGCATCACCACCTGAGAAAATGACAAGTGTGCCTTGTTCTGCACCAGCTGTTCCACCTGATACAGGTGAGTCAATCCATATGACGTCATGGGTAGTAGCTGCTTGAGCAAGCGTTGTCGTTGCGGCAACAGATAAACTCGAGAAATCAACAATAATCTGTTTAGCTTTTAAGTTAGGCTGAATTTGCTCAAATACAGCTTGTACTGCTTTGTCATCTGCCAGACAGATTAAAATAACTGGATACTCACCAATATTTGAAAGTTTTAAAGGTTGTGCACCGATATCAATAAGTTCGTCACATGCAGAGACGGTTCGATTCCAAACAGCAACTTGAAAGCCAGCTTGAATAAGGCGGGTTGCCATCCGACTTCCCATAAGCCCTATGCCTAAAAAAGCAATAGGGGTGTTGCGATCAAAATTCATAATCTAAGCTCTTATTTATATTGGCGTGGTAAAAAATTAACTTCCGGATGTTTGTCTTTTTTACGAGCAAGTTTGCTATTTTTACCAAGTAATAATTTAAGTTGCCAGATTTTTTCTAGACGTAATGATTTTTCTGGTTGATGTTCCATTGCGTCAAGTACACGTTTTGCCGCAGTGAGGGCATCAGGTGAGCGCTGCAACATTTCCGATGCAATCTCATGTGCTTTCTCTAAAGGAGAGTCACTTAAATGAGTTACAAGACCAATTTCTTTTGCATAATTCCCATCAAAAACACGGGCAGTTAAGGTGAGCTCTTTTGCAAGGTCAACGCTAATTAAGCCTTTTAATGAGCGAGTAAGTCCCATATCAGGAACTAAACCCCAACGGCTTTCCATAATCGACATTTTTGTTTCTGGATGAGAAATTCGGATGTCAGCAGCCAAGGCAAGTTGCATACCAGCGCCGAAACAATATCCTTCTAATGCAGCAATAACTGGGACAGGTAAATTCTGCCAAGTCAGAAAGGCTTTTTGAAAAAGACTTTGTCCGGGTTTTATAAGTTCCCAAATGGCAAAAGCAGAGTTTTTGGGATTGTTGAGGTCAGATAAGTCAATGCCAGCACTAAAGACATTTCCTTCACCTGTCAAAATAACACAGCGGATATCTCGATCCTTTTTAATTGCTTTTGCAGTTGAAACTAACTCTTTTAATAAGGCAAAACTCATCGCATTGCGTTTGTCTGGACGGTTTAAATATACCGTTGCAATGCCATTATTTTTTTCAATACGTAAGAGTGCCATGATATTCCCGCTTCTTTTTTTATAGATGAACGGAGCATAACATGGCTGTAATTTGGAAACATGACAGCTCAGTCATACCTATTTGGTAGATATGTTAGTCAGGTATCACCAAGATCTGAAGAGCAGCACTTTCTACCTCTTTAACCACAAGACCTAACTCATCAAAGCGCTGTATAACTTCTTCAATGAAGCCTTCATCTGCTATACGGCGTTCTTTACGTAGCGTTGAAATAAATTGTTCAAAGTCCCCAGTCACTTGCTGTAGTTTTGGGGCGCCTACATAGCGAGTAGCACCATAGAGGCGATGTAAAACATGCTCAAGTTGAGGGAAGTCTTCAAGCTCAATGAGCTGACGCATTTCGTCTAACTCAGTTGGAAAACTATCAACTAACATTTTAAGTAGATCTTGCGCTAAGTCTTCTTTATTTGCTGCAAGTTGCAAACTTTGTTGCCAGTTTAAAATTTGTGGGTCTAAAGCTTCTGCAACGACATGATGGTCTTTATCTATGGCTTTTGCTGTAAAGTTGTTTTTAGTCCATTGCGTTAAGATCTGGATGATTTGCTCCATTTGAATTGGCTTGGTGACATAGTCATTCATGCCTACTTTAAGGAGTTTTTGTTTTTCATCGGCAAGCGCATGGGCCGTTAACGCAATAATTGGAAGCTGCATTTCTCCATCGAGCGTTGACTCTAAAGAACGGATAGCACGTGTGGTATCAATGCCCGACATAACCGGCATTTGGATATCCATAAACACCAAATCAAATGGTTTAAGTTTCTGATCAATTCGTTCTTGAATAAGGTTAAGCGCTTCTTGGCCACTTAATGCTTTAGTTGTTTTAACGTTTAATTCACCCAACAAAGCTTCTAAAACAATTAAGTTTGGTAAATGGTCATCTACTGCCAGAATGTGTAAACCCTGACCATTAAAATCTTGCTGTTCTTCTTCAAAAATAGGTTGGTTGCTTAATAATTGAATGAGTCCACTACGGCTTAATGGTTGATATAAAGGACGAGCACGATATTCACTGAGCATGTTTGGCTCAAGCGTCATTTGATAACCATAGACGGCTAAATTGCCTTGATAACGGCTGCGGATTTCTTTTAATAGCGCTTCTGTATCACCGCTATGATCAACGATAAGCCATGTATTATCTTTCTGATCAAGATGTTTTAAACGACTAAACAAGTCCAGAATCGATTGTGTTTCGATATGAGGAACATGGTAGTTTTCAAGGTAATAACGTAAAACACTTGCTGTAGCAGGGTGTGCAAGGTAAGACACCACTTGTAAATGATCAAAGTGAGGATGTTCGATTTCGTAATCTTCATCTACCACAAATTGTGCGGTAAACCAGAAGGTTGAGCCTTTTTCTGTTGGTGCACGTTCTTGATTGTCCTCAAAGCCAATTTGTCCATGCATCAGATGAACAAGCTGTTTAGAGATAGCAAGGCCTAAACCAGTACCTCCAAATTGACGTGTAACCGATGCATCACCTTGTGAGAATGATTCAAATAATTTTTTACGGTCTGTACCACTTAAGCCAATACCACTATCTTGAACACTAAAATGAAGCAGACATTGCCCAATATCATCATGTTCCATACGAACACGAACAATAATTTCACCATCTGGAGTGAACTTGATTGCATTAGAAATCAAGTTGGTCAGAATTTGCTTGAAGCGTAAAGCATCACCAATCACTTGTTGTGGAATATTGTCCGCATAGTAAAAAGCCATGGCGATATGTTTTTGAGCAGCCAATGGAGATAGCATATCCATGACATCAAAAATGGCTTCTTCTAAATCAAAAGGTGCTGTTTCAAGCTCTAACTTACCTGCATCAATTTTTGAGAAATCTAATACATCGTTAATTAATGCCAATAAATGGGCAGATGACTTGCGAATGGTTTGTAAATAAAGATTTTGTTCATTATTTAAATTTTGCTGACGAAGCAATAAATGAATAAAACCATCAATACTGTTGAGAGGTGTTCGAAGCTCATGACTAATATTGGCAAGGAAAACTGACTTTGCCTGATTTGATGAAATCGCTTGATCACGTGCTTGACGATAGGTAATGTTTTGGACTTCTAAGGTATCTAATGTTCTGCGTAAATCTTCTTCTGTTTGTTCAGTGTGTTCTTTTAATTCCAAAAAGCTAAAGTGCAATCGCTTAACAACGTTTGCGATGTCTCGCTGTAGTAAGCGTAGCTCCCCAGTACTATTAATGACTAGGTGCTGGTCTAGAGTATCGGCATTTAGACGTTGTAACTGCATGCGAATTTCATACATCGGCGCAATCCAGCGACGAGAATAAAAATTCAAGCATAGTAAAAGTAGTAGTAAGGTCATTAATCCAGTAATGACGAGAGCAATCATAATGCGATAACGTGCCAACTCTAGAGGCTGGTTATCCATTTCAATCACTAACCAGACTGGCGCTTTTCCAGCTTTATTACTAATCTGTAGTCCATAAATATTGTTGTGGTTATAAGAGATTGGACCAAAAAAACTATTACTACTGGGAAAGCTAGGCCAATAACGATTATCACGATAACCAATACTTAAATAAGTCTGTCCGTTGTTATCGATGAGTACTGCGCGTTTAAGATTTTTTTCGCTAAACATGCTTTGCATGATGTGCTGAGCATGATCGTATTCATCTGGCTGTAGTTCGACCAGCGTATACAAATCTTTCGCAATTTGATTGTAGCGAGCTAAAATTGCTGAGGCATGATGTAGCTGTTGTTGTTTTACCGAATGTGACGTTTCAGTTAAAACCAGAAAAGCACCGACCCCTGTTAAAATCATAATCGGCACAAAAATTAGAGCAATCAATTGCCCATATGCATGATTCAGACGTAAGCGTTTCGATATGGTTTTATTGAAATTAGACATGGCTACATCAGATTTATCTCTCTGTACGGCATCTTATCACGCTTTATTTTAAAACAGACGGCATTTTATAAATGACCGAGCTTTAATCGCTTTCATGAAAAAGCATATTGAAATGGGTGCAGTACCGAGCATTTTTTCATACAATAGGCCCACCTCGATATAGGTGTTGATCATGAGTAATACACAACCTGACTTTTTAGCCGACGAATTTTTGTTAGATCACTATGTAGGTAAGACACCTCTAGTTCGTTTGCAGCGATTGGCTTCTCATACGCAAGCGACGGTTTTAGCAAAATTGGAAGGTAATAATCCGGCAGGTTCTGTAAAAGACCGTCCTGCATATAACATGATTATGCAGGCAGAAAAACGTGGTCAAATTAAGCCAGGTGACACTTTGATTGAGGCAACCAGTGGGAACACGGGTATTGCTTTGGCAATGGTTGCTGCAATGCGCGGCTATAAAATGAAACTTATTATGCCGAACAATATGAGTCAGGAGCGTAAAGATGCGATGCTGGCTTATGGTGCAGAGCTGATTGAAGTAACACCACAGCAAGGTATGGAAGGTGCACGTGATTTAGCCTTGCAAATGGAAAAAGACGGTAAAGGGCACGTTTTAAATCAGTTTGGTAATCCTGATAATGTTGAAGCTCATTACTTAACGACAGGCCCTGAAATCTGGAAACAAACAGGTGGGAAAATTACCCATTTTGTAAGCTCAATGGGTACAACTGGTACCATCATGGGTGTTTCTAAATATTTAAAAGAACAAAACCCAGATATTCAGATTGTTGGTTTACAACCAGCAGATGGATCAAGTATTGCTGGTATTCGCCGTTGGCCAAAAGAATATTTACCTACTATTTTTGATAGTAGCCGTGTGGATCGTACTATTGATATCCCACAAATTGATGCTGAAAAAACTATGCGTAAATTAGCACGTATGGAAGGCATCAGTGCGGGTACATCTTCAGGTGGTGCAGTATGGGCATCCATCAAGATTGCAGAAGAAAATCCAGATGCTGTTATTGTTTGCATTATCTGTGACCGTGGCGATCGCTACTTGTCTACAGGATTGTTTTCAGTACAGGACGATAACTCATAATTGAGAGAAATAATGCGTTTCCCAACCTTAGTTTTTGATATTGAAACTTTAACTGATTTAAAAGCGGGAGCGCATTTATATCATCTTGATTTGCCAGAGGCTGATGTAGAGCAAGCGTTGACTAAACTGCGCCGTCAAGAATCAGGCATGGATTTTCAGCGCTTACCTTTGCATGAAATTGTTTGTATTTCTGGTCTGTGGATTGATGAGTCTGGTTTTAGATTGTTTTCTTTTAGTCGGGAAAACTATTCTGAAGCCGAAATTTTACAGAAATTCTTGTCAATTTTTGATAAACGTCATCCGACTTTAGTGAGTTGGAACGGCTCACAATTTGATTTACCCGTCATTCTATTCCGCGCGATGTATCATGGGCTTTCTGCACCGGGCTTGTTTGATCAAGGTGAGATTGATAGCCAGAAGCGTTTTAATAATTACCAAAACCGTTATCACCATCGCCACATTGATTTAATGGATGTGATGGCAATGTTTAACGGGCGTAATTTTCAAAAGCTTGATGATATTGCCTGCATTTTAGGTTTGCCGGGTAAGCGCGGCGAGTCGGGTTATCATGTGCCGGAATATGTCCGTACGCAGCAGTGGTTAAAACTGACCAGCTATTGTGAAGGAGATGTACTTAATACATGGTTCGTCTATATACGTTGGTTGTTATTAAAAGGACAATTAACAGTAGATGAGCATAATGATTGGGTAAACTCTAGTATTGATTATTTGAAAAATATTCCTCAGCAAGCAGATTTTCTTGAAGTATGGGAACGTACCTCAAAACATAGTGAATTTACTTCACACTATTTTAATTCTTCAGATTTTTAGGTTCATCCTTTGAAACAACAAGCCAAATCTCGCAAGCCCCAACAACCTGAATATATTTTTCAGGTTGAAACACTTTCTCATGAGGGGCGGGGAATTGCGCATTATGGTTCTCATCCTGATCATCCCGCAGATAAGCATGGCAAGAAAGTTTTTATTCGTTATGCATTGCCCGGAGAAACTGTAAAGGCCAAGATTACCCATCAAGCAAAGCGTCTTGAAGAAGCTGAGATGGTGCAGTTGTTAGGAGAACCTTCAACTCATCGTATAGATGCAGTTTGTCCTCATTATGGTATTTGCGGCGGCTGTAGCATGCAGCATATCCATCCTGATGAACAAATCCGTTTAAAGCAAAGTGTACTCCAATCACATTTACAGCATTTTGCAGGTATTCAACCTGAACAGTGGCTAGAACCGATTCGGTCTTTACAAAGTGATTATCGCCGCCGAGCACGAATTGGTGTGCGCTATTTGCCGAAGCCAGATCGCTTAATTATGGGGTTTCGTGAACATCATAGTAATCGCTTAACTTCTATCCATAGTTGTAGCGTTTTGGATAAAAATTTATCAAATAGTTTGCCTGAGTTACGCACTTTACTCCAAAGTCTAAAAGGCAAAGCACATATTGGTCATGTAGAATTAGCAAAAGGTGATCATGAAATTTCTTTATTGGTTCGTCATGTAGAAAAATTAAACAATTCTGATGTCAACCAATTAAAGCAATTTGCGTTAGACAAGGGGTGGCAGTTGTATTTGCAACCTAAGGGTCCTGAAAGTATTCATCGTATTGATGATGAAAAAGGTGCTTTACGTTTACATTATGCTTTAGAGAGGTTTAATGTAAATTTTGCTTTTTCGCCATTGGATTTTACGCAGGTCAATGCCACAGTAAATGAACAAATGGTTCAATTGGCATGTGAATTGCTTCAATTGGAATCAGGTGAAAAAGTACTTGATCTATTTTGTGGTTTAGGCAATTTCTCACTCCCGTTAGCACGATGTGTTGGTGAGAGTGGGCAGGTTGTTGGTGTGGAAGGGAGCGAAGAAATGGTTCAACGGGCAACAGCTAATGCAAAATGCAATAGTTTGGTGCAGGCAACCTTCTTTTCACAAGATTTAACAAAAGATTTTTCGCATCATTCTTGGGCAAATCAAGGATTTGATGCATTATTGATTGATCCTCCTCGTGCTGGTGCATATGAAATTATGCAGTATGTATCAAATTTTGGAGCAAAAAGAATCGTTTATGTATCATGTAATCCAGCTACACTGGCAAGGGATGCAGGTGTTTTGGTCCAATATGGTTACCAGTTAAAAAAAGCAGCTGTGATGGACATGTTTACGCACACAGAACATGTTGAATCCATTGCACTATTTGAAAAAATTCAAGAGATAAACGATTAAAAACATGAGTTACATATTGAGGAGAATGGTATGGTCACAGTACGTGAACAGTTACCTGAACAACTAACTGAGTTGTCCGAGGAAACGACTGTAGAGCATGCCGCCGAAACGCAAATCGGTTTAGCCTCATGGTTGGATCGGGTGCGTGAAATATTAGATGGGGCGAAGCTTGAACAGCTTGAAAAAGTTGCGAATGAAACCCTGCAAAAAGAGTTACAATCAACGGTTAATCATCGGTCCAATACTTTCGCTACTGGCGTTGGAATGGCCGACATTTTGGCACATCTCCATGTCGATGAAGATACTCTATCGGCAGCCATGCTCTATCGTAGTGTGCGTGAAGACATTACTGATATAGAAGAAGTAAAAAAGAAATTTGGAGATCAGGTCTATAACCTTGTCAAAGGCGCTTTGGCAATGGGTAAACTCTCGGAACTCATTGAAAAAAATAAGCGGTTAGAAGATCACTTCAATAACAATCAACGAGAACATTTAAGTGGCATTTATAAAATGCTGATTTCGGTCACCGAAGATGTTCGTGTTGTTTTAATTAAACTTGCTGAACGTACCTATTCTTTACGAGAGCTGGCAAATTCCTCTCGTGAACGTCAAGAACGCGTAGCACGTGAAATTCTTACTATTTATTCGCCATTGGCACATCGACTCGGTATTGCTCAGCTTAAATGGGAACTTGAAGATCTCGCTTTTCGCTATTTAGCTCCAGATCGTTATAAAGAAATTGCGTCATTACTGAATGAAAAACGTTTAGAACGCGAACATTATATTCAGTTCGTTATTGATCGTTTAAAAAATGAGTTGGCGTCTTACGGAATTGAGGCAGAAATTACAGGCCGAGCAAAGCACATTTATTCGATTTATCGAAAAATGAAAAGCAAAAACCTGAGTTTCGATCAGCTCTATGATATTCGTGCCTTACGTGTATTGGTCAATAGTGTTCCTGAGTGTTACCACTCTTTGGGTATTGTTCATCAGATATGGCGTCATATTCCGCATCAGTTTGATGACTATATTACCAACCCGAAAGCAAATGGTTATCGCTCTTTGCATACCGCTGTAATTGCTGAGAATAAATCGCTTGAAGTACAAATTCGTACTCATGAGATGCATGACGAAGCAGAGTTGGGTGTATGTTCGCACTTTAACTATAAAGAAGGCTCAAAGAATACCGATCATTCCTTTAATCATCGTTTGCATTCATTGCGTGCCGTCCTAGAGCACTATCAGGAACGCAATGAAACGACGGTACATCAAAACGAAGATGAAACAGAAGGCTTTGATCAACTACAAGATTTTGAAGGTTTTGAGAAGATTTATGTTTTCAGTCGTGATGGTGATATTAAGGAATTACCTCGTGGCTCGACAGTTTTAGATTTTGCTTATCATGTGCATACAGAAGTAGGGAACAAGTGTTACGCAGCGCGAGTTAACCAGCGTTATGTGCCATTAACTTATACTTTAAAAACTGGCGAACAGGTTGAGATTTTAACTAAAAAAGATCGTGATCCAAACCGAGATTGGTTGGTGAATTCTTTAGGTTATATTAAAACCTCTCGTGCTCGTGACAAGCTGCGTCATTGGTTTAGACAGCAAGATCGTAGTAAAAATCTTGAAGTAGGCCGTGAACTTCTCAATAAAGAACTAGCTCGTCTTGCGATTCACCCAAAAAGTATCGACCTGAATGATTATTCATCACATTTTAACGTGAAAACGGGTGATGACATTTTGGTGAGTCTGGTAAGCGGCGATATTAGCTTACATGCCTTGATTAATCAGGTGAACCGCCAAATGCATCTAGATCAGGATGAACCTGAACTAGTGCTTAAACCAGCATTAAATCCGCGTGCAAGCCATACGTTATCGGCCCACGGAATTTTAATTGATGGTTTAGACAATGTAGAGCTGCACATCGCTCAGTGCTGTCAGCCCGTGCATGGTGAATCAATCGCTGGATATATTACTTTGAACCGTGGTGTCAGTATCCACAAAGTCATTTGTTCAGATTATCAGCGTATGATTAAGCAGGAACCAGAGCGTGCTGTTGAAGCCGACTGGGAAATGCAGCCAACGCGTGGTCAAAGTGTTCAAATTGTAGTTGAAGCTTATGATCGTCGTGGTCTGCTTAAAGACTTAACTCAAGTGATTTTCTCTGACCAAATCAATATTCGTCAGGTTAATACAATTTCTGAAGCAGATGGTATTGCCAATATGAAGTTGTTAATTGAGGTTAAGGGTTTAGCACAGCTTTCTCGTTTGTTGGCTCGCTTAGAGCAGCAACCTGGAATCATTAGTGCGCGACGCATGATCCAAGGTGTTTAACTGAATTGAGTAATTAAAAAGGCTGTCAAATGACAGCCTTTTTAATTCGAATTACTTTCTTGATAAATAAATGTTAGTGAGTCGATTTAAAAACTGTGGGCTTAAAGTCGAAAGTTGATAAAGTAGTTTGGTTTTTATGCCAACTGGAGTGTGAGTTGGCGTCCAGAAATGAGCCTTTTTCTCTACAAGCGTAAGCACCTGCTGAGCAATATCATTTGGACTTAAGTCGATTCCCATATTTTGAATAGTGCCTGCATCCATATTGTTAACCATTGCAGTTTGCACAAACAGCGGCATCACATCTAAAACGCGAATACCGTATTTCTTCCATTCCACATCTAAACCTTCAGTAATTCCGCGAACAGCAAACTTACTAGCTGAGTAAGAAATCAAATCAGCTTGCCCATAAATTGCAGAAGCTGAAGATAGATTGATAACACGTGCAAAAGATGCTTGCTTTAAATAGGGTAGAGCAGCGTGACAGCCATTGATGACACCGTTTACATTAATATTTATTGTTCTTTGATGAGCTTTAATATCAGTTGTTTCAAATGCACCAGAATATAAAATACCGGCGTTATTTACCAAGATGTTAAGTTCACCAGCCCAGTCAGTAAACTCTTTTAATATGTGTTGCCATTGGTTGTAATCACTTACATCTAGATAGCCAGCACATGCATTTGGCCCTAAATCACTTGCCAGTTTTTGAGCAAGCGACTCATTAATATCATAAATGCCTACTTTATATCCCTGTTGGTAAAATACACGTGCAATTTCTGCCCCAATACCTTGAGCGGCGCCACTAATCAGAATACTGTGTCTCATCTTTTTTCTCTTTGTCAGTACAATAGTGCGACTGATTTAATCGCTTTGATTTTGATCATAACAAATTAAGATCTTAGTTTTACTGACCGACTTTTTAAACTTGAGGGTTACCATGGATAAATTGCTTAAAATTATGCAAGAGTTACGTGAAAAATGTCCGTGGGATCAGGCGCAAACACCCATGACTCTTACGAAATATGCGATTGAAGAAGCCTATGAGGTCGAGGCTGCTATTCGTCAGGGCGATATTAATGAAATTCGAAATGAGCTAGGCGACCTTTTGCTGCAAGTTGTTTTTCAATCGCAAATGTTTAGTGAGCAAGGCGCTTTTAATTTTAATGATGTGGTTGAGGCAATAAGTGAAAAGTTAATTCGTCGTCATCCACATGTTTTTCAGCCAGATCAATTTAATAACTTAAGCTCTGAACAAGTAAGTGAACTCTGGAAACAAATTAAACAACAAGAAAAGCAAGGAAAGAGTCAATCGCGATTAGATGAACTAAAGCATGGACCAGCACTATTACAGGCACAAGAAATTCAAGAAAATGTAGCAAAAGTTGGATTCGATTTTGAAACTGTAGAAGATGCTTATGAAAAATTAGAAGAAGAGCTGGATGAGTTCAAACAGGCACTAAGAAATCAAAATATTGATGAAATTCAAGATGAATTTGGAGATTGCCTGTTTTCATTAGTCAATGTAGGACGTAAACTTGCGATTTCAAGTGAAACATCACTTTTATCAACAATACATAAATTTAGAAGCCGTTTTGCTTTTATTGAAGATCAAGCGAAAAAACAGCAAAGAACATTAGAAGACATGACCTTGTCTGAAATGGATGAATTGTGGAATCAGGCAAAGCGGCAGTTAAAGTTAGGGGAAAAAACACATGCAGCTCAGCATGAATCTTTGGAAGAGTAAGTATTATATTTTTATTGTTTTATTTTGGAGCCTGATTTCATCGACACTGATTCAGGCCCAATCTTTCGACCAAAATTTTAAGGAGTGGAAAGCTAAACAGCAGATGTATGATCAGAAGTTAAGTACGCAACACTCATCTCATTCTAATGCACCAAAAAGTTCAACAATGACTGATTCTTCAGGGCAAGTTCACTTGAATCAAGCCAATATTGATGAGCTTCAAAAGCTAAAAGGGATTGGTGAGAAAAAGGCTCAGGCGATTGTAGAATACCGCCAAAAGAATGGCGGTTTTAAAAATATTGATGAATTTAAAAACGTAAAGGGCATTGGTCCAGCCATTTTTGAAAAGAATAAAACACGGTTGAGTTTATAAATCATCTGTTTGTCAATTGTCATTTCATGCGCAAACTACAGAGAATCAAATTGCCCTTTGTGTGCGTTAGAGCTATGATTAGCGACAACTTGTTATTTACGTCCTGACGTAGGAGACAGCGTCTTTTGCAAACCTTGCGAGCGTCAAAATGTGGTTTGTCCACAGCCCAACTTCCTTCTTCGATTTTAGATGTGATCGATAGCCTGACTAAAGCTGGCTATGAAGCTTATATTGTTGGGGGTGGTGTCCGTGATTTAATGCTAGGGTTTAATCCTAAAGATTTCGATGCAGTCACCAATGCGACACCTGCTCAAATTAAAGAAGTTTTTGGCCGACGTTGCCGAATCATTGGCCGTCGATTTGAATTGGCACATGTCTATTCAGGGCGTGAGCTGATTGAAGTTGCAACATTCCGTGCCCCTCCTAAAAAAGCAGTTACGAGTGCCTCAGGCATGATTTTACGTGACAATAACTGGGGTACCATCGAACAAGACTTTGCTCGACGTGACTTTTCTATCAATACCTTATATTACCAACCGCGTAAGGCTATTGTGCTCGATTTTTGCAAAGCAATTGACGATGTTAAAAACAAAACTTTGCGTTTATTGGGTGATCCAACACAGCGTTTTGAAGAAGACCCTGTGCGTATGCTGCGAACTCTACGCTTTGCAGCCAAGTTAAATTTCAAAATTGATTCAAATATTCTCGATATATTTGATGCCGAAATGACGCAATTATTGCGTGATGTCTCGCCGCATCGTTTATATGATGAATCTCAGAAGCTGTTCACAATGGGACATTTGGCGCGTGTTTTGCCAATGTTGATTGAGTTCGGTGTCTGGAAGCAACTTTTTGCCGATATTCAGCCTAATCTCACTGCATTTATTTTAAGAGCAGCAAAGAATACAGATCAACGTATACAAGTGGGTAAAACAATTAACCCTGCATTTTTCTATGCGGTTTTATTGTGGCAGCCGTTTTTAGAGCGTTGTGAATTTTATTTATCTAAAGGTATTGTGCCGGCCGAAGCGCGTGCACAGGCTGGTTTAGATGTCTTAAAACGCCAAGCGACACGTACAGTTATTCCACGTTTTGCAGAAACTTTTATTCGTGAAGTTTGGGAAATGCAGACTCGTTTGCTCAATCCAAAACCACAGCAAATAGAAGCATTGGCAGGACATGCTCGCTTCCGCGCTGGTTTTGACTTCTTATTACTCCGTGAAAAGTCAGGTGATGATACAACACAAGGAATGGGAAGCTGGTGGGAATCCTACCAAGAAATGTCAAATGACGAAAAAGAAGCTGCTATTAGCCAATATAATCGTCAGAAAGCTAGAAACCGTCGTAAAGCTGCTGCTGAGCCTATTGAAAATAATAAAGTTGAGACGGAAATTGAACCTTTGGTTGATATTCCGGAACCACGCACTCGCCGTGGGAAAAAAGAACGTACTAGACAAGATCAGGCAGTAAGCCGATTTGTTGAAAAAGCGACTGCTTTGGACGCAGGCGTGATGGGCGATCATCCAATTTTAAAACGTAAGCGGGTGCAACGCGATTTAAGCCAAGTTGTTTTTGGGCCAACGCAATGACAATAACCACTTATATTGGTTTAGGAAGTAATTTAGGCGATTCCCGTCAAATTTTATCTGAAGCCATTGCCAAGCTTAAAACCTTAGGAATGGTTAAAGTTTCTAGACTTTATCAAAGTCCACCTATGGGACCTCAAGACCAGCCAAATTATTTAAATGCAGTTGCAGAATTAAATACGGATCTTGCGCCTTTAGATTTGCTAGATCATTTACAACGTTTTGAGCAAGAGGCTGGTCGTGTACGGCTTCGTCGTTGGGGTGAGCGAACCTTAGATCTGGATTTGCTTATATATGGCAATGAAAAAATTCAAAATGAGCGCTTAACTGTGCCGCACATAGGAATTCTACAACGAGATTTTGTTGTAATTCCCTTATTAGATTTAGATGCAGATTTACAACTGAATGGTCAGCCACTCAAAGATTTAGAGCTGATACAGCAGCCGACACTGACTGTACTTGCTGATGAGTCTTGGGCTTAAGCTCTCGATTCATTATGTTCTGCGAACTCCTGTAGAGGATATCATCATGATTAGTCTAAGTGACTTAAGAAAATTTAAAACCGAAGGACGCAAGTTCTCTTGCCTGACTTGTTACGATGCAAGCATGGCAAAAGCAATGGAACTTGCTGAAGTTGATACAATCTTAATTGGTGATTCTCTTGGAATGGCAATTCAAGGGCGAGATTCAACTTTGCCAGTCACCGTTGAAGATATGGCTTATCATACGGCAGCGGTTCGTCGTGGTAATCAGCATGCATTGATTATGACCGACTTACCATTCATGAGTTATGCAACCTTAAATGATGCTTTGCAGAACTCAAGAACAGTCATGCAGGCTGGCGCTCAAATGGTGAAAATCGAAGGCGGTGCATGGTTAAGTGAAATCGTGCAGGTTTTAACCCGTAATGGCGTGCCTGTTTGTGTTCATTTAGGCTTAACACCTCAATCTGTACATGTATTTGGTGGTTATAAATTACAAGCGAGAACACGTGAAGCGGCAGATCAACTCATTGCTGATTGTACAGCAGTAGTTGAGGCGGGTGCATCGGTGTTATTACTTGAATGTGTACCTGCTCAGTTGGGACAAGAAATTGCTGAATTATTCCCAAATACACCTGTAATTGGTATTGGTGCAGGTAATGCAACCGATGGCCAAGTATTGGTTGTACAAGATATGTTAGGTTTAACTTTTGGTCGAGTTGCGCGTTTTGTACGTAACTTTATGAAAGAACAATCAGGTGAAACTGCTATTTTAGATGCGTTTAAAGCTTATCATGCTGCGGTACTTGATCAGTCATTCCCTGCTAAAGAACATACTTTTCACGTTGAGCTGTAATTCATGAAAACAGAAACCACCATACAAGGTCTTGCAGCTTCTTTAAATCCTGCTAGAGCTGCACGTAAAATTATTGGTTTTGTCCCAACAATGGGAAATCTACATGAAGGACATCTCACACTTGTTCGTGAAGCGAAAAAGTTATGTGATGTTGTGGTTGTGAGCATTTTCGTAAATCCGACTCAATTTGGACCGGGTGAAGATTTTGATAACTATCCTCGTACTTTAGAACAAGATAGTCGCCTGCTTGCTGATGTGGGCTGTGATATTATTTTTGCGCCATCAGTTGAGCAAATGTACGGTACACAACCGCGTTTAACGAACATCAGTGTAAACCAGATTACAGATGCCTTATGTGGTAGTTCACGTCCGGGACACTTTGATGGTGTAGCTTTGGTTGTAACTAAGCTCTTTAATATTGTGCAACCTAACTACGCTTTCTTTGGACAAAAAGATTACCAGCAGTTAGCCGTTATTCGTCAGTTTGTACAAGATTTAAATATTCCTTTAGAAGTGATTGGTGTGCCAATTGTTCGTGCAGCAGATGGCTTGGCTCTTAGCTCAAGAAATGGTTATTTAAGCGATGAACACCGTCAGGTGGCTCCGATTATTTATCAAAGTTTGAAGCAGGCTGAGCAACAGTTACATCAAGGCAAAGATTTGCAACAAGTTGTAGAAGATATCAAAACTCAGTTGACAGATAATGGTTTTGTTGTTGATTATGTCGAAGCTCGTCAGACAAATCTGTTACCTGCTACTCAATTTGATCGTGATATTGTGTTATTTGTCGCGGCAAAACTGGGTGCAACCCGTTTGATTGACAATTTAGAAGTTGCCTTTACACCCCAATAAATAGATCAAAGGACAGCCATGCCATGAAGCGTATACTTATCGTGACAGGACAGTCTGGTTCAGGAAAATCTTCAGCCCTTCAAGTATTAGAAGATTTGGGCTATTACTGTATTGATAATTTGCCTTTGGCATTGCTGCCTGAAATTGTGGCAAAGCTAGATCATGAAAATAACTTAGAGCAATTGGCTTTAGGTGTGGATGTAAGAAGTACTCGGGCAGATATGCAAGAGTTCGATCATGTTTTTGAGCAATTACAAAGACATGGCACGGTTGATGTTATTTATCTTACTACGCAAGATCAGGATCTGATTGCGCGTTTTAGTGCATCGCGTCGTCCACATCCATTAGCCAATCGTTTTAAAAGTCTGTTGCAATGTATTCATGAAGAAAAGCAGTTGCTACTTCCAATTCAGTTTCGCGCGACGGTTCATATTGATACAACGGATAAAAGCGTTCATGATTTAAAGCATATTTTACTGTCTAAATTGGGGCAGTCGGATAAGCTTATTGTCATATTGCAGTCCTTTGGATATAAACACGGCATTCCTTTAGATGCCGATTATGTTTTTGATGTACGGCATTTACCAAATCCGCATTGGGATTTAGAATTAAGACGTTTTTCTGGTTTGGATGAGCCAGTAAGACAATTTTTAGAAGCAAGTCCACAAGCAAACGAAATGTTTGATGATATTCTTCACTTCTTAAAAAAATGGCTTCCAGCATTTGCTGAAGGACATCGTCACTATATGACGATTTCTATTGGTTGCACTGGAGGTCAACATCGTTCGGTTTATATCGTAGATAGACTAAAACAAGCACTTGAGGCAGAATGGTCTGTTCAGGTCTTACACAGAGAAATGAAGCACTGGTCATGATAGACACAACTGTTGATGTAATTAATAAACTCGGTTTACATGCTCGTGCATCAGGAAAACTGATCGAGGTCACTACAAAGTTTCGTTCGTCGATCCAGATTGGGAAAGGCGACCATTTGGTAGATGCAAAAAATATTATGTCTTTGCTGATGTTAGGTGCAGGTAAAGGGACCACTTTGCGATTGGTCATTGATGGTACCGACGAAGAACAGGCATTAAATGAAGTACTGGCGTTATTCGCAGCAAAATTTTATGAGGCAGATTAATCGTGGCACGTGGTTCCCAACGTTATACTGAAGAAGATTTCGGTTCTTTAGAAGGACGTGCAAGCAAAACCGAACAGAAAAAAGCAGTGCAACGCATGGCTGCTTTAGGTGAGCAACTCGCACAACTTTCTATTAAACAAATTCAGAAACTTCCAGTTGATGAGCGTTTAATTGATGCTTTAATGGAAGTGCAGAACATTAGTTCTTTTGAAGCACGTCGTCGCCAATTTCAACGTATTGGTAAGTTATTGCGCAATGAAGATGAGACCGTCATTTTGTCTTATCTAACCCCGCAGCAAGGCGCAAAAAGACAGGCTCAATTAATGCGTTGGGTTGACCGCATGATTGAACAGGGTGATCCTGCAATTACTGAATTTAGTAAAATTTATAATGCATCGGAACGTCACACCTTGCGTCAGCATGTGTTGAGAATCAACCGTGATAAAACTCAACAGGCGAGTGAAGCAGATATTGAGGCATCAAAAGTTAAATTTGTTAACTATGTGCAGCAAATTGCATTATTGTCCGATCAAGGCTAAAAGCGCTTAAATAAAAAAGCGACGCTCAAGGCGTCGCTTTTTTTATTTATATATTTTCAGCACGTTCTTTTGCCCATTCACGCAAAATGAATTTCTGTAATTTACCTGTCGATGTTTTTGGAATTTCAGTAATAATCACATCTTTAGGAACTTTAAAGCGTGCTAACTCTTTTTGGCAATGTGCAATAATTTCTTCAGGCGTTGCGGTAGCACCCATTTTTAATTCAATAAATGCGCAGGGTACTTCTTGCCAACGGGCATCGGGTTTAGCAACGACCGCAGCAGTTAAAACAGCTGGATGTCTGTACAACACATCCTCTATTTCTAGAGAGGAAATATTTTCTCCACCTGAGATAATAATGTCTTTCGAGCGATCAGTAATTTTTGCATAACCATCGGGATGGCAAACGGCTAAGTCCCCTGTATGGAACCATCCACCAGCAAAGGCTTCTTGAGTTGCTTTAGGGTTCTTTAAATAGCCTTTCATGACAATATTGCCACGGAACATGATTTCTCCCATGGTTTGACCATCATTCGGTACAGGTTGCATAGTTTCTGGGTCTAATACACGCATACTGTCTTGTAACGGATAGGGTACGCCTTGACGGGAATGAAGTTGGGCTTGTTCGGCAATTGATAGCTCATTCCATCCTGATTGCGAAGCGCACAAGGCAGAAGGCCCGTAAGTTTCAGTTAAACCATAAACATGGTTTACATTAATTCCCATATTGCGCATACCTTCAATAATAGCAACTGGAGGAGCGGCTCCGGCAACCATTACTTCAACATGGTGATCAAAGTTAGTTTGTTTTTCTTTAGGTAAGTTAATAATCATTGAAAGAACAATAGGGGCACCACAGAAATAATCAACTTTATGTTCTGCAATGAGTTGCATGACTAATTCTGGGTCGACCTTGCGCAAACAAATATTGGTTCCACCGCTGGCTGCAATACTCCATGCAAAACACCAACCGTTACAATGGAAAAGCGGTAATGTCCACAAATACACAGCGCGAGGTTTCATTCCGCAGGCCAATATATTACTTGCAGCATTTAAATAAGCGCCCCGATGATGATAAACAACGCCTTTAGGATTACCTGTTGTGCCTGAAGTGTAGCTTAAGCTAATTGCATCCCACTCATCTTCTGGTAAATGCCATACAAAATTAATGTCGCCTTGAGCTATCCATTCTTCATATTCAAAAGAGCCAATAAACTGATTCTCTCCCTCATATTCATCATCAGCTACATCAATCACAATAATGTGTTGGTCAGGAATAAGAGAGAGGGCTTCTCTTGCCAGATTAACAAATTCAGGGTCAACCAAAAGCACTTTGGTTTCAGCATGTTCTAACATGAAAGCTATTGTTTTTGCATCTAAGCGTGTATTGAGCGTATTGAGCACAGCTCCGGCCATTGGAACTGCGAAATGTGCTTCGATCATCGCTGGCACATTAGGCAATAAAACTGATACCGTATCATTTTTTTCAATTCCCAGTTGTTTGAGCTGAGAAGCAAACTGGCAACAACGTTGGTAGGTTTCTTTCCATGAAATTTGGCGTTTACCATGAATAATCGAGGCTTGATTTGGATAAATATAAGCTGCACGCTCTAGGTAGCGTAGAGGCGATAACGCAACAAAGTTTGCGGGTGTGCGTGGCAATTCATCATAAGCACTAACCATGTGAAACAACTCCGTGTTCTATTTTTAATTCATTCTTTGAAAATATGACTTAATACTCAGCAAAGCATCTATGCTTTAGTCTTAAAGGGAAATACCCTCCAGTCAGAAAATGAGTAGAAATGCTATTTTCTTCATCTTAAACCACTTGTGTTGAACATGTTTAAAAAATCATCTCAATATGTTTTTTAAGTCATTTAATGCTGTTTACCTGATAAGCAAAATGTATTTATGATTTTATGGGCTCAAAGGTTTTCACTTTGCTTGAACAAGTGTAAAATCTTTCAGGTTTTTAAACTTTGATTTACACCGTTTTTATATTTTGAGGTTCGCCTCGATCATAATCTCGCGGTGAAATGCTCCTTCGTATAGGGCATCACTCCTTAAGGATTTTTTTATGCCAATTATCACATTGCCAAATGGCGATCAAAAGAATTTTG
This sequence comes from Acinetobacter sp. AC1-2, assembly GCF_016124155.1. Lineage (NCBI taxonomy): Bacteria > Pseudomonadati > Pseudomonadota > Gammaproteobacteria > Moraxellales > Moraxellaceae > Acinetobacter > Acinetobacter sp. AC1-2. The sequence continues at coordinate 336,948 of NZ_JABFFO010000002.1, forward strand.
ATCACGCTGTATCTGTTATGGAAGTTGCCCAAAGTATCGGGCCTGGTCTAGCAAAAAATACTGTTGCTGGACGTGTGAATGATCGCTTAGTTGATGCATGTGACTTAATTACCGAAGATTCGACCTTACAAATTATCACTCCAAAAGATGAAGAAGGTCTTGAAATCATTCGCCATTCTTGTGCGCATCTTGTAGGACACGCTGTTAAACAGCTTTTCCCTGAAGCCAAGATGGTGATTGGTCCAGTCATTGAAGAAGGTTTTTACTACGACATCTGGATGCCACGTCCTTTTACATTAGACGATATGGCAGCTGTCGAAGAGCGCATGAAAAAGCTCATCGATCAAGATTACGATGTTGTTAAAAAAATGACACCACGTGATGAAGTCATTGCTGAATTTACTGCACGTGGTGAAGAATACAAATTACGCTTGATTGCAGACATGCCTGAAGAAACACAAATGGGCTTGTACTACCATCAAGATTATTTAGATATGTGTCGTGGTCCACACGTACCGAACACTAAATTTTTAAAATCGTTTAAGCTGACAAAAATCTCTGGCGCTTACTGGCGTGGTGATGCGAAGAACGAACAGCTTCAACGTATTTATGGTACTGCATGGGCTGATAAGAAACAGCTTGCTGCATACATCAAACGTATTGAAGAAGCTGAAAAGCGCGACCACCGTAAAATTGGTAAAGCTCTAGACTTGTTCCATATGCAAGAAGAAGCACCAGGTATGGTGTTCTGGCATCCAAACGGTTGGACGATTTACCAAGTTCTTGAACAATACATGCGTAAAGTTCAGCAAGACAATGGTTACCTTGAGATTAAAACACCACAAATCGTAGACTTTACGCTTTGGGAAAAATCAGGCCATGCAGCGAACTATGCAGACAACATGTTTACGACTCATTCAGAAAGTCGTAACTATGCGGTTAAACCAATGAACTGCCCATGTCACGTGCAAGTTTTCAACCAAGGTTTGAAGTCTTACCGTGATTTGCCAATTCGTTTAGCAGAGTTCGGTTCTTGTCATCGTAATGAACCATCTGGTTCTTTACACGGCATTATGCGTGTACGTGGCTTTACACAAGATGACGCACATATCTTCTGTACTAAAGAACAAATCGGTCAAGAAGTTGCAGATTTTATTAAACTGACGCTTGATGTTTATAAAGATTTTGGCTTTGAAGAAGTGCAAATGAAACTTTCTACACGTCCAGAAAAACGTGTGGGTGATGATGCACTTTGGGATATGGCTGAGAAATCTTTAGCAGATGCTTTAGATGCAGCGGGTCTTGAGTGGGAATTACAACCTGGTGAAGGTGCGTTCTACGGTCCGAAAATTGAATTCTCATTGAAAGACTGTCTCGGACGTGTATGGCAATGTGGTACTATTCAGTGTGACTTCAACTTACCAGAACGTTTAGATGCGTCTTATGTGACTGAAGACAATGATCGTGATCAGCCTGTTATGTTGCATCGTGCAATTCTTGGCAGTTTTGAGCGTTTTATTGGTATACTAATTGAACACTACGCTGGTTTCATGCCACCTTGGTTGTCACCGTTACAAGCATGTGTCATGAATATCACGGACTCTCAAGCTGAAGCTTGTGAGAAAGTCGTAGCAAAACTCAAAGAAAATGGTCTTCGTGCCATTTCCGACTTGAGAAATGAAAAAATCGGATTTAAGATTCGTGAGCGTACTCTAGAGCGTATTCCTTACTTGTTAGTTCTTGGTGATCGAGAAGTTGAAGAAGGTACAGTGAATGTACGTACCCGCTCAGGAAAAAATTTAGGTACTATGTCAGTAGATGCATTCATTGACTTAGTGAAGTCTGCCGTCGCCGAACGTGGCCGGTATATTGTGGAGTAAGAAAGATTAAACAGCCTGACCGTAACCAACAACAAGGTGCAAAAAGCAACCGTCCAGCAATTAATGATGAGATCCGTGCAAAAGAAGTACGCCTCGTCGGTGCTGAAGGTGAGCAAAAAGGAATTGTTTCATTAAGTGAAGCACTGCGTGCTGCTGAAGAGGTTGAACTTGATCTTGTTGAGATCGTTGCAAACGCCGAGCCGCCTGTTTGTAAAATTATGGATTACAACAAGCACTTGTTTGACCTGAAGCAGAAGCAAAAAGATGCGAAGAAAAAACAGCATCAAGTGCAAGTGAAGGAAATCAAACTGCGCCCTGCAACTGATGTTGGTGATTATCAAGTTAAGCTTCGTGCTATTTTGAAATTCCTTGAAGAAGGAAACAAAGTAAAGATTACTTTACGTTTCCGTGGTCGTGAAATGGCTCACCAACAGCTTGGCTTAGCTCAATTGCAAAAAATTGAAGTAGATGTAGCTGAGTTTGGGGTTGTGGAACAAGCACCAAAAATGGAAGGCCGTCAAATGGGTATGTTACTTGGACCGAAAAAGAAAAAGTAATACTCAAAAAAAGCACTGCAAAAGCAGTGCTTTTTTATAACTAAATACAAATAAAAAAGATGATTTAATTTTTCTCTATTCAGTTTCATTTAAGACAATCAATATATTTTTCTATGAAATTCAATTCTCGAATTTTATGTGTTTTTTGGTGTTGGAAATCTCATAGTCTTTCTTAAAACATGATATAAACCAAGACGCAGTCATGATAATGATGAATAGGAAAATAGAATGATTGATCTATATTATTGGGGAACTCCCAATGGACATAAAATCACAATTGCCTTAGAAGAAATGGGATTGGATTACACTCTTTACCCAATCAATATTTTAGAAAATGATCAATTTCAACCAGACTTCTTGAGAATTTCTCCGAATAATAAAATTCCTGCGATTGTTGATCAAGATGGACCCCGTGGTGAGCCAATTTCTATATTTGAGTCAGGCGCTATCTTGCAATATTTAGGTAGAAAAACTGGATTGTTTTACCCAACAGATGAGCAAGAGCGAGTTGAGGTTGAGCAATGGCTCATGTGGCAAATGGGTGGTTTAGGGCCTATGCTTGGGCAAAATCATCATTTCAATCGTTTTGCCCCAGAAAAAATCCCCTATGCGATAGACCGCTATGTGAATGAGACTAAACGCTTATATAGTGTACTTAACAAACAACTCATTGGTCAGAAGTTTGTCGCTGGTGAATACTCTATTGCGGACATGGCAATTTTACCTTGGATTTTACGTTATGAATGGCAAGGTATTCAGATTGAAGACTATCCATACGTACAAGAATATATTGTACGTTTAACAGCACGCCCCGCAGTTCAGAAAGCACTATCAATTAAAGTGGCCTAATTTCTTGCTTGGATTTAGTGAATACTTAAAGCAAAAAGTCGTTTGGTGTGATTGATTATGCTGAGTTACTTTTTGCTTTTTATTAGTGCTTTTGGCGCTGCGACATTACTACCTCTACAGTCTGAAGCGGTATTGGTAACCTTATTATTAAAGGGGCAATATTCAGCTTTGCTTTTAATTAGCATAGCTACTTTGGGTAATGTATTGGGTTCTTGCGTTAATTGGTGGCTAGGCCTAAAGATAGAACAATTTAAACATCGTAAGTGGTTTCCAGTTTCTGAAAAGCGTTTACAACAAGCGCAGAGCTTTTACCATAAATATGGATTTTACTCCTTACTTTTGAGTTGGACGCCTATTATTGGCGATCCCATTACTTTGGTTGCTGGACTCTTCAAAGAAAATTTTTGGCGCTTCCTTTGTATAGTCATTATTGCTAAAGCAGGGCGTTATTTGTTTATTTACTGGGTGGTAATGGGTTTTATTTAAAATAAAAAAGCATCCGAAGATGCTTGAATTATAAATATGTATTTAGTCTTCTGAGCTTTTGGTAATGTCTACTTTAAATAGATCATTCGTTTTGAGCCAACAGAAAGTCACAACAACTAGAGTCATACAGCCTCCAAAAATTGTAGCGGTAATTGTGCCTAAATATTTAGCCGCTAAACCAGATTCAAAGGCACCGAGTTCATTACTCGAAGACACAAACATGCCATTTACAGCGGCTACGCGTCCCCGCATATTTTCTGGTGGGAAAATTTGCAAAATAGTTTGCCTTACAACAACAGAAATACTGTCACATGCGCCTGTCATAGCAAGCGCAAAGAGAGATAACCACATATTGTTCGAGAAGGCGAATAGAATAGTAAATATTCCAAAACCTGCTACAGCAAGTAACATGTTACGCCATGCATGTTGAGTTGGCGGAAAGCGAGTCAAAGCAATCATGGTGATAAGTGCGCCAATAGATGGAGCCGCACGTAAATATCCAAGCCCTTCAGGACCAACTTTTAATATATCTTCTGCAAAAATGGGTAATAACGCGATGACACCCCCAAATAAAACAGAAGCTAGATCAAGAGAAATGGCCCAAAGAACAATTTTGGTTTTCCAGATAAAACGGAAACCGTCTCCTAGACTTTCTAAAATATTGTCAGTTTCAATTTTAGGGAAACTACGTTTATGCAGTAAGTTAATTAAAATAAAGCAAATAGCGAGTAAAGCAGCGACACTAAATAGGCTAGTTTCCCGTCCTAAATAAGCAAGCATAAAACCACCAAGCATTGGGCCGATAATTACACCACTTTGCCAGCCTATCGTTGTCCATGTCGCACCATTTGCATAGAGTTCACGTGGAATTAAAAATGGTTTTAATGATGTTGCAGACGGATTGTAGAAACCGCGGATTGTTCCTAAGCCAAAAATGACTGTATAAATGCCCCAAGAAAGGAAGTTAACACTGATATGCCCTAAACCATGTAAGTGGAAAAGTAACCATAAAACCAAGGGAAGAGGAACCGAGAAAAATAAACAGATTTTCATAATGAGCTGTTTATTAAACCTATCTGCGAAATAACCTCCCCAAAGAGAAAGGGCAATAAATGGAATTGCTTCTGCGAGTCCGATTAAACCTAAGGTCAGTGGATCTTTGGTGATTTGATATAATGAGTAGGCAACAATAATTTCTTGAATCAAAATTGCGAGCGTTAAGCAAAATTGATTGATCGTAACGATAGAGAAATCCCGATACCGTAATGCAGCGAAAGCATCATTTTGTATATTCATATTCTTTTGAATTTAAGCGATTGTACTTATTATAGGGGATGATTTTATGGATTTTCTCGTAATTTGATAATTGATTATAGAAAATAACGTTTATATAAAATAGACAATTTACTATCAAAAAATGAGCATTTTACTTTTGTTTTAAGTTGGGATGCTTTAGAATATCGGCTCCCTTACCTGCAGGTCGTTTTTGCAATGGTGCAAACGTTCCGAACAGGTGTTCAAAAGAGGTTGTTATGCCTAAGATGAAAACTCGCCGCGGTGCTGCTAAACGCTTCAAGGCGACTGCACACGGTTTTAAGCGCAAACAAGCATTTAAGCGCCACATTTTGACCAAAAAATCTGCTAAACGTATCCGTCAATTACGCGGCTGTGTAATGGTTCATGTTTCTGACGTGAACTCAGTTCGTCGTATGTGCCCATACATCTAAGGAGATTATAAATGGCTCGTGTAAAACGTGGTGTAGTGGCTCATCGTCGTCACAAAAAAATTCTTGCTCGCGCTAAAGGTTACTATGGTGCTCGTTCACGCGTTTACCGCGTAGCGTTCCAAGCGGTAATCAAAGCTGGTCAATACGCTTATCGTGACCGCCGTCAAAAGAAACGTCAATTCCGTGCTCTATGGATTGCGCGTATCAATGCTGGTGCTCGTCAAAACGGTTTGTCTTACAGCCGTATGATCGATGGCTTGAAAAAAGCTCAAGTGATCATCGACCGTCGCGTATTAGCTGACATCGCTATGCATGATGCAGTAGCATTTGCTGCTTTAGCTGAAAAAGCTAAAGGCGCATTAGCTGCATAAGCTTAGAGATTCAAAAAAAGGCCGCTTTTTAGCGGTCTTTTTTATTTTTAGTGGTTCTGTTTTAAAAAAGATAATAACCAGAGATAAATTATGAAAGATGAAAAGTTTTTAGATGACTTAATTCAAAAAGTGCAAAAAGGTGATCAGTTTAAATATTTATATTTTTGGGGGCATACTCCTAAACAAGTTGATCTTATTGATAAGAGTTGTTTTAGTCAGTGGTATCCAGCGCAATTTAAAGATGAGGGTGTTGAATACTTTACTGCTGAGCACTATATGATGGCGCAAAAAGCAAAATTATTTAATGATGAAGAAATCTTTGCACAGATTTTGCAAGTTAAACATCCGAATGAAGCAAAACAACTAGGTCGTAAAGTGCGCAATTATGATGAAAAGATATGGCAAGAAAAACGTTTTGATATCGTGGTACAGGCGAACTTTGCTAAATTCTCTCAGCATCCTGAATTGAAAAATTTCTTATTAGCAACGAAAGACCATATTTTAGTTGAAGCATCTCCGGTAGATAAAATTTGGGGGATTGGTATGGCGCAAGATCATTTACATATTCAAGACCCATCTCAATGGCAAGGTTTAAATTTATTGGGCTTTGCTTTAATGCATGTTCGGGAGCAGCTTTTAGCTCAATAAATTTGTATTAAAAAATGATACTTAACTTTAAGAAGTAATGATGTGCGGGGAACGAATTGAAATCATTAAATGAAAGAGAAATTCGTATAGCCACCTTTAAGGATGCATTATCTATTGCAGAAGTACATGTACAGTGTTGGAAAGAAACTTATACAGGTATGCTTAAGCAAGAAATATTGGATGAGCTTAAAGTACTAGATAAGGAGCTACTATGGAAAGAAATAGCCAAAAGCCCTGATCATAAGTTATTTATCTATACTGAAAATAGAATGGTAAAAGGCTTTCTCGATGGTTATCTGAGCCCTGAGAATAATACTGCTGAAATTCTTGCCTTTTATCTTTTGGAAGAAATTCAAAGGCAAGGTATAGGCCGTGAGTTATTTCAAAAGTTCTATCAATGTGCATTAAATCAAGGTTACGCTTTTATTCGTTTAGAAGTTTTTAATAAAAATCCAAGCCGTTTCTTCTATGAAAAAATGGGAGCCAAAATAATTGGCGAATCCGAACTACCTGAGTTCGGCTTCGAAATAACAGAATTATTTTATCAATGGGAACTGTAATCTTGATTAAAGACCAAAATAATAAGCCAAAGCACAAATAATAATAGTTAAAACAATGAGCTTAATCACGCCTGAACCATTGCCTTTATGGTGCTGAGGCTTTGAATGCTGTGGATTTTCATTTGATTGCTCGAATGGAGAAGCCTTAACGACTGGAATTATTTGAGCTGTTTGGTAGTGATTAGCAGTCTTAACAATAAGCTTGGCAAACAAATCATCAGTTTTTTGCGTGAAATTTCTTAAATTAATGAGTTGTTCTTGGTCTAGCTCTTCTCCTAAAGGATCATTTGCAAGTCGCTTCTTTTGTTCTAAATAGTTGGTTAATGCTTGAGTACGAGATAAAAGCTGGTGAGCATAATCTGCAGGATAATTCTCTGGAATTAAAGCAAGTTTTGGTTCTTGGCTCGTAATGTTTGTACCATCAAAATAAGCTTTTTGAAACTCTGGTTCTTCAAAACCTGCTGCATATTTACTACGAAATAATTCACTATCCATAAAGTCCGCTATTTCTTGCCATGGCGGATTTTTTAAATCTGCTTCAATTTTTTTTGATAATTTTTCAGTTAGTTCAAAACGCCAGAAAGTTTCTAAACGAAGTTCGCAGGTTTGTGAAGGAGGGGCTTCAAACTCATTGTCATTGTTATACCATTCAGCAAGTTCATGGCCGAAAATCCAGGCAAATTTCTTATTATTTTCATGGGTCACAATAAAATGAGTATAAGGTAAAAGCTCAACATTGCTGTTTGGATTTTGCTCTTCATTTAAAAGGCTTGATAAATGTAAGCTAAGCTGAGTGGTGCCTTGTTTTTTTAAAGCTTCCAACCAAACTTGAAAGTGTTGGGCAAGCAAATGCTGAGAAGCTAAGTCACGAAACTGAAAACTATGGTGATCAAAAATATGATGTTGTCGCCATTGGTTAAAGCTTAAATTCTGGCGGAGGTATTCATTACCATACGTCACAAGCGTAAGTTGTTGTTTCCAAATTTGATTGAGCGCCATAATAGTTGATCTCATTGACGATGCTATTATCTTATACGTTTTATCTTTTTGTTGCCTAATACATTTTTCATGATGGATAAACTTCATCAATTCGATGAAAAACTGTTAGAATGCAGTGTTTTATTATATTTTTTTAATTTGTTGCTTTGAGAGTTAATATGTCACTGGAAGCCCTGACCACAGAAGCGCTTGCTGCCATTGCAGCAGCTCAAGACCTTGTTGCACTTGATCAGGTACGTGTGCAATTTACAGGGAAAAAAAGCCAGCTTGCAGAACAATCGAAAGCATTAGGGAAAATGGACCCTGAAGAACGCAAAGTACAAGGTGCTGCGATTCATGCTGTTCGAGAAACAATTAATACTGCTTTAACAGAACGTCAAGCAGCATTACAGCAGGCAGCACTTGAGCAAAAGCTAGCAAGTGAAACGATTGATATTACTTTGCCGGGCCGCGGTCAGCGTGTTGGTACAGTCCATCCTGTTACCCAAGTACAAGAAAGAATTTGTCAGTTCTTCACTAAAGCTGGTTTTACAGTCGCGACTGGTCCAGAAGTTGAAGATGACTATCACAATTTTGAAGCATTAAATATTCCTGGTCACCATCCAGCGCGTGCTATGCACGATACTTTCTATTTTGATGCCACTCATTTACTGCGTACGCATACGTCTGGTGTACAGATTCGTACAATGGAAACAAGTGAGCCACCAATTCGTATTGTATGTCCTGGGCGTGTTTATCGTTGTGACTCAGATCAAACGCATTCACCTATGTTCCATCAGATCGAAGGTCTATACGTTGCCGAGAACACCAGCTTTGCTGAGTTAAAAGGTTTATTGATTAATCTGCTTAATGAATTTTTTGAAAAAGATTTAAAGGTACGTTTCCGCCCATCATATTTCCCGTTTACTGAACCAAGTGCGGAAGTAGATATTATGGATGAACGTGGCCGTTGGTTAGAAGTTTTAGGCTGTGGCATGGTACATCCAAATGTATTACGTGCTGCTGGTATTGATCCTGATAAATACAAAGGCTTTGCTTTTGGTTTAGGGGTAGAGCGTTTTGCAATGTTGCGTTATGGCATTAATGACTTGCGTATGTTCTATCAAAATGATGTGCGTTTCTTACGCCAATTTGCCTAACAGTTTTTCAGGATTAAATAAGGTTTATAAAGATGAAGATTAGCGAAAATTGGCTACGCACATGGGTTAACCCAGCAATTGATAGTGATACATTGTCTGATCAGTTGACGATGCTTGGTCTTGAAGTTGATGAATTAGCACCTGTGGCTAAACCATTTACTGGTGTAGTAATCGGTGAAGTGTTAACTGTTGAGCAGCATCCCGATGCAGACCGTCTGCGTGTAACAACTATTAATATTGGTTCAGGTGAGCCTTTGCAAATTGTATGTGGCGCACCTAACGTTCGCGTTGGAATGAAAGCTCCAGTTGCAACCATTGGGGCTGTATTGCCTGGCGATTTTAAAATCAAAAAAGGTAAGCTTCGTGGAGTTGAGTCACAAGGGATGCTTTGTGGTGCTTCTGAGATTGATCTTGAAGATAAAATCGATGGTTTGCTCGAACTGCCAGCGGATGCTCCAGTAGGAGTAAATATCCGTGAATACCTCAAACTTGACGACAATGTCATTGATATCAGTATTACGCCAAACCGTGGTGACTGTTTTAGTATTCGTGGTATTGCCCGTGAAATTTCAGTTATTAATAAGCTAGAAATGATTGAGCCTGTAATTAATACGGTTGCTGCCACCATTGCTGATGAGAAAAAAGTAGTGATCAGTACTGAAGGCGCTCCGCGTTACTTAGGGCGTGTAGTTAAAAACGTTAATGTAAAAGCTGCTACTCCCGAATGGATGCAACAGGCGTTATCGCGTTCAGGAATTCGTACTCATAGTATTTTGGTTGATGTGACCAACTATGTCTTAATGGAATTGGGTCAACCAATGCATGCATTCGATTTTTCTAAAATCGAAGGGATTGTACACGTTCGTCAAGCAACACAAAAAGAAAAGTTACAACTTCTGAATGATCAAGAAGTTGAGTTGCAAGAAGATATTATGGTGATTGCTGATGACCAAAAAGCTTTAGCAATTGCTGGAATTATGGGCGGTTTAGCATCAAGTGTAACCGATGACACTACCGATATCTTCCTAGAAAGTGCGTTCTTCGCTCCACTCGCGATTGCTGGTCGTGCTCGTCGTTTTGGTTTGCATACAGACTCTTCGCAGCGTTATGAACGTGGTGTAGATTTTGAATTACCTTTAATTGCCATGAACCGTGCTTCGCAGCTTATTCAACAGTTAGCGGGTGGTGAATTTGGCCCAATTACTGTAGCTGAAAAAACTGACTTACTTCCAAAACGTGAAGCCATTGAACTGAAACAAGTTCAGGTAGACCAGTTGTTAGGATATCAAGTGGCGGGTGAGTTCATTGCAGATGCTTTAACCCGATTAGGGTGTGAGGTAACTGTTAAAGCTGAAGGCGAATGGAGTGTGGTTCCACCATCACATCGCTATGATATGGCAATTTATCAAGACTTAATTGAAGAAGTTGCGCGTATTGATGGCTATGACAATATCCAGATTAGCTTACCAAGCATGGATGTTAAATTTGCGAAATACCAAGATCGTTTTGAACTCGCTGAGCTGCGTCAAACGATCGTGACATTAGGTTATCAAGAAGCAATTAGCTTTAGCTTTGCAGATGCTAAACTTGAAAAGCAATTAAATCCAGAAGTTAAGCCACTGATGCTAGCAAATCCAATTTCAAGTGATTTGGCTGTAATGCGTAGTACTTTACTTTCTAGTTTAATTCCTTGCGTACAATATAATCTCAACCGTCAGCAAAGTCGTGTTCGTTTCTTTGAATTCGGACTGCGTTTTGATTATCAAAATGCTAAGAGTATTGAAGACTTGCAACAGACTCCTACCTTGGCTCTAGTGGCAGTAGGCTCGCAAGCACCAGAATCTTGGCATGCTAAGCCTCAACCAATGGATTTCTTTGATTTCAAAGGTGAAGTAGAAGAGATTTTGGCTGCTGGGCGTGTAAGTGTTGAATACGTTCGTTCAGAACGTGCGTGGTTGCACCCAGGGCAATCAGCTGACATTTTAGTAGATGGTAAGTCAATTGGTTATTTAGGCCGTTTGCATCCATCTCTAGAAAATGAGCTTGATTTAAGCACTACTTGGGTTGCTGAACTCGATCAAACAGCTGTTTTGCAATCTTATGTATCTAATTTTACAGAATTATCACGTTTTCCTTCGGTTAGACGTGATATTGCGCTTTTAATCTCTGATAATATAAATGTTAGAGATATTCAGCAGTTAATCGAACAAACTGGTGGAGAGCTTTTAGACTCTACATGGTTATTCGATGTGTATACGGGGCAGGGTGTCGAAGATGGTAAGCGCTCATTAGCGTTTGCACTATTGTGGCAACATCCTTCACGTACGCTTGAAGATGCTGAAATTAAATCTGGTATGGACAATATTATCCAAGTGTTAGAAAACACTTATCAAGCGACATTGAGGGCCTCATGACAGCATTAACTAAAGCAGACATGGCTGATCATTTAAGTGAGTTAACCAGCTTAAATCGCCGTGAAGCAAAACAAATGGTCGAGTTGTTCTTCGACGAAATTAGCCAAGCACTTATTGCAGGGGAGCAGGTTAAGCTCTCTGGTTTTGGTAATTTTGAATTAAGAGATAAACGCGAACGTCCAGGACGTAATCCGAAAACAGGCGAAGAAATTCCGATTTCTGCTCGCCGTGTAGTGACCTTCAGAGCGGGTCAAAAGTTTAGACAACGCGTTGGAAATGAGCAGATCGATTGATCTGCTTTTTTTATTTATATTTTAAATGGCTTTATATAATTTTATTTAACTTTAATGATGTTCTACTTTAGAGCGGTATTGTAAGTGAAGTAGTCGTAGGAGTTTAAAATTTTGGCGTAAAAAAAGAGGACAAAATGTCCTCTTTTTTATCTAATCTAGATTATAGATTAGTGTGCAGCAGAAGCAGCAGGAGCAGAAGCAGCAGGTGCAGAAGCAGCAGCAGCAGCATCAACAGCTGTAGAAGCAGCAGTAGCAGCTTCAGAAGCAGCAGTAGCAGCAGTAGAAGCAGCAGCTACAGCTTCAGAAGCAGCAGCAGCAGGAGCTTCTTCTTTCTTAGAACAACCAACGAAAGCTAAAGTAGCAGCTACAGCAGCAGCAACAGCAAATTTTTTGAATAACATGGCATCACTCTCACAAAAAAGATTTGAGATTAAAAAAACCTAAGTTGGACTGTTTTGCTTTTATTATTCCTAAAACGTAGCTAGGTAACAACGCATGGAGCAGTCTAACTGGTCTGCCGCTATGCTATCACTGCAAATGCTGAAATACTACTGCCGTCTGTCAAAAAAACGTATGAAAAAGAGAAAAACAGTCTATTTTTTAACAGAAAAAAACAATCAATCAGCCCTAGTACATTGGAAAAGGTATAGGTAAGCCACTAAAAAAACTTAATTTTTTTAATTCAAAAATATTTATTATCAAAATCTTATAAATAATTTTACATAAAAAACTGCAAAATGTATTTTTGTGTAAAGCTTGTCAACCAAATAAAAAGCCACTCAAAAGAGTGGCTTTTTATTGAAGATTAACCGATTAAGTTGAAGCTTTACGTTTCATTTGATCGAAGAAATCATCATTTGTTTTAGTTTCTTTCATACGATCAAGTAAGAATTCCATTGCCGCTAACTCATCCATAGGATGAAGAAGCTTGCGGAGGATCCATACTTTACGTAAGTTATCATCATCCATTAAACGCTCTTCACGACGGGTGCCAGATTTCTTAATATTCATAGCAGGGAAGACGCGTTTTTCAGCAATACGGCGATCAAGAGTAATCTCTTGGTTACCTGTACCTTTGAATTCTTCATAAATTACGTCATCCATTTTACTGCCTGTTTCAATCAAAGCAGTTGAGATGATCGTAAGAGATCCGCCTTCTTCAATATTACGTGCAGCACCGAAGAAGCGTTTAGGGCGCTCTAATGCGTGAGCATCTACACCACCAGTTAATACTTTACCTGATGAAGGAATGACAGTGTTATATGCACGCGCTAAACGGGTAATAGAGTCAAGCAAAATCACAACGTCTTTTTTATGTTCAACAAGACGTTTTGCTTTTTCAATCACCATTTCTGCAACTTGTACGTGGCGAGCAGGAGCTTCATCAAAAGTTGAAGCAATGACTTCACCGCGGACAGTACGTTCCATTTCGGTTACTTCTTCTGGACGCTCGTCAATTAATAGAACAATCAGGAATACTTCAGGATTGTTTCTAACAATAGATTGAGCAATATTTTGCAGTAACATTGTTTTACCCGCTTTTGGCGGTGCAACAATAATAGAACGTTGACCTTTACCAATTGGCGCAACTAAGTCAACCACACGAGAAGTTAAGTCTTCTGTCGTACCATTACCTAGTTCCATAACCAATTGTTCGGTTGGGAAAAGGGGGGTTAAGTTTTCAAATAGAATTTTATTTCGAGAATTTTCTGGCGTGTCATAGTTAATCTGGTTAACTTTGAGCAACGCAAAATAACGCTCACCTTCTTTTGGAGGGCGAATAGTACCTGTGATGGTATCGCCTGTACGCAAGTTAAAGCGTCGGATTTGTGAGGGACTCACATAAATATCATCCGGACCTGCTAAATACGAACCTGCGGCAGAGCGCAAAAAACCAAAACCATCAGAGAGAATTTCAAGAACGCCATCACCAAAAATTTCTTCGCCATTCATTGCATGGCGTTTCAAAATGGCAAAGATAATATCTTGCTTTCGGTTACGAGCCATACCTTCCAGGCCCATAAATTCAGCAATTTTAATTAATTCACCAATTGGTTTTTTCTTGAGTTCAGTTAAATTCATAAGGGTCAGAATTAGGAAAGAGTAGAGTGTGGTTTAAAAGAAGAAAAATCGCTCGCATACAAAAAAGATTATCGCAATTGTATTTACACAATAACAATTCAGAAGTCTGATTGATTGTTTCGAAGAAAAATGTGAAAAAACAATTTCTGTTGCCGAGTGGCGATCTTTATGTTTGTGTCTTGTAAGAAGCCGGACGAAGATGATTCCCTTCAGTGCCTCTTGAGCATGTAATATAAGCCAGCCTAGTTAATTTGTCAATTTATAGCCGAAAAAAATACGCTATAAAAAAGTATAGCGTATTTTCATTCTTAGCATTTTGACTTAAACATTTTCATCAATAAAGCTAACAAGTTTAGAGCGAGGTACAGCGCCAATTTGTTGAGCTACGACTTCACCATTTTTGAAAAGTAATAAAGCAGGAATATTACGGATATTGTATTTCACCGCAATATCTTCGCAAGAAGTTACATCAACTTTAACAATTTTTACTTTACCAGCATATTCACTTGATAAGTCTTCAAGAACAGGTGCAATTGCTTTACAAGGTGCACACCAACCTGCCCAGAAGTCAACAAGTACAGGTGTTTCAGCGTCTAGAACATCTGCTTGGAAGTTATCATCAGTTGTATTTACAATAGTCGCAGACATGGTACGGCTCCAATTTTTAGAAAAAAGTGCTATTACTACAGGAGAAAATTATCTCTATCAGTATTACATAGCTACTTAGTTCAATGTAAGGGTTTGATGCTATTATTCAAGGCTTAACTAAATTTGTCTAATGGATGCTCACGATATTCATCATCGACTTGTACAATCAACTCTTAAATAGAAAAATATAAATGACAGTTAATTGTTGATGAAAATGGCTTTTCAATTGCATTCTTGTGAATTACTCTAGGCGTGAATTGTTATGGGTTTAGTTCAATAATGTCTGACTTTCTGATTGATGAAGAATTACTTGCCGCCATAGATATGGGGTCGAACAGCTTTCACCTAGCAATTGCACGGGTAGATCACGGTGAAGTTAAAAAAGTTGCTTCGATGTCAGAAAAAGTACAGCTTGCAGCTGGTTTAGATGAGAATAAAAATTTAACAGAAGCAGCTCAGCAACGTGGTTTGGCATGTCTAGCGCGTTTTGTTGGAAGATTGAGTTCTGTTCAACCTAATCGTTTACGAATTGTGGCTACTAATGCCTTGCGTCAGGCAAAAAATGGTCATGAATTTATCCAAAAAGCTGCAGAAATTTTACCTAAACCTATTGAAATTATTGCAGGGCGAGAAGAAGCTCGTCTGATCTATTTGGGCGTATCGCATACCATGGCTAATGGTGGACGTCGCTTAGTTGTTGATATTGGTGGGGGTTCTACTGAATTCATTATCGGTGAAGAGTTTGAACCAATTTACACTGAATCATTACAAATGGGTTGTGTGGCCTATACAACAGCTTATTTTGCTGATGGGGAAATTACTCAGAAATCATTTGATAAGGCCGTAGTTGCTGCCCGTAAAGAGCTTTCTGCTATTGCAACGACTTATAAAATGGAAGGGTGGGATACTGTCGTTGGTTCGAGTGGAACGATTAAAGCCTGTCGCCAAATTATGGTTAATATGGGCTTAAGTGATGAACAAGAAAATGTCACTCGAGAAGGGTTATACAAACTCAAAGATAAATTACTTAAGTTTAAAAATGTTTCTGAAATTGATTTTGAAGGATTAAGAGAAGATCGACGAGCAGTTTTGCCAGCCGGATTGGCAATTTTGTACGCAGTTTTTGAAGTTCTAGAAATTGATCGTTTGGCATATTCTGATGGTGCATTACGCGAAGGTGTTATGTATGACCTATTAGGTCGATTTAAACATGAAGATATCCGCGACCGCAGTGTACAAGCTCTAATGGGCCGTTATAATGCCGATCCTAAACAAGCAGAACGTGTTGTCAAGACAGCACAACAATTATTTGATGGTGTTGCTAAATCTCTTAATTTAACGAGTGAAGACAGTGACTTACTGCGTCGGTCAGCTTATTTACATGAAATTGGTTTAGCAATTAGTCATGGTGGTTATCATCGCCATGGTGCTTATTTATTACAGCATTCTGATATTCCGGGTTTCTCGCAAATTGATCAAAATCATCTTTCACATTTAGTTGCTCATCATCGTCGTAAATTACGAAATGATGTAAAAAACGAAATTTTGAAGGCTGGTGGTCATAAATTACTTTACTTAAGTTTATTGCTTCGCCTAGCAGTTTTACTCAACCATAGTCGAAGTGATCAGATGCTTCCTGCCATTGAACTGACCATCATAAATGATCAACAATGGCAGCTTAGTGTTTCTGGTGATGCCAAACAATGGCCATTGTTAGTTGCCGACTTGCATGATGAGCAAGAGCAGTTTAAGCATTGGGACATTGAATTGAATATTCAGTCGGAAAAATTTATCGATTAAAGGGATAATATTCGACCTATGAAAAAATCTACTCAGTCCAAAGCTTGGACAACGGTTCAAATTGCACGTCATCCTGAACGTCCGCAGTTTCTAGATTATGTCGGTGAAATCTTTACAGAGTTTGACGCCTTGCATGGTGATCGTTTGTTTGGTGACGATGGTGCGATGGTAGGTGGTCTTGCTCGTTTTGACGGTCAACCTGTGATGGTCATTGGACAACACCGTGGTCGTAGTACCCGTGAAAAATTAAAGCATAACTTCGGTATGGCTAACCCTGAAGGTTACCGTAAATCTCAGCGTCTATTAGATATGGCTGAACGTTTTAATCTTCCGGTTTTCACGTTTATTGATACTATGGGTGCTTACCCAGGTGTTGGTGCTGAAGAGCGTGGACAAGCCGAAGCAATTGCAACTAGCCTTGCTCAACTTTCACGTTTGAAAGTTCCTGTTGTTGCAACAGTACTGGGTGAAGGTGGTTCTGGTGGTGCTTTAGGTATTGGTGTGGCTGACAGAGTAATTATGTTGTCCCACAGTATTTATTCTGTGATTTCACCAGAAGGCTGCGCATCTATTTTATGGAAAACTGCTGAAAAAGCGGCTCAAGCGAGTGAAGCTTTAGGTTTGACAGCAGACAAATTACAATCTCTAGGTATTGTTGAATATGTAGTAGATGAAGGCGAAGGGGCGCATTTAGACCCTGAGCAAGTCATGCAAAACCTAAAAGTAGTTTTGAAGCAAGCTTTGGATGAATTGCTACCACTGGATGCAAATGAACGATGCGAAGCACGTTATCAACGTTTAATGAAGTTTGGCAGCGCAAATTTAGGCATAATGTCTTAAAGCAAGCTCAACAGTTTTCAGAAAATAGTTCTTTTCTTATTGGATGTAGTGGTGGCATGGATTCAATGCTGCTACTACATTTGATGTCTCAAATTTTCCCTCAAAAGATCCGAGCGATTTATATCGATCATCAACTGCAATCACAAAGTGCAGAATGGGGAAAACTCGTTGCTAAACAAGCTACTCGCTTAGATATTCCTTATATTGTTCAAAAAGTTCAAGTTACCGATGGTAATTTGGAAGCTCAAGCACGTCAGGCACGTTATCAAGCTTATCGACAGCATTTACAAGCCAATGAAACCTTAGTGCTTGCTCATCACCAGCAAGATCAGGCTGAAACGTTAATTTTGAGGTTGTTGTCGGGTGCAGGTGTTGATGGATTGGCTGCAATGCAGTCCATTGATTACCGTGTAGACATGACAATTTGGCGTCCTTTTTTAGATTTAACTCGTGAGCAAATTGCCGATTGGACTACTCAACTTGAAATTGAGTATGTAAATGACCCTACAAATTACGATATTCACTATGATCGAGCATGGTCACGTGAGGAACTTTGGCCTTTTTTACAAAACCGCTTTCCTAAAATGCAGCAAGCACTTAGTCGAACCAGTTATTTGATGCAAGATGCTTCTGAGATTTTAGAAGAAGTTTTGATACTCGATTTAAAGCATTGTGGCACCGCTGAGTGTTTAGACTTAACTAAATTGTTAGATTTATCGGCTGCCCGTCAGCGCCAGTTGCTTTCGGTTTGGATGAAAGGTGATGGGCAATATCGACCTGCATTTGAAATGGTCGAGCGCTTAAAAAATGAAGTGATTGATTCAAAGTCTGATGCACAAGCAGCATTACACTGGAATCAGTTTTACTATGTCCGTTATCAAAATCATCTTTATAGATTGAGTAAGCAGGTTTTTCTTGCTGAAACATTAAGTCCAGTTGAAGCTGAATCAGAGCATCATTTCCAAATGGGAGAAATAGTGCATTACGCTTCAGGAAATTTTAAGATTAAACAAAAAAAAATCGGTTTGGCTTCATCTTTATTAAATGAAAAATTGAGAATAATTCGACGTCAAGGTGGGGAAAAAGTCCATTTATATGGTCGTATTGGCCAATGGCCATTAAAAAAAGCAATTCAAGAAGCACATATTTTGCCTTGGCTTCGTCATACAATTCAAATATTAGTCATAGATAATGTTATGCTTGGGGTTTTTACACCGAAAGGATTTTGGTTGGCTCAGTCTCCGTATTGTGAGCAAGGAGGATGGCAACCAGATTTAATTTCTCATTCTTGTAATCTGGTAAATGGCGAATATGGTTATGGCAAGTGCAGTAAATTGTAATATCTGTTTTATTGGTGGCGGTAATATGGCCCAAGCTTTAATTGGCGGGCTCGTTTCAAGAGGTTTACCACCGACACGTATTACAGTTTCAGATCCTGTTGAACAGATCCGTCAATTATTACAAGAGAAAGAAGTCCACGTAACACAAGATAACGTGGCTGCAATTCAAAATGCTGATGTTGTCGTATTGGCGGTAAAGCCTCAAGTTCTGGCGACTGTTTTACGTCCCTTGAAAGGTCTGTTATCAGATAAATTGGTCATTTCAATTATTGCTGGTGCTGAAATTCAAACGATATCAAATTTAATTGATAGCGATCGAATTGTGCGAGTTATGCCAAATACACCAGCTCTGGTTCAAACAGGCGCGCATGGTATCTATGCAAACGATGTAGTGGGTACTTCTGATCGTGAATTAACAAGTCAGATTTTAGCAGCCACAGGCTTAACAATTTGGGTAAACTCCGAAGCTCAAATTGATGCGGTAACAGCAGTTTCTGGCTCAGGTCCTGCATATTTTTTCTATCTCATGGAAAGTATGATCCGTGCGGGTAAAAATTTAGGACTAGATGAAAAAGTTGCAACCGCGTTGACTCTTCAAACGGCGTTAGGTGCAGCTCAAATGGCAATTACCAGTTCAAATACTCCATCTGAACTTCGTAAGAATGTGACATCGCCAAATGGTACAACACAAGCTGCACTTGAAGTTTTTGACCGTGCACAAATCTCCCAAAATATTCAATCTGCATTGGCTGCTGCACAGAAGCGTAGCCAAGAATTGGCTCAAGAATTGAGTGACAGTGCGAAATAGCTTAAATAGGATAAGACAACTATGGGTGCAAATTCTGCGCTAATTTTTGGAATTTTAATTAATGTCGCGATTTTATTGGTCTTTTTCCGTTTTTTAATGCAATTAGCGGCAGTAAGTCCTTATAATCCTGTGGTTTTATCGACCGTAAAAGCGACTAAGATTGTTGATATTTTTGGCCGAATTTTTCCAACGGTCGCAAAAGGCCGATTTAATTTGGCTGCGTTGGTTCTTTTAATTACGTTGTATTTACTGAAAATTTTCGGTGTGATGTATCTTTCTGGCTCTATGCCAAATAGTCCGATTCATTTACTGATTCTGACATTTGTAACCATGATTCAGGACTTGATTCGTTTCTGCCGTTATTTAATTTTCGCAACAATCATTTTGAGTTGGGTGGTCATGTTTACTCAATCGCGTTCACCTTATATTGAGGTGATTCAAGATTTAGCTGAACCATTACTCGCACCATTCCGCCGTTTATTGCCTAATATGGGAATGATTGACTTATCTCCAATTTTGGCATTTTTGGCACTCTATATTGCCGAGATTCTAATGAATGAAGTAGCGAAAGTTCTATTAACAGGACTTTAAGCTGACTCAATAAAAAAGGGCTGTATTTCACAGCCCTTTTTTTATTTCTGTTAATTAATGAGCATCATCCCAGTTTAGACCTTGTCCTACCTCAACCACTAAAGGCACAGAAATTTCTACAACTGATTCCATGACTTTTGCGATTTGTTTGGAAAGTTCTTCAGCAATGTTTTGATCGGCTTCAAAAACTAATTCATCGTGTACTTGAAGTAGTAACTTGGCTTGATCTTTTGGCAAGATTTTATCAACTTCAATCATCGCAATTTTAATAATATCAGCTGCACTGCCTTGTAAAGGTGCATTGATCGCAGCACGTTCGGCAGCCTTACGCACCATCACATTTCGTGCATCAATATCTGGTGTATATAGACGACGGCCTAAAATAGTTTCAACAAAGCCTTGCTCTGATGCAACTTGACG
The DNA here is from genome assembly GCF_016124155.1 of Acinetobacter sp. AC1-2. Classification (NCBI taxonomy): domain Bacteria; kingdom Pseudomonadati; phylum Pseudomonadota; class Gammaproteobacteria; order Moraxellales; family Moraxellaceae; genus Acinetobacter; species Acinetobacter sp. AC1-2. The sequence goes on from NZ_JABFFO010000002.1 coordinate 357,400, forward strand.
TGTGCGTTGCATATATTCATAGATGCCAGGATAGCGTTGGAAGTACTGTTTGATATAGTTCTGTGACTCTTGACGTGTGAAACCTAACTGACGAATCAAACCAAACTCAGACATACCATACAGTAGACCAAAGTTTACTGCCTTAGCTTGGCGACGCTGGTCATTAGTCACATCTTCAATTGCAATACCCAATACTTCTGCTGCAGTTCTACGGTGAACATCTTGTCCATGCTGGAACGCATGTACTAACGCATCATCTTGAGAAAAATGTGCCATTAAACGTAGTTCAATTTGCGAGTAATCGGCAGCCAATAGAACTCGGCCTTCGGGTGCAATGAATGCTTTACGAATTTGACGACCAATTTGTCTACGAATTGGAATATTTTGTAGGTTAGGATCAGAAGAGGAGAGGCGGCCTGTTGCTGTTAAAGCTTGATGATAACTCGTATGTACACGATGCGTATCATTATGAGACTGCTCAACCAAACGGTCCGTATAAGTACTCTTTAGTTTTGCCAATCCGCGATGTTCTAAAATAATTTCTGCTAAAGGATGCTCAATTTTTTCTAAAACACTTTCGCTTGTACTGTATTGCCCAGTTGCGGTTTTTTTACCACCTTTGATTCCTAATTTATCAAATAGTATTTCGCCTACTTGTTTAGGTGAAGCAATATTAAAAGTTTCATCTGCAATTTCCATGGCCTGATTTTCAAGACCTTCCATAGTTTTTGCAAATTCAACACTTAAGTTATCTAGGAATGCATGATCTAAACGAATGCCATCTTCTTCCATGCCTGATAAAATTCGGGCAACTGGCATTTCGATGTTATATAAAATATTTTCTAGCTCAGGAAATGGCTTAAGTTTATTTGAAAGCACTTCATACAAACGATAGGTGACATGCGCATCTTCTGCTGCATAGTGGGCAGCGACTTCAATCTCAATTTGATTAAATGTTTTCTGCTTTGCACCTTTGCCGGCAATTTGCTCAAAAGTCGTTGTTAAGTGACTCAAGTAGACACGAGCAACATCATCCATTCCATGACGAGTCACTGCCGCATTCAATACGTAAGATGCCAACATGGTATCGAAATACCAGCCTTTTAGCTCAATGCCGTGGTTTGCAAAAATGTGTGCATCATATTTAAGATGATGGCCAATTTTTTTAACTGCTTCATTTTCTAATACAGGCTTAATTTGAGCCAGAATTTGCTCACGATTCAGTTGCTGTGGAGCATTTTCATAGTTATGCGCCAACGGAACATAATAGGCATCTTGCGCATCAAATGCGATTGAAAAACCGACCATCTCCGCAATACGATAGTCAAGACTTGTAGTTTCTGTATCAATGGCAAAATGATCGGCATTTTGCATGCGTTGCCAGAGTTGATCCCATGCTTCTTGAGTTAAAACAGTGTGGTAATTGGCGGTTCCAAGTTGGTCATCTTGACTGGTTAAGCTTGCCTGATCTTCAGTTTCTATAGAATCAGCCGGTTTAACTTCATCTTGAACTACGACCTGTGAAACTTGTTGTTTATAGCTAGAGCTGTTCGGATTATTTGGATGATCAAGCGACTGTAACTGATTTCTAAATTCAAGCTCAGTATATAGGTTGCGTAAAGCATCAACATTTGGGTCGATAAGCTTTAATTCATGCCAATCGAGTTCTAAAGGAAGATCACACACAATGCTTGCTAACTGATGATCAAGCTTAATATTGTCTAAATTATCTTTGATATTCTGGCTAATCTTGCCTTTAAGTTGGTCTGCATTGGCAATGATATTGTCTAAAGTGCCATATTCAGTCAATAACTTGGCTGCTGTCTTTGCGCCTACACCCGGTACACCCATAATACCGTCAGATGCATCACCCATCAGAGTCAAGTAGTCGATAATCTGATTTGGCCAAACGCCAAATTTTTCAAATACACCGTCGGTGTCCATTACTCGATCTTTAAAACTATCTTCTAACTTTACATGATCATTAACTAATTGAGCCATGTCTTTATCTCCAGTCGAGATAAGAACATGGTGTCCTTCGAGTACGGCACGTTTAGCAAGTGTACCGATAATGTCATCTGCTTCTGCGCCAGGGAGACTATATAAAGGAATACCTTGAGCTTTAATCAATGCATGTAAATATGGAATTTGTTGAGACAACTCTTCAGGCATGCTCGGGCGGTCACCTTTATAGATCGGTGAAAGCTTATGACGGAAGGTTGGTTCGGGGGTATCAAAAATTACGGCCATATGCGTTGGTTGCATACGACGCATCAATTTTTGAATCGCAGAAATTGCTCCACGTATTGCATTGGTATGTAACCCTGTAGAGGTCGTCAATGGTGGTAATGCATGATATGCACGAAATAAAAAATAGGACCCATCAACCAAGACAAATGGTGGCATTGAACAATTCCTTAATCTGAATTACGGGTATTTTACGTGAAAACGGATATGAATGCAGATTTATGATTTTTGCAGTATTTTGTATGTATAAATATACGCTTGTATTTGCTTAAAGTAAGATGACATGTAATGAAGGTGTCATATTGCTAAGCCCATGTATAAAAAAGACAAACAGGGAATGATCATTGTTTTGATCGCTTTGACTTTGTTTTTAGCCATATCAATTGGTTTTAAATTCCAGAGTGCTGTTGCTGCTTTATCTATTGCACTCGTGGTAGTACTGGTTCAGTTATTGTCAAATCTGAATCAGCGTTTGACTCATTTAGAACAACAGTTTTCTCATCAAGCAACTCCACTTTATTCTATTCATATGCAAACAACAGTGATTTATGCGGCTACTTTGGTTGCATTAGTTGCTTATATGAATCACTGGATGTGGATTGCTAGCGGTGCATTACTGGTTTTATTGTTATGTTTGGTCCAAACGATTAGTGCATTTCATACTCGACTGTTGTACCTCGAGACAGCAAAACAAACTGTTCATGTAAATGAAGTTGTAAATACAGATGCTGTAACACCCGTACTAGAGCCAATTGATCCAAACAATATGATCAAACCAGCTCTACCTGAAACGAACACTTTAGATCAAAAAGAAAATCTAGCTCCTGTACAAACTGCATGGTGGCAACCAGCAATAGATTGGATGGTACATGGCAATCCAATTTTAAGAGTTGCTGTTGCGGTGCTCATGGTTGGGGTAGTGTTATTACTGCGTTTTGCAAGTGAACACTGGCAGCTGAGTTTAGGTGTGAAACTTGGATTTATCGCTATTGCTGGAGGTGTATTAACCGCATTTGGATATACTCTGCAAAAGAAAAATCAGCTTTTTGCTGTGGCATTGCAAGGTGTCGGACTGGCAGTTGTGTTCCTAACACTTGTGTTCTCGCATCATTTTGGTGTGATTGCCAATCTAACTACAGCAAGTATTCTGTTTACGATTTTATTAGCAATCACTGTATTTTTAAGTTTAAAGCAACAGGCGATTTATTTAGCTATTTTAGCACTCGGCATGGCTTATGCCGCCCCATTGGTGATTCCGCAATATCGCCCTGATGTAGTTTTTCTATTTAGTTATTACTTTGTTATTAATCTTGCGGTTGCCGCCGTTAATTTTATTCAACCTTGGAAAATCTTAAATCAAATCGCTTTCTTTGCCACGATGTTTATTGGTGGTACTGCAATCGCATTTTATGCAGAGCCTGCAAAATTTGACACATTGGACTGGATTTTATGGCTGCATATAGGATTATTTATTTGGTTAAGTGTGCGTTATAGCCAGAATATAGCTCGGGTTTCAGAGCATGAAAAACAAAAAGGGATTCGTTTACCCCCTTTGTTGGATGTTGGTCTTATTTTTAGTGTTCCAGTATTAGGCTTTACCTTACACGCCTATTTAGTACATGAGTCTACACAAGCGTTGACGATTGGTGCTGCTGTTTTGGCTGGTACGTATGCCGTATTAACTTTCTGGATCAAAAAGAGTCATCCTCAACTTTCCGTACTTGCAAAAAGCTTTTTCATTCTTGCCGTTGCATTCTTTGCTTTAATCTTTCCACTTGCGAAAGGGGCACATTGGACTGCAATTGGTTGGGTTGCTCAAGGTACGGCCTTAATTGTATGGGGGGTAACTGAGCGCTACCGTTTGAGCCGATATATTGGTGTCGTTTTAGTTTTATTAAGTTCAATTGCACTGTTTTATCAGATTTGGGCGAATGCAGAGTTTCCGACTCTAAGCACAAGCATTTATGCAATTGCTCAATTTATTTCAGCCTTCTATTTGTTGCAGTACAACAGCAAAGAGCAACATTATTTTAGTGCCAGCATGTTTAGCGGTATTTTCTTATGTTTAGGGATGTATGCAGGTGCTGTAGCAGGTATAGAAATAATGGCATGGCACCATCATGGTTTGAGTCCGTACTTGATGATTGCGATACTATTATTATCAATATTTAGTTTAGTTGTGCACTATAAATTGCATGTGCAATGGCAAAGTTTGCAGTTAATTTTAGTTAGCCTGTTACTGTTGTTAATTTTTGGTGAGGTCTTTACCAGCCAAGTATTCACCATGTTTAAATGGCCGAGTATATTGCAACAGGGTACTTTTCTTATTGCTGCAATTGCTCTTAGTGTCTTATTTATTATGGCTCAACCGCAGTCAGGTCAGTCTGGATATTTAAAGGTCTGGGCTGGTTTAAGTTGCTTAGCATTAGCAACGGTGGGGTTGGCGATCTTTCCACAAATGCCAATAGTTGCTTTGGCTTTTGTACCCGTAGTTTATTCACTCTGGGCTTATCAGTCCCATAAAACTGCTTTGTTACATCAAATTCCGGTATGGTGTTTAAGTTTACTTTGGTTGCTTGTGGTGAGTGTCGATATCCATTCTGCCGAGTACCTTTATTTTGTTCCTTTGTTCAACTTAACTGATTTCCTTTCAATTGCAGTATTTGCAGGTCTTCTCTTTATGATCTATCAACATGCTTTTGATCAAGATAAATCGCTTGAGTGGACTTTTAAAATTACAACAATTCTAGTGGGATTATTAGTATTCAGTAGTGTGGTGGTCAGAGGTTTGCACCATTACTGGGCGACGCCACTCTGGAGCGCTGCAATTTGGACAAATGGTCTAGTGCAGTTAAGTTTGACATTGCTTTGGGTCATCTTGGCATTTGTATTGACTACATTCTCGAGTCGCAAAATGATTCGTCAATTGTGGTTTGTGGGTGCTGCGCTTTTAGGAATTGTAGTATTAAAACTAATTTTGCTTGATCTATCGCAAAGTGCGACATTAACTCGAGTCATTTCATTTATTGGGGCGGGTGGGGTAATGCTAATTATTGCTTATCTTGCACCATTACCACCGTCATCCTCTGTACAAAAAAATGAAGAGCCTAAGCTTTAGGCTCTCGTTTTAATTCATTTTGATTACTATATTGATCAATATCATCTTCATTAAAAACAGTAGGTGGTCGATCAATCAAACCCATTTTAGGAACAGGAATTTCAATCTGATTATCTAAAAATCCATTTCGAATTCTTTCTTGCATCTCATCTCGGACTTTTAAAGAATTTTCTTGTCTACACCACATTGCAAATAAAAGTTCAATTGATGATTCACGAAAGGCCGTAACCGTAACAGCAGGCTTTGGGTCATCTAGCACAAGCGGATAATGAGCTGCTACATTAAGTAGAACTTCGCGAACTTTTATGATGTCTTCATGGAAGTTAATTGCGAGTGTAATTGGAATACGTCGTATTGGGTATTTAGATAAGTTGTGTACAGGCGCGCGAATAAGCTGTTCGTTTGGCAGACGAATATAAACATTGTCGAGTGTAAGTAATTTCACGGAGAGTAAGTCGATTGAGATCACTTCACCTTCAATCGTATTTCCACGAATGAGGGTAATCTGGATCGTATCACCGACTTCAAACGAACCTTCGCCAATCAAAAATAAACCACTGATTAAGTTACTGGCAGACGTTTGCGATGCGAAACCGAGTGCTACTGTTAGAATCCCTGCGGCACCAAGGAATACGCTTAGTTTAAAACCAGCTTCTTTTAAACTCGTCATAATGAAGAGTAAGAAAATAAAATAAAAAATACCACGACGCCACACAAGGCGTTGATGGGCATTAAAACGTGAGCCAATAGTTCTAATAAACGTATTTGAAATAATACGTGCAAGCACAAAACCAATAAAGCAAAGCACAACAGCGACTAAAATTTCACTAATACGCTCGGTATTGATATTGGTAAATATACTGGTGAGGCTATCAGCGATATCCTTAGGAATACTTGTATCAGCCATATAAACCTCTTAAAAGAATGAATCAAACATATTAAATAGTGCTCCACCAGGTGAACGTGGTGGATGAACATAGGTCACTTCACCCGCAAGTGGTGGAGTCCGGTTTTCAATACGAATGCGTGCAGGACGGTCAGAGCCTTCATAGAAAACTTTAATTTGAGATGTCCATAAACGCCCTGTACTTTCACTATAAAAAAGAGGTAGGGCGGTAACTGGCACATTCATGCGGTCAAAACGCAATTGATGATTACTGGTATTGTGAAAATCAATTGGAGTAACAGCACGAAACGCACGGGGTGTTAACAGATTCAAATCGGTACGCCCATCTACTGAAGTGGCATAACAGATTTCGCCTTGCTGGGCATTTGGACCAAACCATGTATCTTTGGGCTGAATTAGAGGAATTTCAAACAAAGGCTCGTGCTGACTTTCGACTAAACCTGCAATCCATAGCGGTGTACTAATATAAAGAGTTCCGCGTTGTCCCGCTGGAATGTAGATAGGGTCAACGGGTTTAATTACTACGGAACGATCTGCCAGACGTGGCATCAGTAGAAATTCTGGATTAGTTTTCCGGAACATGTAGCGTTCTACTTGAACAGTATGCGGAAAGGCAAAATTCGGATCTGCGATTGGGTGCCAATCTTGCTCATTATCGTCTTGAAGAGATGGACGATAATATTCGATACGCCATTCTTTTATACCGCGAGTTAGACGGAAAAGCATTGAACCAAATTGCCATGCGTTCGACTGATTAATTTCAAAGCGCTGTTCTCCCCACCATTTTAAAGAATTCTGGGGGCGAGGCTGATATTCATTATTTTCAAACAAGACGTAAAATTCCTCTACCGAGTTGTTAAACAGACTTCACGCTGTAATCTGCTTAGAGTACACTCAAAATCATCTTACTCATCATTATAAATTGTGATGCAAATATTGAAACAAATACAAGTTCCATATAGTTTTGCCAAGCGTCATGGTGTTTTATTTCGTTATGACGGTGATCAAGTATTTATTATTAGACGTCAAAATACTGAAAAAATTGCATTGCAGGAAGCAAGACGAATTTTAGGAAAACCAGCACACTATCAGTTATGCACTGAACAAGAATTTAATGCACTGCTTAGTACAAGTTATGCGCGAGATACAGGGGAGTCACAAGAAGTTGCAGCAGGTTTAGAAGATCATCCTGATTTATTAAGCTTGGCTGATCAGGTTCCAGAAACAGAAGATCTGATGGACCAAGAAGATGATGCCCCAATTGTTCGTCTTATTAATGCACTTCTTTCTGAAGCAATACGGGTAGGAGCTTCTGATATTCATATTGAAGCTTTTGAAAAAAAATTATCTGTACGATTACGTGTAGATGGTCAATTACGTGAAATTGTACAGCCACGCCGTGAGTTGGCGCCTTTGCTGGTTTCACGTATTAAAGTCATGGCAAAACTCGATATTGCAGAAAAGCGTGTACCGCAAGATGGTCGTATTTCTTTACGTCTTGCTGGACGTGAAGTGGATGTCCGTGTTTCGACTTTACCTTCATCACATGGTGAAAGGGTAGTAATGCGTTTGCTTGATAAACAAGCTGGTCGTCTTAATATGATCCATTTGGGTTTGATGGCAAATGACTATGAGCGTTTAACTCAACTCGTACATCGTCCCCATGGTATTATTTTAGTAACAGGTCCTACAGGCTCGGGGAAAACGACGACCTTGTATGCAGCCTTATCGGATCTAAACGACAATACGCGTAACATTTTGACAGCTGAAGATCCGATTGAATATCAACTTGAAGGTATTGGGCAGACACAGGTCAATACTAAAGTGGATATGACTTTTGCCCGCGCTCTAAAAGCAATGCTACGTCAAGATCCCGATGTGGTCATGGTGGGTGAGATTCGTGATCTGGAAACTGCTGAAATTGCAGTGCAAGCATCATTAACAGGTCATTTGGTTTTATCTACACTGCACACCAATACAGCTATTGGCGCGGTCACTCGACTTAAAGATATGGGGATTGAACCATTCTTATTATCGAGCTCTTTAATTGGAGTGATTGCTCAACGTTTGGTTCGTACCCTATGTCAACATTGTATGACATGGCGTGAAGCAGATACTTTCGAAAGACAGGTATTTCAGCATATTCATAGTGAGTCTATGTTGAAGTTACCACAGGCTCAAGGGTGTGATCATTGTTCACATTTAGGTTTTAATGGGCGTACGGCTATTTATGAAATCGTGCCTGTTGATGACTCTATGCGTCGTCAGATTCACGGAAATGCGGCTGAATATGAATTAGAAAATCATGCTCGTCAGTACTCTGGCTCTATTCGTGATGATGGTTTACGCAAAGTACTTACAGGTAAAACTACACTTGAAGAAGTGCTTCGAGTAACCAATGAAGCAAGTGAAGCATAATTTGTAACGTGCAATAAAATGCCCGATAAGATTCGGGCATTTTTTTTAAACTTAAAAAATTACTCAGTCACAATATTAAAGTTCACATCAATATTATTGCGAGTTGCATTTGAATATGGGCAAACGATATGAGCCGCTGCAACTAACTTTTCAGCTTCTTCACGGTCCATGCCAACCAAGTAAACATTTAAAGTTACTTCAATACTAAAACCTGTAGGAATTGGACCAATACCTACTTCGCCTTCTACATACGCATCTTTGCTAATATTAAATTTATCGCGGTTTGCAACAAATTTTAAAGCGCCTAAAAAGCATGCTGAATAACCAGCTGCAAATAATTGCTCGGGATTTGTTACAGCACCACCAGCACCACCCATTTCTTTAGGTACGCCAAGTTGTACATCTAATACACCGTCTGATGAGGTTGCGCGGCCATCACGGCCACCGGTTGCCTTAGCTTTTGCGCGATAAACAACTTTTTCTAATGACATCGTTTTTATTCCTAAAATAAATTGAATACAAATATATCGTACACGACTTAATTATTTTGACAAGTATATTTTTTGAAAAAATTGCTGTTTATTTGACTAGGTTTGTACGGAGTTTAGTAAGTTGATCTTTTAGGTCCAGTAGCGTTGTCATATCACATGAACTTGCATCTAGTACTTCGGCTGGAATATTCATTGCCTGATCTTTTAACTTTTTTCCTTCATCGCTTAGCGTAATAATAACTTGGCGTTCATCTTGCGTTGAGCGAGTGCGGTGAAGAAAATGTAGGGCTTCTAATTTTTTCAGAATAGGGGTGAGAGTTGATGATTCTAAAAAAAGCTTGGCACCAATTTCTGAAACAGTAACCTCATCCTGTTCCCATAAAACTAACATCACCAAATATTGAGGATAGGTAATACCCAAAGGTGCTAGGAGTTTTCTGTAGAGCTGATTAAGAGCTAAATTTGTTGAATAGACGAGGAAACATAGTTGATTCTCAAGCTTTAAGTTTTTACAGTCTTGGTCCATATATTCCTCAAAGAAACTAATATTGCTTTTGTAGTATATCGCGTTCTATTCAGTTTCTTAAATGTTCATAAGAATAGGTTATGAATAAAGTAAATTAAGGCACATAAAAAATGGAATAATTAAATCAATTATTCCATAAGATAAAAATCTTTTAGATAAAATTGTCTACCATAGATCTGCAATTTTTTTCATTAAACGCGCACGATATTTAGCGGTAGGATTATTTACACTACGTTGTTGCTCTTGTTCATAAAAATCTTTCCAAGCAGTAATCATTTCAAGTGTTGTTCCTTGTTTTTTAATCATAGAAACATCTGCTGGTTGAATGTTTTCTAAACGTTGTCTTGCGCCTTCTGCGCCAGTTCCCCATCCAATTATTCTTTGGCCAAATGCAGGCAAAGGAATATCTTTAGGAGTAGAGGGAAGAATATCTGATTTGAGTTGTGCGGTTGGTAAAACGAAATGATTCGTTGTGCCAAACTCTGCATAACAATGAATATTTGCCCCCAAGCAAAAAAAGCTAAATAAGTATTTCCACATGAATAATTAAACTTTTAATAGTGAATCAATTTACGGTGTGTCATTAGAGGCATTGAAGAGCGGACGATATCTTGTGCTGTTAAATCAAAGGGCACAGTGATTAAACCATTCCCTTCATATCCAATCATACTTAAAATTTGACCACGACTATCTGTTGCCCCAGAGTGTCCCCAGGTTTGTCGTTTTTCACCATGCCAGCCCTGTTGTGCTGCACCTAAAACATAACATTGGCTATCCATTGCCCGAGCCTGTAGCAGAAGTTGCCAATGCATTTGCCCAGTTGTGTAGGTAAATGCAGCAGGAGCAGTAAGAAGATGAGCGCCTTGTTGTCTTAGCGTTAGAGCAAGCTCTGGAAAACGTAAGTCATAACATACCATTAAGCCAATATTGCCAAAAGGGGTAGATGTGACTACTACGTCTGTTCCCGGTTCAAAGAAACGAGACTCTTGATAACCACCGACTGCATCACCAACTTGTACATCAAATAAATGGATCTTGTCATAACGTGCTTCTGTACGCTCAGGGCTGATACAGAGGCTAACCGTCCGGACGCGACCATCTTGAATCGAAGATCCATCTGGACGGAATGGACATGGTAAGGTGCCAGCCACAATCCAGATTTGATATTGATGTGCTAGTTGCTCAAGCCTTTGTTGAATAGATTCAAATTGCTCAGCAGTTTCACGTTGTTTTCCAGCAGCAAAACATACAAAGTTTTCGGGGAAAACAATCAGGCTAGCATTTTGCGCCTTGCTTTGTTGAATCAAAGACTCAATGACTTGAAAATTATTTTCAATATCATCTTGAGAGTTCATTTGAGCAACAGAAACAAGAGTCATATTCTAATCCGGCTTAATCGTGAAAATCAGGCATTTTGCTTATCTGATACCTGTTCAAGCGTATCTTGTTCTTTCTGTAACTGCTTCACAAGTGGCTCAAACATATTCTGATTGTTTGCATTGAGTTTCATCAATGTCTTATGTGCATCCAGAACAGTTCTTAGCATTGCATTATGAGTGATTTGTTCATCTGTTAACGTTAACGTACAAACATTAGGATCACCACAATAATTCAAAATGACAAAAACCTGCCCTAGCCCCATACTGTTGGCTAAGGTTGTGATATCTGGATTGGTAGATAGCATCACAGCTTGAATATGATGAGTCTGTTTCAGCTTTAAACCTAGCTTAGCTAAGATACCTAATACAGTACTATCAATAAATGTTGTTTGGGTTAAATCAACGATTGCACCAACAACATTCTCTTGCTGTTCAATTCTGTTTAAAAGTTTGTCTAGACTTATACAAGAATGGGCTCGCACTTCACCAATAAGTTTGAAAATATGCGTTCCATTTAAGCTTGCATATTCAACATGACCTGTTGACATATAAATGCCATTTTCAGAGAAGGATAGAAAAATTATCACATAGTGCCATCTCAGACTCAAGAGTCCTTAGGTCGTATATTATGTAATTAATTGATTCGTAAATTAATTCATTCGACAAAGACTAAAGATGGCAATATCATCGGCCACATGATCGGGTGCTTGAAATGATTGATTTTGCAAATGATGAACTAATTGTTGGAACTGATCGTTTAAACCACCATCAAAGGGTTCGAGGGCTCCATCAGAGCAAACAATGAAGCGTGATTGGTGGTTTAGTGTACAAATATGCTCTTCAACTTCCAACTCATCCGTTAAACCTAGCGGAAAACTGCTCGTTGTTAGAATTTTAGGTGGTTGGTTAGGTTCGAAAATAATAGGAGGGGGGTAGTGCCCTGCACTTGACCAACGAAGAGTGTGCGTTTCAAGATTTAAAATACCCACAACAATCGTAATGTGCTTTTCAATATTTTCTTGAACCAACATCCCGTTTAATTTTTTAATTAATTGTCTTGGGGTTTTAGATCGACCATGGAAAGCTGCCATCCATGATGTTAGCAAACTACTCGTTACACCATGACCTGAAACATCTGCAAGATAAAATAAAACCTCTTTATCGTTTAATTTCCAATAGTCATACCAATCACCAGAAAGATAAGCTGAAGGCTGAAAGAAAGTTTCGACTTCATAATTTAATAAATCGATTGGGTTTGGTAATAAGCGTTTTTGCAATTCAGCAGCTGAAGGTAAGTCACGACTATCTTGATTACGTTTATATTGAGCATCAATTCTTGATAAGGCTTTGTTTAAATCGTTAGGTAATTGATTCCATACCCAACCTGCAAGAGCACCTGCTTCCCATGCATGAGCTAAAGCGCTACCTTCATTTTCAAAAGCAATTACAATAGTCGGTAAATTCCACTTATAAGTTAAGAAATCTTGTACATCTGCAATTGCAATGATGGTTGGATCATATAAGTCTAAATCATCTATGTTAATGACTTGTAAGCCTGGTAGTTTATCCAAAGCTTGCTCTAAATAAGGAATAGAGCGTGTCGGTTTAATAAAATACATAGAAGATATGGTAGTCCTTTTATATGATCACTTTATTCATCATAGAGTATGTATCATCAAAATCAAGGTATTGCCGAACTCTCAATCCAAGCAATACCTCGATTTCATCTTTTAAGGGTTTTGATTCTCATCCGGTGTATCTTCTGAGTCATCATCAATGAAAGACACATCAGCTGAGTCGCCCTTTTTCTCTGCAATCTGGAATGCTTTACGTTGGAGATATAAATCTCGAATCATAGCGTATTGATCACCCTGTAAAGTTTGATCTAAGTCCAGATATTGAGCACGAGTATCAACAGCTTGTAATAGATTGCTTGACCAATAAAGACCCTCTTGATCATCCATAACATATTTTTGTGGACGAGCTTGGGCGTCTACTGCCAAACCAAAACCATCACGCAAAGTACTTGGCCCAAAGAAAGGTAACATAAGGAATGGACCAGAAGGCACACCATAATAACCAAGAGTTACACCAAAATTCTCTTCCTCAGTCGGTAAACCTAAGCGGCTGGCTGGGTCTGCCAAACCAAGAGTAGTTAAGGTATTAATCGTAAATCGACCTAAAGTTTTTGCTGCACGACCTGGACGACCTTGAATAAGCTGATTAACAGCATTCCATGGTTCACCAAGATTTTTACGGAACTGGCGATAAGAGCCACGTACATCTTCTGGAGTCTTTTCTCTATATTGAACAGCAACGGGGCGCAAGAAATTGCGGTCCAACATATCATTAAAAGAATAAATTGGACGGTTCAATGACTGCAAAGGATCTTTAACTAAATCTGGTTGTGCTGCATTTGCATTAATTTTTAAATCTTTAACTTTAATATTTTTTAAATCTTTAATAATTTGTGAACGGGGGTGATTCGGCCCCGTTTCTTCTAATGAACTAGCATTAGCAGATTCACTTATCGTGTTTTCTTGAGCATATATAGAGGTACAAACACCTACAGATAACACGCTTAGTAAAATTAAATTAGAATAATTCATATAATTCCTTAACCGCCAGCCAGGCTAATACTTAATGTGCAGTTGGATGGAGATATGCTTTAATACAAAATTGATAACCTATTATCAATGTAAAATTGATCAAATAATATAGATAAAATGCTAAAAAGGTTAAAAAATAAACAGACGATCATGTTTATTTAAAAAAGGGGTTGCCAAGGGGATTTAATGGTCTATAATGCACATCCATCGGCGGTGATGCAGATAAGAACTTGTTGAAAAACAGTTACTTGGAATTGGGTTGATTGCTTTGAGCAGTGGATTTGATAAGAAGTTGGTTTTGAGAATAAGTTTTAAAAATATCGAAATTACCTGTTGACTTTTAAGAGATTAAGAGTAATATAGCCGACCTAGCTTGCTGGTGACGAACCAGTAAGAAGATCATTAAGAGATTATGAAGAACAACTTGTGTGGATTTTTACTGATTGATTGATCGAAATATTATCATTGATTGATTGGTTTAAATTACTCGAAGTTTATTTGAGCGAAATTTAAGTCAGAAAA